>NZ_JBYTDY010000004.1:125591-186452 GCF_058791835.1 Paenibacillus sp. EB106-04-04-XG159 | reverse complement strand
TACGCTCTCGCTTGCCAGCTTCTCACTCGTTACAGCGCCTACCGCGATGTGATCGGTCTGTATCGAATTCTCCACCAAGTGCATGGAATTCACCACACCATAGGCGAGCTTCTCTGAAGTAATGCATCCATCCTGCAAGGTGTCCGTCGCGACCGCTTCTTGCTGCAAATGCTGCGAGGTCACCGAGTCAGGCTGCAGATGCTTCGTGAAGATGGAACCCGAACAGATATGTTCGCCGTTTACGCTCTCGCTTGCCAGCTTCTCACTCGTTACAGCGCCATCCGCGATATGAGCAGCCTGAACGGTGCCCTCTGTCAAGTGTTTCGAATCTACGGAACCGTATGCCAGCTTCTCTAGAGTGACAGCACCATCTGCGATGTGAGAAGTCTGAACGGAGTTCTCCATCAAGTGTAGCGAGTCCACCGAACCATATGCTAGCTTCTCTGATGTTACGCTTCCGCCCTGCAGGGCTTCCGCCGTGACCGCGTCTTGCTGCAAGTGCTGCGAAGCTACCGAGCCGGGCTGAAGATGCTTCGCGAAGATAGAACCTGATCGAATTTGCTCGCCGCTTATGATTTCCTCCGCCAGCTTCTCTAGTGTAACAGCGCCATCTGCAATGTGAGCGTTATGAACGGAGTTCGCTGCCAGGTGCAGCGAATCCACGGAACCGTACGCTAACTTCTCTGATGTTACGCTTCCCTGCTGCAGCGCTTCCGATGTGACCGCTTCTCGCTGCAAGTGCTGCGAAGCTACCGCGCCTGACTGCAAGTGTTGCGAAGCTACCGAGAATGGCTGCAGATGCTTCGCGAAGATAGAGCCTGATCGAACATGCTCTCCGCTTACGATCTCCTCCGCCAGCTTCTCTTGGGTAACTGCTCCATCCGCGATGTGAGCGGTCTGAACGGAGTTCGTTGCCAGGTGTGTCGAATCCACCGAACCGTATGCCAGCTTCTCTGATGTTACACATCCGTCCTGCAGGGCATCTGTCGTGATCGCTTCTGGCTGCAAGTGCTGCGAAGTTACCGAGAATGGCTGCAGATGCTCACTGGATACCGCATGAACGGCAAGCTTATCAGAGGTCACAGCCTGAGATTGAATGGCTCGTTCTTCAACCGCTTCATCCTGCAGATGCACATCCCCTACCGCTCCAAGCGCAAGACGCATACCGTCTACCGAGCCTGGTGCGATGGCTTCCCGTTCTACTGCCGCTTCACGGATATGATAAGGTCGAATCGCACGATCCGCAAGATGATGGGAGTGTACCGATAATGGCGCTAGATGATCCCCTTGCACCGCTTCAGGCGCCAGCTTGGAGGATATGATGCTGAAGTCTGCGATCGCATCCGTGTACACGGCATCTGCGGCAATATGCGCCTCATGTACGCTTTGTTCACGAAGATGATGTGGCAGTACCGCTCCCTCCGCCAGGTGGCGAGAATCGACGATGCCCGATTCGAGGTGCCGTGCTTCAATTGCGCCTGAGTATATATGCCCTGAGTGTATAGCATCCACCGCAATATGATTGCCATTAATCGAATTCGCAACGATGTGCTTGCTGTTAACAGCTTTAGCTCGGAGCACTTGCTCATCAACAGCATCAGCAGCTAATTGCTCACGGCTGACAGCGCCATCCGCCAGTGCTTCACGCTGAATCGATTGCGGTGCCATATGCTCAGCCGTCACCTGTCCTAGTGCAATATGACGCGTCTCCACTGAGCCGTCAGCTATGGCATAACCGTCTACGGAGCCAATCTGCAGATGGTATGAGCCTACTGAAGCATCAGAGAGATGAGTATCTGTAATCGTACCATCCTTCAATTTAGCTCCAGCAATACTCTTGTCATACAAGAAGTCGCCAGTTAACAGTTCCGGTGCGAGATGAGCCATATTAATGCTGTTCTTCTTCAGATGGTATCCCTGCAGCGTCTCTGCTTTAATATGCTTGCCAAGGATCGTTTCCGGCCCAATATGATGTGCTTCAATCGCACCTGGCGCGATCTTGTCTGCCAATACAGACTCTTCCTGCAGCATATAGCCCGCGATCACATCAGGCTGAATATGATCCGAACGAATAATTCCTTCTGCCAGATGCTGCTCTTCGACTGAGTTTGGCGCGAGATGCCAGGCATGAACCGACTCAGAAGCCAATTTCTCGGATGTTACGGCTTCTCCACGCAGCGCGGCACTGTCGACCGCTTGAAATCCTAAATGCTCTGTCGAGATCAAGCCTTCTGTCAGATGATGACTCTCGATCGAATGCGTTTTAATATGAACGCCTGCGACAATATCGTTAGCCAAGTGCTCAGACTTTACACTGTCTCTCTCCAGCTTCGATGCCGTTACACTGCGATTAGCCAGCTTGCTCGATGTCACCGCCATGTCGCTGATCTTATCGGTCGAGACACTTTCTGGCGACAGCTTCAGCGATGTGACCACGTGATCACCCAGATGGTGTGAGAGGACTGCGCCTGATGCTAGATGACGGTCGCGAATAGACATCGGCATCATCTTATCGCTGCCAACCGACTCCAGCTTCAACATGGATGAAGTAATCGAATTGTCGCGGATATGCTCTTCGGTAATTGAACCTGGCGCAATATGCTGTTCGTGAACAGCGCCAGACATGATCGCCTTCGAGGTGATAGAGCCCTGCTTCAGATGGCGCGGTAGAACACTCTCATCTGCCAGCTTCGTTGAAATGATGCTCGTATCGGCAAGCTTGCTTCCAGTCACAGCGGCATCGGCAATTGTACCGGTAGTAACACTGGAGGCAGCGAGCTTGCTAGTGGTCACAACATGATCCTGCAAGCTGTCCGTCTGTACAGCGCCAGGCTCTAAGTGTACGTGCTGAACAACACCTGATGCTAGTTGTCTAGAAGTCACTGCTCCCGATCGAAGATGGCGCTCCTCGATTGAATCGGATTCCAAGTGATCGCCGCCGATCGACTCGGATTGAATGTGCTGAGCGTTAACAGCAAGCGGTGCAAGCTGGCTTGGACCGATGGCTTGCTTCGCGATGTGGTGAGTTTGAACCGCTTCTTCGCTGATCTTGTGCGGAACGACAGCTTGATCTGCAATCTTGGAAGAGGTTACAGCATGCTCCACAAGCTTAACTGTCGTAACCGATTGATCCGCCAATTTACTTGAAGTAATACTATAATCAATAAAGTGTCTACCGTGAATTTCTCCTTCGGCGATATGCTCTTGATGGATAGCTTCACGTTGAATATGGCGCTTTTCAATCGCATTGTCGGACAGATGTTCACTGTTCAGCGATCTAGACTGCATCAGCAAGCCGGATAAGGAGCCTGTTTCGATGTGTTCACTGCGAATCTGGTGGGGGACAAGGTGACGTCCCTCTATCGAATGGTCTGCGATCACACTGCCTGTTAGGCTGCCGTCAGCGATATGTGTCCCATCTATGGAACCAGGAAATATCTTATCTCCCGTTACTGCATGCTCTCTAAGCTTCGAACTGGTGACTGATTCGTCCCCAAGCTTTGATGTATCAACACTATCGTTAGCGAGATTCTCCGTCTCAATCGCGCCGCTGCGTATTTTTTCTGACGTTATCGCCTGATCCTGCAGCAGATCATTCGATATAATCAGCTTCCTCAGATGTTTGGTGTCTATCGAGCTCTCCGCAATCTTAGAAGCGTCGATCGTTTTATCTGCCAGCTTCGAAGACGTAATGCTGCCATCCTTAATCTTCTCGCCAGTAATCGAGCGGTCTCGAATCTTGCTGCCCGAGATTGCATTGCGAATCAGATGCTCTCCTGCGATCGATTCCGAAGCGATCTTGCTTCCTGTTACCGATCCGTCCGCCAACTTAATATTCGTTACCGAATAGTCATGCAGCGTGTCTGTGTCGATACTCTCACGCTTCAATTTAGAGCCGTCTATCGCATGAGGTGCAATCTTTTCGAGCGTGACGGCTTCATCCGCTATGTCATCGGTATAGATAAATGCCTTCGTCCGTCGACCGCCGCGTTTCTCTGTCAACCGCTCCTCGAACCGCTCCTCGATCATCTTCTCTTCGATGGGATTGATAGGTTGGATGGGCTGGATTGACTGGATGGGTTGAACTGGGGCAGGCGCCTCCCTAACAGCAGTTATCTCCAACACAGGCTGCGTCACCATTTCTTCCTCGCGGATGTCCACAACAACGGGAAGCGGCATCTCCATTACAGCAGGCTCCTCTGGCCAACTCTTCGAGATGACTTCTTCCACCTGTGCCTCAGGGGTCAGCTCGGTTACCGCACTAAGCTTAGCAACAGGCTGTGTGATGTCGCTCTGCTTCTTGATATTCTTCATCCGATCCAGCATGCCTAGCTCTGAAGTATTGGGATTATCTACGAAATATTTGGGTTTTCTGGATTTCCCAGCTTTTGAAGCCGAGCGGCTGTCATTATTCTTTTTCATGCGCACTCTCCTTTCTAACGGGCTGCAGTCTATGCCTATGCCATCATATGCATTGGGCTATCATCCCGTCACAAATGGATCAAGCGGAGTATCTATTCTATTGTCATTCAAGCTCATGCGAGCATACACTTCATCTGCCCAACGATCCGCTGTTCGCTGCCACGTAAACGAGGACTCCACTTGTGCGACCCCCGCTTGCCCCATCCGCTCACACAGTGCTGAATCGCCAAGCAGGTGATTGATCGCTGCCGTAAGCCGATGCGCCAGATGCTGAGGTGCAATGAGCAGTCCAGTCACTTGATCTGTTACGACCTCTTGAATACCGCCAACACGGGTAGCGACTACAGGGATACCGGTTGCCATCGCTTCTAAGTTAACTAGACCGAAAGCTTCTCTCTCAACAGACGGCACAACCGCAATCTCTGCCATCGCATACCAGGACGGGATCTCTTCATGAGATACGTAAGGAATGAAGCGTACATGCTGCGGATATCGGCGTCCGAGCCGTTCCAGTCGACGCACATATCGAGTCTTCCGATTTCTGCCATAGGATGCGCCGCCGACGATAACGAACAGAGCGTCCTCGTGACGGTTGACGACGGATGGTACAGCTTGCAAAAGATGATGAACTCCCTTTAAGGGAATCAGCCTGCCCACATAAAGTATAATTCTTCGTTGTTCCCAACCATGCAGCTGCTTTCCCGAAAAATACCGCTCTGCGCCTACTTCACTCCAACGGCTAATAAATCTGCTGCCGTCAACACCCAGTGGATTGATAACGATGTGGTCGCTGCTCTCCGGCACTGCTCGGACAACCTGTTCATACAAGAATCGACTGTTCACAAATATGCGATCCGCCGTTCGCAGCGCCATACGGAGCAGGCGAATAGAAATATGCCTCGACTGCATAAACGTCGTCGAATGCAGATTCAGCCATATTCTGGCTGAAGGCAACGCACGACGTACAGCAAGCACGAAACGCGGACGGTTCTCAATCTGAATAATATCCGGTTGATCCTCAGCCAGCAGTCGAATGATGCTTTGAATATACTTTCGATTGTTGGAAGCGCGAACCCGTTCACAGCTCACCCCTCGCACGGTATCCGATTTCGCTTGACCCGGCCATTGCTTGCCATAGATTCGGGCAGCTACGCGATTAGAAGCGAGACTCACGACATATTCGACGACTCTTTCTACAGAGCTGCTGGCGCCGGAAGGAATAGGGAATGTACCGGGTGTAACAACCGCTACCCGAGGAAGCCGCATTCGCATCACCTCACTCATTCAACGTAAAATATAGACATTCGGCGGCCTGCACTCGTCCATACCTCGGCTATTTACCTCACATAAGATGCATTACACACGCCTTAGTTTACTAGGAGCGTACATATCGTATAGGCTGACTGGAGGAGCGTTCATGATCAATAATCGCATCGGTATCTTGTTCAACTCCAACTTGCTGCGGGGTCTCGTGCGGGGCAGAACCAAGCATGAATCGATTCTTAATTATGAGGAAGCGGCAAATCTTCACGATGTGCAGCCCGTATATTTTCGGTTGGAAGATATTAATCCGATAACGATGCAAGTGCATGCCTACGTTCGATGCGGCAATCGATACGAGCGCAAGAGCATGCCGCTGCCGCGTGTCATTCATAACCGTGCTATCTATATGCGCTCTGGCGCGCATGCGAAGCTGCGCCTGCTTGCGAGCCGCGATATATGCATCTACAACCAAGTGAACCGCTACGGCAAGCTGACGATTCACGAGCTTCTGCTCCAAGATCCGAGCATCGCGCCGCATTTGCCCGAGACGATGCTTGCAACACGGGACGCCATAGCTGAGATGATGATGAGACATCAGTCGCTTATTCTGAAGCCAGACAACAGCAGCATTGGTCGCGGTGTCATGAAGACTGAGCGGACAGATGACGGATGGCGAGCGGAATATGCCATACGCGCCAAGTCGGGCAAGCGGGTATGGAGAACTGCCCAGTGTGGGTCTGATGGGCTGCCGCGAGTGGTTATGAAGCGGATTGCCAAGGAGACTTACTTGGTACAAGAAACGCTGCCGCTAACTCGGTACCATGGCCGACCATTTGATCTGCGCGTATCCGTACAGCGTGAGCTGAGCGGCAGATGGCAGATTACAGGCATTGTCGGCAAGGTAGCTCCCGCTCATACGTTTGTAACGAATGTCGCACAGGGAGGACGAGTGCTGCCATTCGAACAGCTCGCTGCGGCAGCATTACCCGACATCTCCTTCTCCGTACTTCATGAGCGCGTCTCCCAGTTGTCCCTGCGTATAGCAGAGCGGCTCTCCTGCGAACTTCCCCATATGGCTGATCTCGGACTCGATATCGGCATCTCTCCGAATGGAACACCTCTCTTCATCGAATGCAATGGAAGAGATCAGCGTTACAGCTTTCTTGAGGCGCATCAAACTGCGGTTTGGAAAGCCACATATGAGAATCCGATCGCATACGGAGCTGGGCTGATTCAACGGTCGATAACGGTATAAATTGCATCTCCATGCATCATCTTATTGAAATATAAGGCGTTCTGTGCCATTATAGCCAAAGGAACTGGATCTCGGTTCCTTAATACGCACAGGGCGCCTGCATTGGCGGCCTTACTATAGGTGGTTAACCATGAAGTCCTTAATGCGACTGCTAACAGAACTCTCTTCCCGAAAATGGGTGTCCCGCTGTACTGGGATGGTTGCGACTTCCAGCGCCAGCCGCAGGCTTATCCCTAAGTTCGCAAAGTCCTACGGTATTCGAGTAGAAGATGCGGAGCGGGCTATTCACGAATATGAATCTTTGAATGATTTCTTCACGCGCCGTTTAAAGCCAGGGATGCGTCCAATTGCCGAGGGCGAAGATCTGCTCGTCAGCCCTGTTGATGCGCTGATTACCGGAATGGGACCAATCGAGGACGGTTTGATTCTCAATGTGAAGGGGCAGGATTACACATTAGATGAATTGCTGCACCATTCACCTCATATGCAGAAGTACAAGCATGGCCATTACTTCGTTCTGTATCTAAGTCCGTCTGATTATCACCGCATTCACTCTCCTGTTGCAGGCAAGACAGTTGAGAGCGAACATGTAGTCGGCAAGGTTTATCCTGTTAACGATTTCGGACTGCGTCATATGCCTCGCGTGCTAAGTCGCAATGAACGACTCATTACATACATCCAGCATGTGTATGGCGAAGCGGCTGTCGTGAAGGTAGGCGCACTTAATGTAAGCAGCATACGCTATGTTGACGATAAGGTGAAGGCGTCGTACGAACGAGGAGAAGAACTCGCTTTCTTCGAGTTTGGCTCTACGGTTGTGCTGTTGACGGATACGGGGACCTTCACACCTAGTCCAGAGCTAAAGCTTGGTGACAAGGTGATGATGGGTGAAACACTTGGAACTATTCACGCAAAACCATGCAAGTAAATAAAAGACGTACAACATCGAAACCGATAATGTACGTCTTTTTCTATGGATCGAGCCTATTGTCCAACTGTTGAGAATGCTGTAAACCTGCAAGCTTATACCGTATTGGAGCCTCAATCCAAGCCTCTGCCTATGAAGTTAGCCGATACCGGCTTCAGCCCCAGCTCACGCGCCCAGACCGACATCTGACCAATATGATGTATCTCATGGGCTATAGTATGACGCATAACTTCTCCATAAGTGTAGGATTTATCGCCCTCACGCATCCAAGGAGGCACGAACCTATGGTTATCCCGATCACTTTGCCAGCTCTCAACGAACTGAGCCACCACAGGGCGGCATGCATGGTGAAATGCGATCACTTTATCCAACGAAGCATAATCTTCATATACGGGGTCTTTGACAACGCCGCCTGCCATCGCCTGAATCCAGCTTTCTTCTACATCGATAATATGGAACAGTGTCCGCAGAATGCTGCCTGCTCCTCCAATACGTACCTTTAGAAGTTCCTCTTCCGGTAGCTGGCTGCACCAGATCAACCATTCATCTCGAACCTGCCAATTATAAGCAAACAAGGATTTCATCGCATTCAACCCTTCCCTTATGATTGAATCAGCTTCACCAATTCACCTAAACGACTAATCACAGCCTTAGGTTTAATTTCTTCGTCGAAAGCTTTATTTTTGCGATTATAATAACAGAAGTCCACGCCTGCATGAAGTGCGCCCACATAATCATCTGTTAATGAATCACCTACATACAATACTTCATGGCGCTCCAATTCAAGTTCGTGCAATGAGAGCTCGAAGATCGCAGGGTCCGGCTTGCGAACTCCGACTTCCTCCGATATAACGAGCGAATCAAATAGGTGAAAGACACCGCCCTTCGTCAGCCTGCCGCGCGTCGCTTCGCCATGTCCATTGGAGATCAACCCAAGCTTTACACCGCTGTAAAGCTCATTCAGCACCTGTTCCGCTTCTTCTTCAAATATGCTGCTTTGGCAGAAGTTCTCCCAATAGGTGCTCCCGAACCGTTCATAGTTATCGGTATACTCTGGCGTGAGCGCATCTTTAAACGTGTACGTCATAATTTCCTTCAAATCTTTGAAGCCTTGACCTTTCAGATAATCCATCCAATGACGGACGAAATGTTCAATATACCGCTGCTGAAATGCATTCCACTCTGTCTCGTTATCGATATGTATTTGATGAGTCAGCCTCATTTCCTGCATTGCGCTGCCCACACATTCCTCAAATTTCATCAACGTATTATCCAGGTCGAATATGACTGCTTTATACATAAATTCTCCTCCATTTGCCGGCACTGAACATCACTAAGCTCGAATGCTGCTTCACGTTACCCAAGTGAACAATGTGCAACACTCAGGATGACCTATATTATAAGCTATCTTCTATTAATTGGAAACCTACTGTAGAATGTCCAATCTCACTGCATAATACGAATATATCGTATATAATAATAAACTCACAGATTGAAGCATGAAAGGATGTAATCCCTATGTCCCAGCATTCCGCTGCTAACCTACAACCTAAGAAATGCAAAGATTCTCTTGTGTTTCGGACTGGGCGCGTATTCCCTAATGATATGAACAATCACTCGACACTATTTGGCGGAAAATTAATGAGTTTAATCGATGAAGTATCCTCCATATCAGCAATGAGGCACTGCCGCAACGGCGTAGTTACGGCATCCACTGACTCCGTTGACTTCCTCCGACCGATCCGTGAGATGGATTCTGTCTGCTTGGAATCGTATGTGACACATACCGGAACGACGAGCATGGAAGTATTCGTGAAAGTCATCTCCGAGGATCTGCTCACGGGTGAGCGAAACGTAGCTGCAACCTCGTTCATCACCTTCGTCTCGATGAACAAGGACGGGCGTCCTCGTCCGGTTCCGCAGATCATTCCGGAAACGGACGAGGAGAAGCTGCTGAACGAATCAGCTCCAGAGCGGTCCGCTCTGCGCAAGCAGCGTCGCGCAGCCAGCAAATCGCTTGCTGCCAAGCTTGCGCTGCATAAATATTGGGAGTAGCCGTGCAATAGCGGCTTCTGTATAAGTTCAAGGGGCGGGACCATAAGTACTGGGGTCCGCCCCTTTGTTTTGGGCTCGCCGCGGCGGTGTGAGAGGCTGAGATGCTTTTTTTCTGCATCTCAGCCCTTGCGCGGGCCGATTTTGGAGCTGAGACGTTGTTTTTCGACGTCTCAGCTATAGTTTCGGCTCGCCGCAGCGCCATCGGCCGCTGTGATGTCAAAAGAAAGAACCTTCAAACCATCACATTCGTGTGGTGGTTTGAAGGTTCTTTCTCACTGAATATATCGCTCCAAGTGAAGACTGCTTGTTCAGTCTCTTCTATAAATAAAACTGCAAGCTAAGCGCGAATCGCTTCAAAGGTGTAAGTCTGACGGTCGTTCGATGGGGCTTTGCCGTATTCGTAATCTGAAGATACTACAATATCGCGGAACCCAAAACGTTCCAACACAAGCTTGAATTCCTCCAGGCCGTACCAACGCAGCGGGAAGCGCTGCAGCTCGGATTGAATCAACTGACCGGAGCGCCACTTCTCGTATTTAAGATGGCGAATGACATATTGATGAAGATGGCTAACTTCAACGATACGGTTCTCCAACGTAATAATATCGCCTGTCGGCAGCTCGTAGGTTGAGAGACGAGGCGCTTTGGACTCGAATTCATCCTGCAAGAATAAATCGATTATAAGTCTGCCTCCTGGCTTCAGATGATGATGGAATCGCTCTAATGCAGCTAATGATTCCTCACGCTTCTCCAGCAGCAGAAATGATCCCGCAGGAATAATGATGGCTTCATATCGATTGGGCAGCTTAAACTTCTGTAGTTCACCCTCATACAGGTTTACTTTCAAGCCACGCTCATCACATCGGCTCTTGCATGATTCCAACATGATTGGAGAGGAGTCCAGCCCTTCCATCTGAAGTCCTGCTTCCATCAGCGGAATTAGCACTCTTCCAGATCCTACTCCCGCTTCCAAGATTAAACCCTCGCAGTCAATAAGTCTTTCCTTATAATATTCGATTTCTCTACCGAACGAATGCCCTACAGGCTTCGTGAAGTTATACACTTCCGTGCACAGTTCGCCATAACTGCTGTACATAAGAGGTCCCCGCTTTACTTTAAAATCTAGTTGAGAATGCTAATCTATATGTATATCGGTAATTGAATCGAATCCAGTTATAAAAATAATTTGAGAATAAGAGCATAACACAGGAACCATAATACGACAATTGTTGACTTTAACAGAAATGTTGACACACTGTACAAATTATGGTGAATCGGCGTTATCTCTTGATGGGAGCATAGATGTCATAATCAAAGGATTGTATCTTATCAGCAGGAAGTTCAAACGGATTGATCGGATGCAGACGGTTCGCCTCAAAGCTCATAGAGCCTTCCGAGGTGTCTCTCGTATAGCCTTGCCTGCCGAACCAGGAATTTAGAGCCACATATGCACGCTCCATATGAATGCGATCACCCTTCACCGTTAACTTCGCATAGTTTCGCGCTGGAATAGTGATCGTTTCTACTCCTTCAGGAAGCGTCACTGTACTATTCACTTCGACGCCCACCCATAGCATATTTACTCCAGTTGCCCACTGCCATTCCGGGATAAAGACGAAGCCATAATCCATGCTTATTCGATTAGGATGATCCTGCAGCAGCGTCTGAATATCCCTCCAGCCTCGTCGAACATCGAAGCCGTTTTGCTCTGTTTTGATAACAGCAGCTGTCATTTCCGGTCTCGCAACTAGTGAAATGTTCATATTCGTGCACCTCCGTTTAATGGTAACGCGTTAGGTATGACGAATTGTGACTGAACATATGAGGTCAATTATATGAGACACATGAAGTAAGAAGATGGCAGGCGCCATCCTCTTATCATTATACATGACCTATGCACTTCGAGGTAACCCTTTGTAAATCTCTGGTTTGGGCGCTGCCCAAATAAGCATCAAATAATGCTCCGACCAAAAAAGTTCAATGACTCTTACAAATTGCTGTTCAAATGAAATTGGACATTCCTCATGCACGAGCTGTCGCACTTGGCTTGACCATCCGTCATAAAAAAATGAACCCCCTAAAATTTCATCGGATAAACCAAGGGTTTATTCCAATATCCATTCTAAGGGGTTCATTTCAACTAACGTTACCGCCTCGGAATAGTCACCTGTCCTTATTTAACCAGTTTCATAAGTACGGTAACCGCTTCGGCTCTTGTTAAGGGATCGTTCGGAGCAAACTTGTTATTGCCTTTGCCCTGGATCAGACCTGCTTCATACGCTGCTATAGCGTAGTCTTTGCCCCATGCCGGAATCTGATCAGCATCAGCAAACGGCAGCGTATTTGTGCTGCCCTTCAGATCAAGTGCGCGTGCTACCATCGCCACGAATTCAATCCGGGTCATTTTACCATCAGGACGGAAGGTGTTGTCCTCGTACCCTTTCACGATACCGGACTTCACCGCACTTGCGATGTAGGATTTCGCCCATGCTGGGATGCTGGATGCATCCTTGAACGAAAGAGCTATATCCTCTTGCGGCAGCTTCAAAGCGCGACCAATCATCACTATCAGCTCGCTGCGTTTCACTTCGTTATTGGGACGGAACGTTCCATCTTCATAACCTTTGACAATCTCGTGTTCTACCGCGCTCATGATGGACTTAAGCGCCCAATGATTGGTGATGTCACTAAATTTCGGTTGGTTGCCCGAATTACCGTTGTTGCCGTTATTACCATTGTTGTTACCGTTATTATTGTTGTTATTATTTCCGTTATTGCCGTTATTTCCGTTGTTTCCATTGTTTCCATTGTTGC
The DNA here is from genome assembly GCF_058791835.1 of Paenibacillus sp. EB106-04-04-XG159. Classification (NCBI taxonomy): domain Bacteria; kingdom Bacillati; phylum Bacillota; class Bacilli; order Caryophanales; family Paenibacillaceae; genus Paenibacillus; species Paenibacillus sp. EB106-04-04-XG159. The sequence continues at coordinate 173,715 of NZ_JBYTDY010000004.1, read as the reverse complement.
CGTTATTGCCGCTATCGCTGCCTTCAGGCAGATCGCTCAACGTGATCGTAACCGATTTGGTATCAAGCGGAACGCTAACGATACCTTTGGCATTGTCCACAACACCTGCAGAAGTCTTCTTAATGTTGTTCACCATGCTAGGCAGTTGGATGCTGAATTGAGCATTGCTTGTATCCGCCTTAGCCTGTTCCAGACTTGTATTGAAGGTGAACACAAGGTTGTTCGCCTGTCTGACCACGCTGTACCCTACTCTTCCGCCTTGGAATGCAGGATAGTTCTGAACTTTGGCTACCACATTGTTGTTCTTATCCGCGTCCTTAACCCATTCCTTAGGAATCCCGCGGCCAACGATAATGTCGTACTTCGTATTCTGATCATAGATTCGTTCAGCGATCAGGGAGTCCACAAGCACCTTGGAGTTTACGGCCTGTCCCCACATATGCTGCGCCGAACCGCCGCCGCCTGGAGTATTGCGAACGCCGTAGCTGTCATTCATGGTCGCCCAAGGGCTGGAAGCAGCTGGTTCATACACGCCTTCCCACCAGCTGAATGGTCCGCTCATGGAGTTTTCAATCATGAACTCGTAAGCTTTGATTCCCATGTCTCTGTACGCTTCGCCGCGAAGCGCCGCGCTGCCGTAACCGGCATTGTAAGAACTGGAATAAAAGCCGTGAGGGTATCCGCCGAAATTGTATGGAGAATCGGTTACCCCTGCAGCGGTGCGTCTTTCAATACCGTAAGCATACGTGTCATCTAACATGGTCAGGTTAATATTGTCTTCCGGTTGGTTTGCACCATACAGGTACCCATCCCACAGCCATCTTCCGAACAGGTACATGGAAGCCCAGTTCGCATCTTGGGGATCCTTCATCCGGTTCTCATCATTGCTTTGTACAACAGATGCCGGAATGTAATTCAGACCTTTGTTGGTAATCGTCTGTTGCAATTTAGCCGTAAAATCGGTGAGCAGCTTATCATATTGATCTTTAGCCCATATTGCTTCATCCAGATATTTCTGCTCGCCCTTCGATTTGTAAAGCTCGCGGGCAATATACTCGTAGGATGCCAAGCCCGTCAAGGCAGAGTAGTTGTCGATCGTCCAGTATCCCGTCGTATCGATCGCTTTCGTCTGTTTCATTATACCGCCGTCTCCGACACGGTCGCTTTGAATGCTTTTCGCGCCGAATTTGACTCTCTTGTCAAAAATCGTTCCTACGGAGCCGTCATCAGCCGTCATCGTATCATCAAAAATAGAAATGTCGCCCGTTTTGCTGAGGTATACGGCATAAGCCCAAGGCAGCTTCCAGTTGGCATCCCAGAACTGATTCGGATCCACTTGTTCGGTCTCGATATTAATTCCGCCGGTAAGAGGAATCGACTTCAAATAATCTTTCGCATGCTTAAAATCACCATTTTGTATCAATTGAACAACAATTCCCAGCGTATCGTGGGAATACAGTCGTGCATAACCGTTCTCACCTACGTGCAGATACTCAGCATCCTTAATGATCATCTCGTAGATGTAGCCGGCTTTAAACGCATTGACCAGCTCTTTATTCGGCAGGTCCAGATCTACGATAGTCGCCATGCGGTTGTTCCAGTACGTTTTCATTTCACCATAGTTGCTGTCAAACGTACCTAATTTAGAAATTTGATCTCTCGTTAGGGATGTGAATTTCGTTTTGTCCGCATCAAAGTACTCATACTTATCGCCTTCGATAGCGTACTCTTTAACTACGGTCTCGCCAGATTTAATCGTAAATACTTCGTCAGCGGCCTGGTTGATCAGAACTAGATTCGAAGATACTACTGGCAAAAGACGTGTCTCACTCGATTTGTTTGTAACCGTAACTCGCGAATAGTTAATGACGTAATCTTTGCCTTCTACCGACTTTTTGTTGCCGAAGGTCTCGATCTTGTAGTCCATATCGTTATTAGTAAACTCATGGACAAACACCGGCAAGTAGCCTTCCGCATTGTACCATTTGATGTTCGCGTCGCTTGTTGCGCCAAACGTAACCATTTGCTTCGGCGCAATCGGTCCATGCTGCATCGGACGAATTCCGCCGATTTGGTAGGATCCGTCAAGGAATGACAGTGATGAGTTCTTGTCACCCTCGAAACCAAAGCCCGCCGTCATTTTCGGATTGACTTCGTATTGATATTTCAATTCAAGCTGCAATGCGTCCAGGGCGTTAAACACTTTCGAATACGCCTTGACCCGGTCTTGATCAGTTCCGTTTTGAACGGCTTTCGCTCCAGTAATCGCTTGCTCTAAAGCCTGCGCGGATTCAGACGTGTAGCCTTTCAAAACAGCTTGACTGATCGCATCGATCTGTACTGCAACGGTATCCAAGTTTTTAGCAAGGACGAGGGCATTAAACGCCGCGTCGATCTGGTCTGCAGCCGCTTGAAGCATTTCCGTTGTCACATCGACATCGGCCATGGATTCATTGGCTGTATTCAAAGCAGACTCGAGTACAGACCAGCTTTGCAGGGTATACAGCTGACGATTGTACTGCTTCATATCATCGATCTTGCTCTGCAAAGAGGTCAGATCAACATCGCTTTTCTTCACGATTCTCAGCATTCCCGTGCCAATATTGTACTCAGGAAGAAACTTGCCTTTATCCGATTTTCCGAAGAATTCTTTCTTGGTTTCTACGGTAGAAGGCATCGTCGTCCAATGATAGTATCCACTGGATTGAAGATTTTCCTGAGTCAGTACGATCGCGTAACGCTTCCCTTTTTCCAGATCATAGCTCATTTCAGCCGTAGTAAGTCCGCCATCCACGATGCTGTCGCTGCTCACTTTAGTTTCTTTTAGCAGTGTCGCTGGCACGTTGGTTTCTACAGAATAGAGCTGAACAACCATGTCGCTTACAGGCTCTTTGTATCTTTTGGCATTCACTTGCACATATTTCATTGTGATATTATCCGGTGCCGTAAATGTTTGATATCTTTCCTTCTGATTTCCGGTTGTACTTGATGAACCAAACGTGTACCCTTTAAGCTCATTACCTGTAAAATCGATGACAATGTTGGAATTTTTCTTCAACAGCGAATTTTGTGCAACGATTAACGCTTGAAGCGCATTATCCGCTTGTTGCTGTGTAGCGTCAACTTGCTCCAGCACGCTCTTGGCTGCTTCACGGGATGTAACCAGGCTCTGCCACGTCTCATCCGTATAAATTCCTTGCGTCATGTTAAAGACTTGATTGTATTCATTTTGTAGTGGCACTTTATTGGCGATAGCCGCGCTGCTCAATGCGACCCCGGACAATGACATGTTGCCGTTCTTCGAACGAACTTTGCTTAGCCGACCTTCCACTTTCAGGTTCACATTAGCAGGCACTTTCACCTGGTACAGGTAGACTTTCGAAACGCCATCGGCATAAACACTTTCGGTTACTGCCGGAGCGCTGTCGTCATTCATATAAACCTTAAGATCTACATCCGCTTGCCACATGCCGATCCCTAGCACTAGCGTAGAATCACTAGGCTGCGGTGCGACTTGAATATTCCAGCCGACATTGTTATACGGTCCAGCATCCCGACTCGCCTTCGGATAAAATACGCCGAAACCGCTGTCATTCAATCCATTTGTAACATCCTGAATCGAGTTTTCAACAACGCCATTAGTCCAGGTATACGACATGTAGTTCGTGTCGCTGCCCTTATTTTCCTTACCCTCGGTCGATGTTTCGCCGTAGACGTTGTAAGTTACCGAGCTGGGACCAGATTTCCGGATTTCCTGGATTTGACCCGCTGCATTACCCTTAAGATGCAACCAATCGAGATTCCCCACTTTGGTCAAATGCAGTGGATATTCGCCAATAACCTGCCCTCCCCCTGCATCAAACTCGGTTGCTGCCTGAACGGAAGGCATCGGACCAATAGCAGCAGTCAGCAAACATACGAGCAAAATCTTTGTTACCACATTCTTAAATGACATCCTCATCTTTCCTTTGACCTCCTCAGAATGATATATCCTCTTGGCATTCAGGTTGGATATCGTAATACGATCAGAGAAGAAGAACCACCCATAGATTACCTTAAGGAAATCACAAGTGGTTCTTCTACTCCTCTGCATGGACTAGTGATGTCGTTTATTAGTTCTGTCCGTACTTCTGCTGCAGTTCATCGAGCAATTCTTTAACAGGCTTCTTGCCGCCTTTGAAGATGATCTCTTCCACACCTTTTAACAGGTCTGCGTGGAATGCTTTGGTCTCTTTTGGATAAGCAAACGGCTTGCCCGCTTTTTCCATGTTATCAAATACAGGCTTCAAATCAGGATATTTCTCCAAATATTTCGGCAGCAAAGAGGATACAGACGGCGAGTACCCTACTGTTTCAATCGCGTCTAATTGTGCTTCGTCACGCAATGCGTAATTGATCACTTTCATTGCTGCTTCTTTATTCTTACTTCCTGCTAGAATCGATAGACCGTGAGAGTAAGCGCTTTGTGCTTCTACCGTACCTTTAGGCATCGGCAACGCTACCAATTTCAGTTCTGGATTCGCTTCTTTCAAGTAGCCCACATACCAAGGACCCGCAGTGGACATGGCTCCTTTTTCTTTCGAGAATACTTCGCCGTCCCAAGGTGCGCCGATCTCGATCGGTGCAATAGCTACTTGTTCTTTCAAGAACATATCTACGAAGAACTGAACCCCTTTGATATTCTCTTCAGAGTTAATCGTCTTACCGAAGTTCCAGCCGCCACCGAACGCATGAACATATTGTGTAATGTGGAACGGATCAATGCTTCCTACAATCCCCTTCACACCATCTTTGTTCATTGCTTTTGCTAGAGCCAGCACTTCATCCATCGTCTCCGGATATTTGGTAATACCGGATTTGTCGAACATGTCTTTGTTAATCGCAAGCATGGACGTAGAAGAGTCATAAGGAATACCGTACAATTTATCGTTATCGGTCCAGCCTTGGTATAACGAAGCCGTTATTCGGCTCTTATCAAAACCGACTGTACCAATCAACTCATCCAACGGCTCAAGGACACCATTCGCAATATACTCATAGTTGCCCTCATCGGACATCGCGATAATGTCAGGACCCACACCGGCTGCAATTGCTGCCGGAACCGCTTTCCAGAACTCATCGCTTGTCGGATACTGCTGAAGCTTTACCTTAACTTCCGGATATTTCTCTTCGATGCCTTTCACCATAAACTCGAAGTTTTTCTGTTCAGCGGCATTAGCCCAATAAGCCATTGTTACTTCAACGGGATCAGCAGGCTTCTCCGCTTGTTCCGTGGAAGGTGTTTCTTTCGTTCCTCCATTTGCTGAAGTGTCTGTCGTTTTAGAGCCGCAAGCTGCTAACATACCTACGAGCATAATGCAGCACAGGAGAAGCGTCATCGCTTTCTTCATCTGTTCTGTCCCCTTTTTTGATCCTATTCGTCAATATGTTCGACGTACTTTTATCATAATGAGATAACAATGTACGCAAAACAGAAGATCTTTACATGAGACCGAAGATTTTTACATCATTTCATATCGACTCATCAGATCCGGGTTTTTGCGAATTTCATTCGGGGGATATCCAACCATTTTTTTGAATGCGATATAGAAGTTGTCCGTGCTCTTAAAGCCAACTTTCTCTGCAATCTCATAGGTTTTGAGTGTGCTGTTCATCAACATATCCAATGATTTATTGACCCGGTATTGATTAATGTACTGAATCAGCATCATCCCCGTCTGTTCTTTAAATAAGCGGCTCAAATAAGAGTTGTTCAATCCTACGTAATGCGATAATTCCTCCAACGTCAGATCCTGATCATAATGGCCATGGATATAGTCCAGGACGAGTCTAATTTTAGGGCTCATTTTCTGGGAGGCAGCAGTCATGTTCTTCTTCTGTTGGATGAGCTGAACCTCCCGCACCAAGAGCTCGTAGAACTGCTGCTGGGTTTCTACTTCTACAAATTCCTCTAACGTAGGGAATCCAGTCAGCGGTAGGCCGTCCTCCCCCTCATAGGATTTGCTGAACGCAAAGTGAAGATAGGTTGCGATTCTCAGCACCTCCTGTCTTGACATTTGCCGGCTCTGACGAAGATCTTCAAACAGCCTCTCCATCGATGTGTGCAGCCGATCCCATTGTTCATGTTCAGCTTCCTGTCTGATCTGTTGAATTCTTTCTGAGATATACTTCTTCATTAGATCATCTTCAGATTTCATGTCATCTGCTTGCTTCTGAAAAAAGCTCACACCTGCCTCAGCATAAAAGAAATGGCGCTCCAAAACCTTCTCCGCCTCTTTGATCGCGATCGGCATATCCCACAGACTTGCATGTAGAGCACTCACCCCAAAGCTAACGCTAACATTCAAAAACTTCCGCAGCGCATGCTGCACAGCCTTAATCAGATTCCATTGTTCACTATAAATCTCTTGCTCGCTCCGTATGCCCGAATAGGACTTTAAGATGGCAAACCTGTTCTCATGATGCTGGAAAAATTCCACCTCATCGTATCTGCGAAGCACTTCCGTTAAAATATTCTGAATTGAAAAATACAATAAATACTCCATATTCTGTTTGTACCGCTGCTTCACCTTGGAGAACTGATCAATGTGCATGACGAAGCAGACCAGATTGGGCGGCTTCAGGTGAATATCGTATTCGTTAAGCTTAGCTTCAATTTCCCATTGATGGCGAATGGAGCCTTCAGCCCACCCTTTAAAAAACAGCGCTTTCATATTAGGCTTCACGTATTCCGCATTCTGCCGCAAATGCTCCATTTCATCGGTATGCTTTCGTTCCCGCATAATCACCTCGCGCGCACGCTGGAGGGTCTCGAACATCCCCGTCTCATTTAAGCTAGGCTTATGAATATAATCGACGGCGCCTAAACGCATCGCTTCCCGCACATATTCAAATTCCTTGTAACTGCTAAGCACAATGACTTTCGGCGGATGATCCCATTCCTGCAATGCTCCCAATACCTGAAGACCATCCATAATCGGCATTTTAATATCCAATAGCATGATATCCGGTTTTAACTCCGCTATTTTGGCCAGGGCATCCTGGCCGTGGTTCGCTTCCCCGATAACTTGGAACCCATAGGATTCCCAATCCAGCGATGTCTTCAAGCTCATTCTCATGAAAGATTCGTCATCAACAATAAGGACTCTCATCAACAATTAACCTCCTTAGGAGAAGTATCTTTCGTGCTGATCAATACTGGAATATCAATGTGAATGATGGTCCCTTCCCCAGATGAAGCATGAATTTGCACACCATATTGAGGGCCGAAGTGAAGCTTTATACGCTCAGCGACATTTCGTACACCGATAGAATTCATTCCCTGCTGGCCTTTTGCCGCATGCATAAGACGGTCGATGTGGGCTTGGTCCATGCCAATGCCGTTATCCTGGATCGTGAATCGAACTCCCTGATCATAGCGCTTGACGATTACACAGAGCTGATACGTTTGACTCTCATCCGTAAATCCATGGAATATGGCATTTTCAACAAACGGCTGTACTATAAATTTAAGTGTCTGATACTGCAGCACCTCTTCGTCCACATCATACGTTACATCAAATGTGTTATAATACCGAAGCTCAAGCAGCGCGATATAATTTTGGATGAATGTCATTTCTTCTTCAATCGACACGAATTCCTCTGTATTACGAGCGGAGAAGGATAACAAATGAATTAAGGAATCCAACGTCTCCGTAATGTTATCTGCCATCTGCGCCTGAGACATCCACCTTACAACGGATAATGTATTATAGAGAAAATGCGGATTAATCTGCGCCTGCAAGGCATTCATTTCCGCGCTTCTCTTCTGCTGCTCCTCATCCTTGATTTTGTCAATCAGCTGTTGAATTTCCCTCGTCATCGTGTTGAAGGAATTGCTCAAGCCGCCGATTTCATCCTGGCTTTTCACATCGATCGTAACGTTAAAATCGCCTTTCTCCACTCTGCGCATCATTCGGCTAAGCTGCATAATAGGATTCGTAATGCCCCTAGATACGAAAAATGCCATACCAAAAGCCACTAACACGATAATCGCCATGATGATTGCAATAGCATTCCGTACGAGGTACACCTCTTGAAACATCTCTTGTTTATGAATGATAGAATAGAATGTCCATCCGCTGACAGCAGAAGTGTTGTTGACAATGTAGTATTCTTTTTGATCCAAACTTACCTTATCTTGAAATTTTCGACCTATATCTTGGCTATCGGTACTGAATAGAATCGTATGATTCTCATCGACAATAATCTGCTCTGCTTCAGGTCCGAAATTTAATCCTTTATACAATTTCTGCAATGCCGTATCTCGGAAATTTACAATGAAGGTACCCAGCTTCTGACCTGTGCTTGGGTCGACAATCACCTGACCGACTGACATAACAGGACTGTTGTTGCTGACTTGCTTCTCGGGATGGAGTCCAACAACGACGGGTTGACCCCGCTTGCTCTCGATCTGCTGGAACCAAGGCTCCTCAAAAGGCGTATAGTCATAGTTATAAATAACTTGATACCCTTTGCGATAAGCCGATTCATTGTTATTCGCATAAATGATCAAGGAATCAATATCATTATTAAATAGAAAAATCTTTCGGAAAAATTCATCATTGATGTATCTGTAGTCACGAGACTTTTCATACATCGGGTATTCGAAATCCTCATAATTTTTGGACAAAATGTGCAGCAATTCTTCGTCATAGAACGGACTTTCCGAGATTCGAAGCATACTTTTCAAGTATGTATCTGTACTTGTCATCATCTGCTGATTGAGTTCCTTGAAGGACTTCACAATTCTCCCTTCTAGAAAAGAACTCGAATAATAATAGGAGATCGAACCAATCAATACAAGCGGAATAACAATAAGCAGCAGGTACGTAATATATAGCTTCTGATTAATGCTCCGATCCTTGAATTTAACCATTCTCATCGATACCTCACCATCCGCTAGCTACACTGAAAAAAAGATTGAATCAGGAAGTTGCTTCCTGACTCAATCATATCATGCCTCTTATTTATAAATAGACTTTTTTTGTTAACTTTCGACAATGTTCGATGATATTGGCATAGTTCATGTCATCCCCATGCGATATCACCATATCTGCTGCTTGCATGGAGACTGGATCTCCCACGCCAACGGCAAACATCCCTGCACGTCGAATCGCTTCGATCCCGGCCTCGGCATCCTCCACTCCGATACAGCTGTCCGGCGCAACTCCAAGCAGCGCGGCTGCGGTCAGAAAGATTTCGGGATCGGGCTTGCCTTTCTTTAATGTACCCGGGTCCACGATGACATCAAAATAGCTTGCCACCTGCAGCAGATCCACAATCATCGGTGCATTGTGACTTGCCGAAGCGAGTCCAATCCGGATGTCAGCGTTTCGTAAATCTTGCAATAGCTGTGCGATTCCGGGAAGCAGATCCGCCGGCGTGATCTGTTGGATGAGCTGCTTGTAGTTCTCGTTCTTGCGATCTGCCAGCATCGTTTTCTCGGATGGCGTATATGTCCGATCATCCTTCGAGTTCGTAAGAATCAGCTCCAGAGATTCCATACGGCTAACACCCTTCAGACGCTCATTGTAAGAACGGTCAAATGGAATGCCGAGCTCCGCTGCAAGCTGTCCCCAAGCTTGATAATGATATTCTGCAGAATCCACAATAACGCCGTCGAGGTCAAAAATAAACGCTTTAATGGAGTTGTCCAACAGAATTCTCCTTTCCAGCCAGCGGAATTGTCAGTGCATCCGTATTTGAAAGGGTGTACTGCTGTCCCTGAACCGTTAAACTGAGCGACGGCCGCACATTCGTAACCTTTACAATGTGAAAGGTGTCGTGCGTCATATGAACTCTCAAGAGATCCCCCTGCCAATAGATCGGGAAGGATAACGAATCCCATGATATCGGCAGCTGAGGTTGGATTCGAAGCTGACCGTTAACCGCACGCACGCCGCCAAATCCGAATACGGCACATTTCCAGATGCCGCCAATGGAAGCTGTGTGGATTCCCTGATCCGAAGACTTCATGTTCTGTCCAAGATCAATTCTTGCTGCCTGCTCGAACAGCTGATAGGCAAGGTCCATATCTTCTAAATCCGAAGCGAGAATGCTGTGAGTCGACATACTGAGCGAAGAATCATGGAGCATCTTCGGCTCGTAGTAGTTCCAGTTGGCCTGCTTCACTTCACTACTGAAGCAATGCTCGAGCAAATAGAAGAGCACCATAATATCAGCCTGCTTCGATACTTGGATTTGGTTCACTTGATCCATGTTATAGTCTTCTAGGATCAAGCCCACTTCCTTTTGATTGCGGTATTTCGTTAAATCAATGATTTGCTTCGTCAGGTACGTATCATCCTGCGGGATGACTAGATCCGCTTCCCGTGGTTGCGGAAGATAAATCAGCTCTGCCTTCTGAATCCATTCTTTATACGCTGCTTGAAGGTGCAGTCGCTCATTTAAGCGTTCCCATACAGCCGATGATTCCTGCTGCAATTGGTCATGACAAGCAATCGCTGTCCGCATATTCCAATGAGCCATGTAGTTCGTAAAGGCGTTATTGTCTACATGCTCCTTATACTCATCAGGTCCAATGACTCCTCGAATCTCATAACGTTGATTGGATTCGTCCCAAGTCAAGCGGCTGGCCCAGAAGGTAGCTGTCTCCATGATGATCTCGTAGCCCTTGGTGTCCATAAATTCCTGATCACCCGTAGCCAGGTAATACTGCCAGACGCCGTAAGCCACGTCGCTCGTAATATGCTGTTCGATAATTCCTGTCCAGATCTTGGTAGGCGTCCCCGTGACCACATCCACAGGACCCCATTCCGGGGTGACTTCATCGCCCGTAAGGGCTGACTCCCATGGATACATGGCGCCTTGGTATCCGTTCGCTGCTGCCTTGCGGCGGGCTCCATCCAACGTATGGTATCGATATTCGGCCAGCTTGCGGGCTGTAGCAGGCTCTGAGAACAAGAAGTAAGGCTGAATGAATATCTCGGTATCCCAGAAGGAGTGTCCTTTATACCCTTCGCCTGTCAAGCCTTTCGCTCCAATGCCAAACCGGTTGTCATGAGCCGGAGCCATCAGGACGAGATGATATTGCGCAAACCGAAGCGCCAGTTGATCGAAATCGTTCTTGCTCTGGATCTGAATATCCGACGCTTCCCATTTCTTCAACCACGCCTCGCTGCTCTCCTCCAGCAGCTGCTCGTAGCCTTTCAACGCCTCTTGACACAATTCCTGAAGCGACTCCGCACATAATACGGCTGCATCCTGATCCACATGCTCCCGATCCAGGGAGGTGTGCATATTCGCGATCTTCTCGATAACCAAGGTTTGTCCCGATTCGAGCGAGAAACTGTGCTCTACAGTAACCTTCCTCCGCTCAATGGAGAGACGCGGCTCTGTATTCACTTCCGTACCGTCAACGAGGAACCGATGCTGGCAATGGGTCACCACATGAATATGCGATTCCGTTGTTGTGGCTGTATACTGAATAACTTTCTTATTTTGGATGCGTTTATCCCCTTCAATGAAATGCTGCGCACCGGAATTCGTCACTTGTCCGTTAATCCCGGACTTTATCGTAATCTCTGACGCCATATGCGGTGTCAATTCTACCTTCATACCGAGCAGATGCTTGTTATGCAAAGATACGAATCTGCGGAATACCATCTCAATGATGTTTCCCTTGCCATTATGCCAGCGAACACGACGAGTTAATTCACCAATTCGGAGATTCAATACCCGCGAATACTGCTCGATACTCCCTTTCTCCAAATGAAATCGTTCCCCATCAATATAAATACCCAGCTCCGTGACATCTGCGATATTCGGGAGTTCGGTTACTTCCGTGTCATTAAATTTATTGAATGTGCCTGCAATAAAGCAATTGCGCGTTTCCTTCGGATACGATTCCTCCGTACAGGTTCGAATGCCCATGTAGCCGTTGCCCTGACACATAATCGTCTCATACTTGGCCAAATGCCTCACATCAAATGCCGTCTCTGCAATGACCCAATTCTTCAACTCCGCTTCGCCCATATCATATCTCAACATTTGAACAGCCTCCTTCTCCCTTTTCGTCATTAGCCTTTCAAGCCTGTCGTTGCAACCCCTTGAACCAGATGACGCTGGAAGATCAGGAATACGATAATGATCGGCAGCGTGAGCAGCACAACCCCTGTCATCGTCAGGTTAGGCCATTCGAAATAGCGGTTCTTCAACGTATTTAAGCCGACCGTCAACACATACCACCGGCTGTCGTTGACTAACGTAACAGGCCATACGAACGAGTTCCAAGTCCCTGTGAAGCTGAAAATTATTTGAGTTGCGATCGCTCCTCTAGATAGCGGAAGGATGATGCGGAAGAAGGTCCCGATCTTGGTCATTCCGTCCACTTCCGCAGCCTCCTCCAATTCTTTCGGAATACTCATCATAAATTGCCGCATGAGGAAGACCAAGAAGCCTTGGAACATGAATGGAATTATTAGACCTTGATAACTGTTCAGCCATCCTAATTTAACAATCATGGAGTAAATCGGAATAATGGTTACCTGGTAAGGGACCATCATCATCCCAATAATAATGAAGAAGATTAGTTTGCGTCCCGGATAATTCAATCTAGACAGCGAATAGGCGGCCGTTGTATTGATGACTAGATTCCCGATCAGAATCCCTAACGTAACGATGATAGAATTCATGTACCATATCATCATATCCGAGTTTATGAATACGTCCTTGTAATTCTCGAACGTCAATTTCGAAATTCCGACCCACTGGCCAATATCGCTCTTGCTTAATAAAGAGGTGTAGATGGCATACCCGAACGGGATGATAAATACGATAGAACAAAGTGATAACAGGACATATCGAATGAATGTCTTTGCTCGATTATTCATGGGATCAGATGTCCTCCTTAACAAAGCGTTTTTGAATAACGGTAAACAGAATGATCAGCGCAAAAATGATAAATGCAGCGGCGCTTCCGTATCCGGCACGATTAAAGTTAAACGCCTGACTGTAGAAGTAAATAACGATGGTGCTCGTTGCCCCTGCAGGACTTCCAAGCGAACCATTCCGAGCAAGTGCATACGGCTGGTCGAAGATCTGCATCGCAAAGATTAACCCGGATGTCAGCACGAGGAAGGTCGTTGGTTTTAGCATTGGAATCGTGATGTAACGCAGGCGCTGCCACGCATTCGCACCATCTACCATGCCGGCTTCATAGATGTCGTTAGGAATGTTCTGCAACCCCCCCAGATAGACCACCACATAGAAACCGACATATGTCCAAACCGTCAGTATAATTAAGAATGGCAAGGCATACTTAGTACTGGCGTACCAGGATACGTCATCCATCCCGAATAAGGTGAAGAACTTCGTAGCAATACCATCCTGCTGCATGAACAAATACATGAATACAGTTGTTACGGCAACGGTAGAGGTAATGTAAGGCAGATAGTACAAAGTGCGGAACACTGTCTTCATGCGAGTAATTTTGTTCAGACCCACCGCGATGAGCAACGCGATGATGGTCTGCAGCGGTACAGCAACCGCTGTCAGAATAACAGAGTTCTTCAATGCTCCCCAGAAGTCGGGATCCTTCAACATCTCGGTATAGTTCTGCAGCCCAATAAATTTAGCAGCGTCCGGATTCAGGAAGCTGATATCCTGGAAGCTGTATATAAAAGACTGCAATAATGGATAGTAAAACCAAATCCCCATAAATATGAGGATGGGCGCTACAAACAAATAACCTACAAACTTAGATGAAGATGCTAACCTCATCCAGATCTGAGATAATGAATGGCCCCTTTTCAAATTTGTTTCTCTGCCATGCTCCATATCTGTATCCTCCTTCAAGTTCCCTACCACAGAAATTCATCATTTGAATCCAATCAGGTAACTACATCATACGGGGTGGCTATATCGACGAAAACAGAGGATATTTACATGAAGCCGAGGATTTTTACTTCGTCTTGCATCGACTGGAAATTAATTGTCAAAAACAAAGAGGGCTGTCCTAAAAGTCATTTTTCTCATGTCTTTTGGGACAACCCTTATTTGTTTCTACACCAATAAAAAACCGCTTACCTAGTCGATGAGACTGGATCAGCGGTTTTTTTGTCCGATAGCACATACGGTGACAGTAAGGAAGGTAGTATGACCCTCGCTTGAACGGACACAGGAGCCGCTATTTCATGATTTCGGGGTATTCTTTGAGGGCTTGCGGACTCAGAAGACGCTATTTGCTTCAAAACTAGCAATAAACGGCTTATTCGGGTCAAATAACGGCTCTACGGTCCGCTAGTATGGCGAATTAGTGGTGTTTGCTGCAAATAGCGGCTCGTGTGTCCGCTCCTGCCCCCTGTAGATAGCTATCGATTTTATAGAATAGCTGTAGAACTAGGAATGGACAACCTTGAGTTCGCCATCATCGAATAGTCTATCTCAGTTGAGACGTCAAAAACCTTCATCTCAGCTCCACATTCAGCTCGCGCGAGGGCTGAGATGCTAAAAAGACATCTCAGGCGCTACAACCGCATTAGTGAGCCGAAAAATAAGGGGCTCTCCCAGGTAGAATAAATCTACTTTTGGGACAGCCCCTTCTTTCATACACATATATTTGGTTTCTAAATATTGAATCGACCTGAGAATATTGTTAAGAAGTTCGTTCTTATAGATCAGAAGCGTTTCGTTGAGCATGCCAGGATTGAACGCGACGGTGATGATTAATGACGATCATGGAACATATTCCTGTAATTACAAACAAGCATGTCGTCACGAGAGGAAATACAACACTCATTAATATTGCTCCTTTCAAACGGCGTTTCCGAATTGATAATCATTATCAGTTATTATAACCGATAATCGTTCTCATGAGAAGTGAAAAAAATCATAGAGTTGAGATTATTTTCACTTAGTTGGACTAGACCTAAAGTGTTGCACACGAGAAAGATTTTGTTGTATGCGAAAAAACATTGGTGTATACTAAATTTAACTTAGCAGAGTAAGAACCATTTTCATTTACATGACTATACTGTATCAATCTTTTAATTCAGAGCGGCATTTGCACCTTAAAAGTTGCACTCGGCAAACTTTATGTCCTATACGAAAATTAGGAGGTCACGTTCATGACTTCAACCATTACGACTTTACACGAAGCAGGAACAGGCAGCATCCTGCGCATCACTCGAATCGAAGTGCAGGGTGTCATGCGCCGACGATTATTAGATCTCGGGTTTGTACCTGGCAATACCCTTGAAGTACTGCAGAAAAGCCCATTGGGAGATCCGATCGCATTTCGAGTCAACAATACGACCATTGCTCTGCGCAGTGAAGAAAGTTCATTAATCTGGGGAGAACGGATAGGAGGGTAGTCTAATGGCATCCTATACAATTGCTTTGGCAGGTAATCCGAATACAGGCAAGAGCACCTTGTTCAACACGCTGACTGGACTGCGTCAGCATACTGGAAACTGGGCGGGAAAGACCGTCATTCGCGCGGAAGGCATCTATACATTTGAAAATGTGGAATATAAACTAGTCGATCTTCCCGGCACGTATTCCTTGTACTCGAATTCCGCTGATGAAGAGACTGCGCGGGATTATATCATATTTGAACAACCGGACGTTACTATTGTCGTGCTTGACGCTACATCACTTGAGCGCAACCTCAATCTAGCTCTGCAGGTGCTTGAAATGACCAATCGCGTCGTCGTATGCATTAACCTGATGGATGAAGCGAAGCGTCTTGGTATCCATATTAATGTGAAAGCGATCGAACAGAAGCTTGGAGTACCAACGGTAGCGATCTCGGCGCGCAACAAGTCTGGCATTCAAGAATTGATGAAGCAGGTCCTGAAGGTTGCATCCGGCGAGATCATACCGAATCCGATTCACATCGCTTATAGCGAGGATATTGAACACAAATTGAGTGAGCTTGAGCCATCGATCAAGCAGATGCTCGGTGATCTCTTGCCCGCTCGTTGGGTGGCGCTGCGGCTGTTGGATGGAGATGAAAGTCTGCTGTCTTCACTTAAGCAATGGCTGAATCGCGAGGATCATCTACAGACGAAGGAGGTGCTGGCTTATGGACAAACGGCTTGCCACTAATGCCGCTTCACTTGACGCGTTGTTGGATCGAGCCCGCAGCATGTCAAGCGGAGACAGCGTTCGAGACAGCATCGTAAGCGATATTTATAAGACTACCAGCGAAATATGCAGTGAGGCTGTGCAGTATAAGGATAAGACTAAGCTTTCCAGCACTTATAAACTTGATCGCATATTAACGTCTAAGATATGGGGCTTTCCGATTATGCTGGCTATGCTGGCCGTTGTCTTCTGGCTTACGATTGCTGGAGCGAACGTCCCTTCTGCTATGCTTGCTGATATGTTCGCCGTTATAGAAGGCTATATTACAGCTTTCTTTCATGCCGTTCACGCTCCGGAGTGGCTGCATGGCATCTTGGTTCTAGGTCTATTTCGCGGTTCAGCTTGGGTCATCAGCGTGATGCTGCCGCCTATGGCCATCTTCTTCCCTACGTTTGCGCTGTTGGAGAACTTCGGCTACTTGCCGCGCGTTGCCTTCAATATGGACCGCATGTTCAAACGAGCTGGCGGACATGGCAAGCAGGCGCTCACGATGTCGATGGGCTTCGGCTGCAATGCCGCAGCGATCCTGTCTACTCGAATCATTGAATCGCCGCGCGAACGAATGCTGGCGATCATTACGAATAACTTTGTTCCGTGCAATGGACGCTGGCCTACGTTGATCTTGCTTGCTTCCCTCTTCTTGACAGTGAGCGCAACGAGCGGACTTCATACATTCGCTACCGCCGCTGTCGTCATGGGAATGGTGCTGTTTGGCATCGTGGTCACGCTAACGGTTTCCTGGGTCCTGTCCAAAACCGCGCTGCGCGGCGTACCGACACATTACACATTGGAGCTTCCTCCATATCGCCGTCCGCAAATATGGAAGACGATCCTGTTATCGTCTCGCGATAAGTCGTGGAACGTATTGAAGCGCGCTGTCATTGTTGCCGCTCCAGCAGGGATTATTACTTGGATACTCGGCAATACCTTCGTAGGCGGAGACAGTATCCTTAACTATATGGCAGCCTTCTTTGACCCGTTTGGTCAGCTCCTTGGCTTGGATGGCTTCATCATTATGGCTTTCCTACTTGGCCTTCCAGCCAATGAGATTGTACTGCCAATTCTGTTGATGGGCTACTTATCCTCTGGCGCTATGGTTGATGCCGATGGCATCGACAACATTAAAGAAATCTTCGTAAGCCATGGCTGGACGTGGCTGACGGCGTTAAATATGATGCTGTTCTCCCTGCTCCACTATCCTTGCGGAACGACACTGTTCAATATCTACAAGGAGACCAAGAGCAAGAAGTGGACGTTGTTATCCGCTCTTATTCCACTTGGCATCGCTATTGCAGTTACCTTTACAACCGCTCAGCTCGCGCGCTTGTTCGGCTGGGTCTAACACGATCCATTACGCAAAAGAGGCTCACCTTCAAGTAGATATCTACTACGAAGGCAGCCTCTTTTTCATGTTATCGAATCTCCGATGGACTTCGGCCCGTATATTGCTTAAATTGGCGACTGAAGAAGAAAATATCGCGATAGCCGAGCGCATCCGCGACTTCCGTAACGTTCATCCCCTCATGATGCAGCAGATGCTCCGCACGTTCAATGCGTGAACGTATAATATACGTTTGCACAGACATGCCGATCATCTCTTTGAACTTAACAGAGAAGTAACGCGGCGATAGCTGTGCGCGAGCCGCTAAATCTTCGATCCGATGCGGCTTGCCGGGATTCTGACGAATATAATTCGCAATTTCATATATCGATGCGCTAAGCTGATGGGTGGCGCTCTGTTCATCCGGCACTTCTCGATCCACGCGCAGCAGATAGATCATTAATTGCTTCAACACCAGCTGAATCTCAGTGTCGTATCCGTACGGCTTCTTTAAGTACAAACGTACAAATCTGGCCAACATATGCTCGAAGTCGACAGTCTCTAGCAATTTGCGGTAAGGCGCCGGAATATCCGTCAATGATTCTTGTACTTCAAAATGAATATACGTCAAGGTTAACGGCTTCTGAGGATTGTGAGTTGCGCTCGTATGGTCGCCTGCACGAAACAGGAAGCAGCTTCCTTTGCTTACTTCGTAAGGTACATCATTCAGAATGACTTCCCCTTCTCCACTCCACACGTAAAATAAGTCAAAATTGGGTAGAGGCTTCTCTCGCTTCTGCCACTTCCAATTCGGTTCGCACGTAATCTTCGCTATGGCTGGC
This sequence comes from Paenibacillus sp. EB106-04-04-XG159, assembly GCF_058791835.1. Lineage (NCBI taxonomy): Bacteria > Bacillati > Bacillota > Bacilli > Caryophanales > Paenibacillaceae > Paenibacillus > Paenibacillus sp. EB106-04-04-XG159. Next base: position 155,403 of record NZ_JBYTDY010000004.1, on the reverse strand, counting down.
TTCCATACGAACGAAGTCGGCGCTGCATGTAACACGGTGATGCCCCCTTTAAATAATCTATCTCGAAGGGTATATCCATATCCCTATCTGTATGTAGCTGATATCGTATCCCAAGCATTGCGCATTCGCAAGCAAGCTTCCCGCCAATGGGCATGCAAATGGAAACCAATATCATCAGCATACCATTTAAACAAATGACCTTCATATTCCTGCAAAACATTGCAAAATTGTTGCGCATTCGGCGAATTTCTCGATTCGCGGCATCGCATGCTGCCCGTTGACGGCTAGTACATTCATCATATAACGAATTGGCTCTTTCAAACAAACCAATTTACTTGTATGATGATGAACAACTCAATCAAGAGGGGGAACATTTATGCGCCGATCCGAATTTGAGATTCACGATCAGGAGCTCATTTCAGCCTTTTTACAGGAACAAGCCTATGGTGTACTAGGAACTCACGGTACGGATGGATATCCGCGGTTAACCCCGATTCTGTTTGCCTATTTACCAGAGGAACAGGCTGTTTATTTTCATAGTAGCCGAAAGGGAGAGAAAGTAGAATTGCTTGCTGCATGTCCGCTTGCTTCATTCAGTGTTTCTGAGATGCACGCGACGATCCCGTCTTATTTCACGGATCCTGTCTATGCTTGTCCGGCTACTACATTTTTTCGATCGGTTCATATCCGCGGGCAGATGAGCATCGTGAACGACCCTGACGAGAAGACGCGCTTCTTCACAGCGTTTATGCAGAAACTGCAGCCAGAAGGCGGGTATGAGCCCTTCGATTGGTCGCTTGAAGGCTATGCCAAGCAGGAAGCCGCAATTCTCGTATACAAGCTGAGTATCTCGGAACTAACTGCCAAGTTCAAGTTCGGTCAGAATGCAGTGAGCAGCAAGCGTGAACAGATCACGGAAGGGCTGCGGAATCGCCAGGAAGATGGAGATATGGAGACCCTTGAATGGATGGAACAGCTCTGTCCGCACCGCAAAGCACAATCCTGAACCCATTATCGTTATTTACCAGCAGTATTACACCTCAGACCCCTCCATTTCTTTCCAAATGTCGATGACTACATTTCGCCATGATGTTATAATAAGGAACAAGTTATTCAAGAATGAGACTGGAAGGATGGAAGAGATGAACCCTATCGCGCAGCAATTGAACGAAACGATTCGTCAAGAGAATGAACAGGTGTATGGCATGCTATCCCGTTTAGGGCAGCTCATATACTTTCCGAAGGAAGGTATTCTGAGCCAATCCGCAGAGGCATCAACCAAAGCCAAGAAATATAATGCCACGATCGGTATCGCTACAGAAGGCAATGTGCCTATGCATTTAAAAGTCATTCAGGACCAACTTTCCGCGTTTAATCCCAAAGACATCTATCCATATGCACCGCCGGCAGGTAAGCCTGAACTGCGCAAGCTATGGCGTGAGAAGATGATAAAAGAGAATCCCGCTCTCGAAGGCAAGCTCATCAGCAACCCGATTGTGACCAACGCGCTCACTCACGGGCTTAGTATCGTAGCTGATCTGTTCGCTGATCAAGGCGATCCCGTTATTATGCCGGATAAGAACTGGGAGAACTATGAGCTGACGTTCAATATCCGCCGCGGAGCTGAGATGGTCTACTATCCGCTCTATAACGAAGCGAACACCTTCAACAGTGAAGGGCTGCGCGAATCGCTGCTCGCCAACAAGCATAAAGGGAAAGCCATTGTCGTATTGAACTTCCCGAACAACCCGACAGGCTATACGCCGGGACGCGAGGAAGGCAAAGCGATCGTCAATGCGATTGTGGAAGCTGCGGAAGCTGGAATGAAGATCGTTGTCGTAACGGATGACGCCTATTTCGGTCTCTTCTTTGAAGATTCCATGCATGAATCCTTGTTTGGTACTCTTGCATCCATCCACCCTAACGTGTTGGCGGTGAAGGTAGACGGCGCGACGAAAGAAGAATATGTATGGGGCTTCCGCGTGGGCTTCATCACCTACGGAGCATCCTCCGCAGAGCTGCTTGCAGCGCTCGAGCAGAAGACAATGGGAATTATTCGTTCCGTCATTTCCAGCGGGCCGCACCCGTCTCAAACCTTTGTCATGCACGCACTTCAGTCTCCTGAATTCGAAGCTCAGAAGCAAGAGAAATTCTCGATTATGAAGGGCCGCGCAAATCGCGTGAAAGAGCTGCTGGACAGCGGGAAATATGATAATGTGTGGACATACTATCCATTTAATTCCGGATACTTTATGTGCTTGAAGTTGAACACCGTTGATGCGGAGACGCTTCGCAATCACCTGCTTGATCAATATGGAATCGGCACGATCGCTCTGGGGGAAACAGATCTGCGTGTTGCTTTCTCTTGTATCGAGGAAGAGCATCTGGAAGACTTGTTCAACCTGATCTATCAAGGCGTGCTCGATCTGCAGGGATAACGCTATTCTGATGTAAAATGAACACCCTATCCATAACAGAAGCCGAGCAGGATTCGGATATACTCCGATGTCCTGCTCGGCTTCTCTATATGTCGTCTGCTCTTATAGCTTGGATAATATAATCCCTGCCGTTTCTTCAATGGCTTTGTCTGTCACGTCAATAACCTGACATCCAAGCTGCTCCGCCAGCGTGTGAGCGTATTCCAGCTCTTCCTCGATACGTTCCAGCGTCGCATACATCACTTCAGCTGGAAGCCCCATCGCTTTCAGGCGCTCCGTGCGAATCTTCAGCAGATGATCAGCCTTCATCGTCAGAATGAATACACGGTTGCCAGCCACATCTTGCAGCTGCTGAGGAGGCTTCACTTCTGGAGCGAGCGGAATGTTCGCCGTCTTATAGCCCTTATGACTTAAGAATATGCTAAGCGGTGTTTTCGAGGTGCGCGACAATCCTAGCAAGACAATATCGGCTTGCATAAGCGATGTCGTATCATGACCGTCATCGCAGCGAACCGTGAATTCAATCGCTTCGATCCGCTTGAAATACTCCTCATCCAACTGATGCATCATCCCGACCTTGCGGTTTGGCGAATCATTAAACGTATCGATGAAGGCTTGCATCATCGGTCCCATAATATCCACCGCTCGAACGCCTAAGCGGATCGCTTCCTCTCTCATCATCTCGCGCAGCTCCGGCTGCACAAGCGTATAAACGACGAATCCGCCATTACGGCTGACTTCCTCCATGATGGTGCGAATCTCATCTTCGTTCTTAATATGACTCAAGCGGCGAATATTCACTTCATGGCCGTCAAATTGTCTAATAGTGGCGCGGACTACACGTTCTGCCGTTTCTCCTACCGAATCCGAGCAGATCGTGATGGTGTGCGGTGAATGCTGCTTCAAAGAATCCATTTCGACTCTCCCTCCGTCCTTTATCCTTTGGCGATTCGAAGCAGCACCTTCGTCATCGTCGTTTTCGTAATACGGCCAACTACTTCCCACTTGTCCATCTGCTGATGAGCACGGTGTGGAATAACCACTGGCAATGTTTCGATCTGATGTTCATCTAGCTTTCTCGCCGCTTCAAGCACCGTGTCCTCAGGCTGCACAGTAATCAGCGGCGTTCGAGTCATAACAAAGCTGATGGGCATGGAGGCAGCCATTGGATTGCCAAGCGTTACTTTCAACAGGTCTTTTCGTGATACGACTCCAAGCAGCATGCTGTCCTCATCGGCTACCGTTAAGCTGCCTACATTTTCAAGAAACAAAGCTACGACCGCATCATTGATTGTAGATGTCTCACGCACAATGACCGGCATCGACATGACATCCTTAACGCGCAGCTCCAATGGAAGCGGACCCTCCGATCGAGACTGCTTGCCCGGAAAATAACCAACCTTCGGTTTAGCATCCAGATATCCGAGCATGACTAATAGGGATAAGTCAGATCGAATTGTCGGCCGACTTACCCCCAGATGTTCGGCAATCTGTTCACCTGTTATCGGTGCATGATGCTGGACGAATTGAATAATGTCTAATTGACGCGATGTCAGCTGTATAACAGATCACTCCCTACAACGGATCGAGATTACACTCTAACACCAGTTTATCGAAATTAACTCCGATCACGCAAGTGCCGAGGTCTCACGTTCGACCCGATAATGGCAATATTTATATTCCTCACCGAGAACCTGCTTCGCTACCATTGTCGTCAGCTGCTGAAGATCGTCTACTTCAACCATAGAATTAGAAGGAAGTACGACGACAGGAATGCGGTATGCCCCCTGCGTACGGCAGCGCAGCCAAGCTCTGAATAAAGCTTCTAATTGCATGTCATATACGGCTGACAACAACTCTTCATCACGACTCGCTCTTTCTGAGCTCATCTGATTAGCTGAAGTATCCAACAGCTGCGGCAATGGTGTATCCAGCAGTCTGACAGCGAGCGGGGTTTTCGTCGCTTCCAGGAGCAGTTGTTCAAGATCGCTTTCCATCATCGGACGCAGCTTGCGGAGTGCGCGTTGAAGCGCCTTGTCCTCCGAAGCCATTACGATCTCCTGCACGATTGGCAGTCTGGATGACGTTACAAACATATGCTCTGTTGAAATAACGTTCATTGGTTTCATGGGGCAGCCCTCCGATAGTTCATACTTGATTCGTCATGCTTCACATCTGCAGCAAACAAATAGATACTCTTATTCCATCATATATATGACGTTCTATATGTGAACTAAGAACAAATATCTCGTGCAGATGCAGAAAAAAAGATCGTTCTTTTTCTAGCTGAATGAGAAATAGTCGTATTATTTCGGGCAAAGCCCCTCTTGCTTTCATATATTTTATATCATATTATTATTTATGATACAATATTGTAACGGCATTTATCATATTAATGTCACATTATTAGGACGCGATGGGAGGACAACATGGAGAGACAACTAACTTTGGAACTAGCCCGAATAACCGAAGCTGCTGCACTTGCGGCATCACATTGGGTAGGACGCGGAATGAAGAATGAAGCCGATGATGCAGCGACTACCGTTATGCGTCATGAATTTCAATATATTCCCGTTCAAGGAACTGTTGTTATTGGTGAAGGAGAAATGGACGAAGCGCCGATGCTATATCTCGGCGAGAAGCTTGGCTCAGGAGAAGGTCCCCCTGTTGATATTGCGGTTGACCCTGTTGAAGGAACTGAGCTTGTTGCAAACGGCTTGAACGGCGCGATGGCTGTCGTCGCAATAGCTCCTGCAGGTCAGTTGCTGCACGCTCCCGATATGTACATGCAGAAGCTCGCCGTCGGTCCCGCTCTCAAAGATATTATAGATCTTGATGATCCTCTCTCGATAACCGTGCGGAAAGCGGCTGCTCGGCTTGGCAAGCGAGTAACCGACTTAACCGTGGCCATACTGGATCGCGAACGTCATCAACAAGAGATTCAGGAGCTGCGCGAAGCCGGAGTTCGCCTTAAGCTGCTCGGTGCTGGCGATGTTGCGGCAGCTATCGCCACCGCGTTTCCCGATTCAGGCGTTGATCTGTATGTAGGGTCAGGCGGAGCGCCTGAAGGAGTTCTTGCTGCGGCCGCACTGAGATGCCTTGGCGGTGACATTCAAGGCCGACTTATGCCTAGCAACGAAATGGAGCTGCAGCGCTGCTATGCGATGGGTATGAAAGATCCTTTGTGCCGACTGACGACCGTTGATATGGTTGGGGATAAAGATGTCTTGTTTGCCGCAACCGGCATTACACCTGGAGATGTGATTCAGGGAGTCCGCATGCTGCCTGGCGGCAGAGCGGAAACCCACACCATCGTGCTGCGGGCGAAAACTGGAACTGTTCGTTTCGTACAAACATCTCATCTGCTCCCGCGCAAATCATCGTTGGCGCATCAATTAATTGATCCGCACGCGTCATAATAAACATCATGTCTGCACAACTAAACAGCCCAAGCAGAATGGATTCAGACCACTCTCGCTTGGGCTGTTCGCTGTCAGCTTCTATTCTTCATTCGACTCATTCCGATATCGCTTCCCGTTGCCTCTCATCCGGAACAAGCCAATGATCAGCACGGTCCCGAGTAGAATCAGCAGCTTGTATGCGATTGAGGTCGCTCCGACTGCAATCGGAACGAATAATATTAATGCCGTTGCGGCCTGCAGCTCTGTCCCAAGCTGCAGCGCAGCTCGGTGCTTAGAGCCTGGTGGTATCGGATATAGATGCCGCCAGACGTCGTGGCGATGAAGCTGGAACAGCGCATTGCACTGTGCCCCGATCGCGACGAGAAATAGCAGCAAGACGAGACTGTTCCATTCCGTATCTCTTGTCCACCACAGCAGGATGACTCCGATTACAGTGAGTCTGATCAGCATTCCGAGCAATTCACTTCGTATGAAGGTCTTCATCAGCAAATAGCGATAAGCATGCTCCTGTCGGAAAGCAAAGCGATCCCCCAGCTTGTTGAGCCATGGACGCGCAAACCGGCGCTCATCTGTCGCAGGCAAATCAACGAAGCCGCTCATAAACGTATGGATTCGGCTTACATGAGTTCGCTCTGCGTCAATATGCGCCTCCCACGCGAAGCTCAGCTTAGGTACGTATCGGCATGCTATGATGTATACGATTCCTGCCGCGCCTGTAATAAGGCCTGCCATTGAGGCCGATAGCCAGAGCCAAACGCCTACAGCACCAAACGCCCATAGATAGCGCGCTAGACGGAAGATCATCTGCCAGCGCTTATCCGAAATATGACGCTCGGTCCACGCGCCGTAGGCTGCGACTGCCTTCACTAGCGCAAGAAACAGCAGCGTACCGAGAAAGCTCTTGGCAGAATCAGCTGCACGATAGTAGAGCGGCCATAGCATGCACCACGCTGCTGCTAGTAGAATGAGCCGCGGGATGAAGCTTGACCTTATCGCACGCTTAAAGTAGGGTTGAAGTCTATGTTCGATGCGCAATAGGAAGGCTACATCTGCCGGAACCAGATAAGTGCGATACGTCATATAAGCTGCGAGCGGAGACAACACGATCCACGACAGCTCCAGCACTGGGAATCCTGGTGGTATGCGATCAACGAATGATGCGTATAAAGCCGTACCCGCCACGAAGCCGAACACAAGCAGTGTGCCGAGACCGCTAGAGATCACATACTTCATGTAAGGCAATATATCCATCCAAAATGCGCGCACTTTGCTCGCCCAGAGCAGCTTAGGCTGAATCCAGTCGCTGACATTCGGACGCCCACGTCGGTCTTGCTGAGACGGGCTCAATCGCGCCATGCCAAGCCCTCGCCTTCATCATCGTCATTGCCGCCGACCCACGCATAGAACAGATCCTCAAGCCTAGCCTCAGGCTGTACCTGTCCTCCGCGAGCAAGCAGCTGCTCTCGCAATTCAGCGGCAGTTCCCGCAGCCAGCACCCGCTCCTGATGCAGCAGCACGAAGCGATCACAATACCCTTCAATCGTTGACAAGATATGCGAGCTCACGAGCAGAGCAGCCCCCTCTTCTTTCAAGCGCTGCATGAACTGCAGGAGCGATCGAATACCAAGCGGGTCCAATCCGAGAAAAGGTTCATCAATTATGTATAACGGCGGTCTGACAGCAAAAGCGCTCATCAGCATAACCTTCTGCTTCATCCCTTTTGACAAATGCTGAGCGGCCTTGTCGAGATGCGGCTTCATATGAAACATGGAAGCCAGCCGCTCTAAGCGGGCATCCATCTCTTCTCTCGGCACACCGTATGCTGTAGCGGACCAGATCATATGTTCACGCACGGTTAAGGCTTCATAAAGGAGCGGCGACTCAGGTACATATGCCATAGCAGCTCTATAGCTCTCAGGGTCTTGCGCCAATGTCGATCCCTTTATGTTAACCTTGCCTCCCTGCGGCTCCATTAAGCCTAGAATATGCTTCATGGTCGTGCTCTTTCCTGCACCATTCAAGCCAATCAGACCAACCATTTCACCCGGATTAACGGTAAACGAGACGTCATGCAGCACGGGTCGACCGATACTGTAGCCGCCGGTTAAATGTTCTACTTCCAGCAATGGCTTCATAGCCTTTCACCTCTCTTATCTACTCTTGATTATAACGAATTCAGCATCAAGATGCGAATAAGTACAAGAAAGAAGACCTCTCTCAAAGAGAAAGGCCTTCATAGCTTGTACTCATTATCCTGAAGGTGTTACGGTCACAGAACCGCCGCCTTCACCAGCAGTTCCTGCATTCTCAGCCTGCTTTGCACCAGCCTTCTTCGCTTCCTCAAGCTTTACTTGAAGATCCTGTTGCAGCGCTGGCAGCACCTCGTCAGCAGATTTTCCTGCTATCATATCATCGATTGCTTTCACGACACTCGTATTCATGGTTTGGAAGAATTCATATGAGATTTTCTGCTCAGCAAACACCGTATACATATCTGTTGTATTGAGCTTCGGTCTCAACATCGTTGCGGCCTCAGCACTTCTTCCAGATATTTCTTTAGTATAGGTTATTCGTGTCGGCAATTCACCGCTTGTAATCTTAGCTGATGCTTTGGCCATTTTAGGACCGTTAACAAATTTGATCAGTTCCCACGCAGTCCGTTTGTTAGTCGCTTCCGCATTAATAGCAAACACCTGATGAGAGCTTACATATACTGATTCGTTCGGTGAGTTCGGATCTACAGGCATCGTTACCATCTGCCAATCAAATGCTTTCATCTCCGGGTTCCAGCGAGACATGTTTTCCAGCTGCTGCGCCATCCACAAACTCTCCATAGACATAGCCGCTTTGCCGTTCATAAATGCGGAATCGTTAGATGAATAGCTGTACTCACCGTTCTGGTCACGCTTCACAACTTGAATGGCATTATTATTAACCGCATTGACAACCGTGTTGAACATTTCACGCCAAGCTGGTGAATCAATCAGCACTTTTTCACCACGCGCATCTACCAGTTGTAAATTAGAGGCTCTTGCCATCTCCAATAGGATATCAGCTGAAGTTCGGTATTGATTAGCAAGTCCGTATATTTGATCTTCGCCAGATCCTATCTTGCCGAATCGAGCGCCGAGCTCCATTACCTCTTTCCAGCTCATCTGATTGCGCGGCACCTCAACGCCGTGCTCTTTGAACAGGTCGGCATTATAGAACATGACCTGCGTATAATATTTAGGTGCTAGACCATAAAGTCCGCCATTCCCCTGTTCTCGGATCAGATCGATCAGGCCTGGCAAGATATCATCCAGATTATACTTTTCTTGTTGAACAATAGGGTCTAAATCATACAGCTTGCCTGCATCAACTAGCTTCTTCATGTTTTGAAGATCCGTCATGATCACATCCGGCTTCTCTTTATCGATGAGGTCAAGCAATTTCTTTTGTGGATCAGCAGGTTCCTTCTCATTTTGACTGTTTTCATACATAGAGTTCATGCTGACAACTTCAATTTCGATATTCGGATGTTCTATTGTAAAGTAGGATCCGTAATCTCGATAGAATTGTTCTTCATCCCAATACATAACCCGCAGCTTGCCTGAGCCATCTTCCGCCAATTCCTCTATAACCGGCTTCTCTTTCATACATCCACTCAGCATTACTATAACTAGGCAAATCGTCAACAATCTGTACCATTTGTGCTTATGCAAAACTTACTTCCCCCTCTCTCATTCTTCAACATTTTCTTCATTTTCCAATGATAGAGTATATAGGGAAGTTTTTCAATTATCAACCACACAACTGTAACTTAATACATACGATTGTTACTTAATCACCTTGTTCGCCTTGATCCAGCGCCGCTGCATCATCGTCAACAGCTGCTCCAAATAAACATTGACGGCAGACTGAGGAATGTTGATAGAAGCTCGTACCAGATTGAGGTTCGCTTGAATCATAGGGCGCTTCCAAGCCGCCTGTGTCGTGATGTAATGTTCTGGATTCCGCAGCCGAACTCCCAAGTATCGCTGTCCCATATAGTCATACAAGAACAATTCTTCTACTTCCGTCCAGCGGATAAATGTCTTGCTGCCTAACGTAGTTGTTTGATCTTGAAAGCCCTCAGCATTCACAATGATAGCCGGCTTCGGCTTCACTAACCGAAAGAGCGCGTATATCATCGCTATTCCGAAAGTGACAGCCGTAACAGTACCTACTATGTTCCAAACGGTGTTGCCTTCTTGAAAGGTCACCAGCCACACAGAAGCTAAGACGAGCAGCAGCGAACCGATAAAGACGAGCACCATCTTCTTGCTGCTCGCCATTACCAGAACCTGCTCATCTACTTGAGCTTGAGCTTTACGCTTTTTCGGCCACATTGAAACATTCCTCCCGTTTCCATGGACGATCATCACTAACATTTCCCATGATCTATTGCTTTTATGAACGTTTCATGCCGTCGCTCTGCTTTGACTTCAACCATTTAGGCGCACCTTTATTCTTGCGTTCACGGTGGCGTTCTGCCGATTTGTCACGAGCAGGAGTTGGAGCTGCTTGAGGACGCATACGCTGCTTAGCTGTATTCTTGTCCTCAGGCTTAACAAGCTTGCCGCCTGAATAAACTTTTTCCGCAATCGAAATATTCAGGGCACGTTCAAATTTTCGCATAATAAAGCGTTCTCGTTCTGTAATCAGGTTGACTGATACTCCCTTGCGCCCCATTCGTCCTGTGCGGCCCGCACGATGCACGTAGTGCTCGGCGTCAATCGCCGGCTGCAAACTGAATACGTATGGAAGCTCAGGAATATCCAAGCCGCGTGCAGCTACATCCGTCGCCAGCAGCAGTTGGAACTCGCCGTCGCGGAAACGGCGCAGCACATTGACGCGCTCCTGCTTGGGGGCATCCCCATACAGCGAGCCGACAGATAAATGGGCATATTTCAACTTTGCTTCCCATTCGCCAATCTGCTGCGAATCATTCACGAATACGATAGCGCTTTTAGGTTCCCATAGTCGAACCAAGCGTCTCAGCATATCAATCTTCTCGCGTTCCTCTACGACAAACATAAGATGTTCAATCGTATCTGCTACGCGCTTATCCGGCTCAATGCCGATCTGGACGGGCTCATTCATCCATTTCGCCGCGAGGGCATTAACTTCCTGCGGCAATGTTGCAGAAAAGAACAACAATTGACGGCTGCGCTGGGCGCGATTCAAGATTGTTTCGGTATCTCGCGCACCGCTCTTCTGAAGCACGTGGTCTACCTCATCGATGACGATCGTGCGCACCTCGTGCATCTTCAGCTTCTTCATCTCGATAATCTCACGTATGCGTCCAGGAGTCCCGACGATTAGCTGAGGACGCTGCTTCAGCTTGTCGAGCTGACGGTTAAGCGCGGCTCCGCCGATAAGCGACGCCGTTACAAGACCGAGCTCAGTGCCGAGCGCTTCCGCCTCTCGAACAATCTGCATCGCAAGCTCTTGCGTCGGCGCGACAATAACCACTTGCGGCGTGCGCTGATCCCAATCCATGCGCGATAATACGGGCATCAAGTAAGCAAAGGTCTTGCCTGTCCCTGTTTGAGATTGCGCGATGACATCGCTGCCATTCAACGCTGCTGGTATCGCCTCCATCTGTACAGGTGAAGGTTTATCTATTCCTCGGGCTTGCAGCTTTTCAGCCAAACCCGGAGCTAAATTATAATCCGTAAATGAAACGGTCATATTTCATCGTTCCTCTCATTAGAAGTCTTCATTTTATTATATCGAAATTGCTGCTGCCGCACCAACTTTTCACGAAGTGAGGTGCACATAGCGGGTTTCGCACGCTGTAACGGGAAAAAACTGTTAGATCGCGCAAGCCTTACCATCCTTGCATGGCCTCGACTCTGTAACACGGTTTTTCCCCGTTATCTCACCTAACTTGCAAGTTTCGCACGCTGTAACGGGGAAAAAACCTCTTAGATCGCATGATCAGTCGAAATATAACTGTTATGCGATTTCTGTGGAATTTTTATGTACAACGAAATTTGTTGTACATCGTATTCTGAGAACATTTCATATATAGAAGTAAATGATTTGTAGAACATAACCATTCCATCTCTATATATGAAATAGGGCCTGGCGGGCTAAAACGTCGATTTTCTACGTCTCAGCTCGCCACAAATGAGGGTGCCGAAAGCACCAGCACCCATCAAATATGAAAAAAGGGGCTTTTCCGCCTGGTACAGAAAACCTAGGCGAAACAGCCCCTTCATTTATTTCTTATTCAGCATTCGTTCCGCAGCGCGGCTCGTCAACCGAGGAAACAGCTGCATCAGCTTCGTGCCCGCCGATGCCATCCAAGGCAGGTTCACTTCCGGCTTGCGCGTCTCCATCACACGAATGACATGTCGAGCAACCTTCTCCGGCGGCATGATGAACTTTCCGAGGTTGCTCTTATAGCTTCCAGACGGGTCTGCCGTATCGAAGAACGGTGTATCAATCGGTCCAGGATTGACCGCAGACACAGCTACACTGCTTCCGCTCAGCTCCATGCGCAGTGAATTCGTATATCCCAACACCGCGTGCTTGGAAGCGGCGTAAGCGGTAGACTTAGCCGAACCAACCTTGCCTGCAATTGAAGCAATGTTCACAATGTGGCCGCTGCGGCGAGCAAGCATCGATGGCAATACTGCCTTCGTGCAGCGCACAACCCCCATATAATTGACATCCATCATCGCTTCATACTGCTCCAGCCCTAGATCAAGCTCACGCTCAAAAAGTCCAAAGCCTGCGTTATTGACTAATATATCTACTCGTCCGTGCTTCTCCAGAATATATTGAAACTGTCGTGACACCTGCCTAGCATCCCTCACGTCCATCTGAATACATTCATGAGGGGCCGAGATCATGCTTGACACTTGCTTAAGCTTATCCAGCGATCTCGCCGCCAGAATCGGATATGCGCCCTTATCGGCTGCATACTGCGCGATCAATGCACCGATTCCACTGGAAGCTCCCGTCACTATGATGACAGCCCCATTCCAATTCATCATTAACATTCGACTCGCTTTCGATTATTTACCCACGTATTAAAATATCAAAGCGACCGATATCTTTCAATAACAGCGGAACAGCCATCGCATTTACGCTGCTAGGCGACAGCGTATCATTGATGATTAACTGCGGAGTCGTAATATCTACCATGATGCCTTGATTGGATAGCATGGTGGACGCATTTCCACTTATCATATTGCCAAGCTCCGATATTGCGCTCTCACCCATCATATCCAAAGATTCCAATGGATATCCGCCCATCATAGCTGAAGCCATTCGTATTGCCACAGACTTATTAAGCCCAAATGCGACATGGCCATCCAGATGTCCACTTAGACCTATCTGAATGCTAAGATCATGTGCCCCGTTCCAAGCTACCATCTCAAGCTCCCCTCGCTCCGGTCGAACCTGCATCACCTGTTCAATGACATTGCAGGCCGATTGAAGAAAAGGTTGAATCCATTCGGCTTTCATTATGAGACTTTCGCCCCTTTCCGACAATAAACAACATGAATCAAGTGTCCTAAGCAACAAACTATATGCAGACTATTATACTGAATAAATACTACAAAACTCCACACGTTTTTTCATGAATCGAAAAAAATTCTAAAAATATTCATTATTTATCTTCGTTCTGAATCCATTCTGAACCCGCTAAATACGACATAAAACGACGTTTTTTGAAGGGACCAGATGAGCTTTTGAGTGTAGAAAAGATTAGTTATTTCTAGTATGAACACCGTTATTAATCTAAAGAATCTGATACAGTAGGATATGGAGGGTGTAAATTTGAAGGTATCGTTGAAATTGACGAGACCTATTTCCTATGGAGAGAAGGCATTAAGGTTCATGAAGAAAATTATAGTTGTTGGGGCATCTGGAGTCCTTGGCAAATTAGTTTGTATCGAGTTACTGCGAATATTTGATCATCAAATAAAATTAATCGTAACAGACTATAAAACCGATAGAGGGCAACAGTTAGCACGTTCGTTTGATCAAGAAGTTGATTATCAATATTTAGATGTAAATGATGAAGAAAGTATAAAGCACGCAGTTAAGGATATGGACATTGTGGTAGTTGTGTTAAAACAGGAGTTCCCACATATTCAGAAGACTTGTATAGATCAGAAGATATTATGTATAGATGTCACACCGTTTTATGATTTTGTAGAGAAAGTTAACCTCTTAAATCAAAGTGCAGAAGATAATGAGGCAGGTTCTATTGTAATGTCGGGATATTTTCCTGGATTATCAGGTTTGATGGTGAAAAAAGCTATTTCTAATTTTCAAGAAGTAACAGAGGTAAACGTTGGGCTATTACAAAATACGAATGCTAGTGTAGGAGTATCTGGAATCTTAGATATGTTAACATTAATTTCTCAACAAGTGACATTTGGAAGCGAAGTTATAGCTGGATTTACTAAAAAAAGAAAGCTGCATTTTCTTAATCATCTTGAAGATAAAGAAGTCAGACTTATAGACCATCCAGAGAAAATCTTATTAAACGATAAACTAATAACTAATCCTATTAACTACTGGACTGCTTGGAATGTTAATCCTTTCAATAAACAGATATCCTTGCTAAGACGAATTGGATTTTTTAATATTATACATAAATTTAACAATCAATTTCTAGCTAAAGTCGTCAAACACAATCCTGATAAACAGGAAGATACCCTTCTTACGGTTGAGGTAAAAGGAATAATGGATAACAAGGAGAAGATAAAAATAATATCTTTATCCACTTTTTCTGATTATCATACAACAGCAATGGTTACGGCTTCAATAGCTAAGATTGCTCAACAAAAACATGTGAAAGGTGTAGTTTGCCCTTTTGAAATAACGAATTTAGATGAAGTGCTATCCGAAATAAACTGTCCCCACATAGTAATCGAAGAAGTGGAGAAGTAAACCATTTTACATTTAATAGAGCAAAATTCAAAAAAAGAGTGTCCCAGAAGCCGAAAACGACCTTGGAACACTCTTTATCTTTTATTCAATGACAATTATAGCAAGTTAGCCTTCATCGCCTTGTAAACCAATTGGGAGAAGAGACTGTTCGACCATGCGAACCATGGACGTGTGAACACGTTAGGATCATCCGCCAAGAAGCCTTCATGCATGAAGCCTGTATCAGCATCTGTGGATTCCAGCACTTGGATCATCTCACGAACTTCTTCATCCGTAGTAGCAGTCAAGCCCTGCATCGAAAGTGCCATATGCCATACGTAGCCGTCCGGTGTATGTGGGCTTCCCATACCTTTAGCGGCTTTTCCTTCAAAGTAGTAAGGGTTCTCCTTGCTGAGAATGAAGCGGCGCGTATTCAGATAGATCGGATCATCAGCAGTTGTATACCCGATATAAGGAATGGACATCAAGCTTGGCGTACCCGCATCATCCAACAGCACATGATTGCCATATCCATCTGTTTCAAATGCATACATCTTGCCGTAAACCGGATGGTTCACGATACCGTACAATTGAATACCGTGGTCAATCTCTTTCTCCAGTTTCTTCATCTCTGCTACGAACAGCTCATCGCGGAAGCCGTAACGCGCGATCTCCTGCATCTGACGCAAGCTCACAACCGCGAACATGTTCGACGGAATATTATAATGGAAATCGCATGCATCATCGCTTGGGCGGAAGCCGGACCATGTCATTCCTGTGTAGTTTACAGGCATGCCCATTCCGTCATTGCGGAGCGTATCGATGTCCGGACAGTTCACACGGTGGAAACGGTACGGCGATTTCTCAAAGTGGTGCTGTTCTGTCTTCCATACATCTACGATCTTGCGCATTGCCGACTTGAAGTTGGAATCGAAGATGTCTGTATTCCCCGTTTCTTTCCAGTACGTATAGGCGAGGCGGATCGAGAAGCACATGGAATCCAGCTCGTATTTGCGCTCCCATACCCATGGAGACATGTCAGTCTGATCGTTTGCATCCCAGTGCCAGTCGTTCGCTGACTCGTTAAATGCATTCGCATATGGATCCAGATTAATGTAGAACATATGGCGCTTTACCAGACCGCCGATAATACGCTGCAGATCTTTATCATGCTTCGCAAATGGTACATAGTGAATAACCTGCTCAACGGAATCGCGCAGCCACATCGCTGGAATGTCGCCGGTTAGAACGAACGTCGTTCCATCTTCAAGCAGCTTGGTCGTTGTTTCCAACGTATTAGGAAAGCAGTTTTTGAATTGGTTCAAGAGCTTCGGACGGTGAGCAAGCGCAGCTTCTGCTTCTGCAAGAACTTGCTTTACCGCTTCCGGCATCTCAAATGCCGGCACATCAATCTTAGGCAGTCGGAATTGTTCCATGAAATGTATTCTCCTCTTCTTTCTTGTCATTGGTGTTGTGATGTCGAAATAACGCCACGTGTACGGACAAGATCGGATAAGATCGTTCCAGCCCCCATTCTGCTGATCGCATCCTAGAGAGCTGTCCGCATTCATAGTCCCTTCGCCCAGAGACTGACGGATTACCTTAATCGCAAACATAGTGATACCGCTATCAAAACCTGTGGCACCTCCTAGTTTACAAGGAAACGACTGCTGTTACTAGACTTATTATATGGAAAAATAAACCTCGTACACTAGCATATTCAAAGCAGGCTCACGGACAATTTGAGATCTTGCTGTTGACAACTATGCCAATTCACTCCATCTTTATCTTGAGGCAACAATTCGAAGTAAGTATATCACCCTCACTAGGAGGTCTTACGATGCCAAACATATGGACTCATCTCCTATTCGGCGATGAAGCTATGAACGCTGCCGGCATGTCGAGTTGGATCGAAGAGCGGGAGCTCCGCAATCTGTTCTATCTGGGCTGTCAAGGACCTGACTTTTTGTTCTATCATAACTTTCTGCCGTGGAAAAAGGATAAGACGATGAATCGAATCGGCAGTGCGATGCACACCGAAGCTTGCGGACCTGTGCTGATGGACTTCATAATGCACGCTGACACTAACAATCGAGAATATGCTGTATATATGCTTGGCTTCGTGATGCATAATGTGTTGGATCGCAATATGCATCCCTACGTATTTCTTCGCTCGGGTAATCGCAAGTGGGATCATCAACGCTTCGAGGTGCTGATGGATACTCATGTCGTTAAGCGCAAGCTGGGGCTTGAAACGTGGAATACCCCGGTATGGAAGCAAATTGATACAGGCGGAACCTTTCCCGAGCCCGTTATAAATGCCTTTGAGCGCGTTATACAGCGATACTTCCCTTCATTTCACGGGCAAGTGCCGCGCTCGGCATGGAACAGAGCCAATCGCGACATGATCAGCGCGCAGAAGCTGTTCCATGATCCACATGGATGGAAACGAGTCGTTACGCTTGGCCAGATGGAGGCGCTCGTCTATAAGCGGCGAATAGCGCCGTATGACGTTATGAATGAAGCGCGCAGGCCATGGCTGGACCCGACCGGTACAGGTGAAACGTACACGACGAGTGTCTGGGACATGTGGGATAAGGCGGCGGATGAGGCGCAGCGCGTGCTTAGCGCCGTGCAGCAGTATTGGCAGGTCAGCGGCTCCAATGGTTCCGGTGGCTCAGTAGCCACAAACGGTGCCGATACGTCCCCTGCTGTGCAGGAAGCTCACGCCGCTATGGCGGCTGCAATCGGCAACTGCTCGTATGAGACCGGTCTGCCGCTCACCCATGATCGTCCGATCATCCTCGAAGATGTGATCTGGACGAAATAAAATAAAGAGCCGCAAGGTCTGCAGCGCATGATTCCATGCATCTGCAGCGCCTTGCGGCTCTTGTTATTTCGCGACGGACGGCGGTGTAACCTCCGTCACGATAACGAGCTCCCGCTTCAGCAGCTTGCGGAAGCTCGCCCGCAGGGCGTACGCCTCGGACACCTCAAGCATCAGCGATGTGTCCGCCTGCACATAGATCGTGACATCGTGCGCGCCGATGTCACACCGAACCGACCGCACAGACGCAGTCTTCGTGCGGTCCAAAGCTATCGCTAAACGCAGCAGCAAGCTGAGCGTGCGCGCCGCTTGCTTGTCTTCCGGAAGCAGAAGGCAATCATATGCCTTCCAGGCATCATTAACCTTCTGCTTCCGGTCCATCGACGCCGCAAACGCGCTCAATATGAGCTCGCGCGGCGTTAACCCATACAGATCCGCGTTCATCATCATATAGAACGCGTGGCGCTCCCGCTCCAGATGATGAATGGCTACGCCGCATTCATGCAGGAGCGCACTCGTCTGCACGACAGGCTGCCAATCCGGGCCCAAGCCGTGCAGACGTTCCAGGCCTGTGTATAGCCACTGCATCAGCCTATACACTTGTTTCGCATGCCCTCTGTTCAAGTGCAGGCGATTGATCAGATTGTGAATCGAGAATTTCAACGGTTCCTCGATGACCAGCCCTTCGCCGCGCAGCACATCAAACAATACGCCCTCGCGCACGCCCTTGGCGCTGACAATTAACTTAGTAAGCTCCAGCTTGTTCATCCAATGCATAATCCATGTAAAGGAACCCATAATGATATCGGCTCGATCCTTCGACAGCCCCTGTACCGCTTCACGCTGCTGCAGCGTCATCGGCTTCAGTCGGCTATGCCACTTCTCAACCGAATCGCGACTCATCTCATAATGATGCAAAGAATCGATCGGATACTTTCTCTCTTGCTTATCTATCTTCGCAAGCGTTCGCATCGTGCCTCCGACACCGATCAACGGCAGCCCTGCTGCTTCCTGCAGCCATGGCACCTCCAGCATCATCTGATCAGCAGCCTCCATAATCCGGCGTTCTTCTTCCGGTTCCAACGCTTCCTTCACATGATAGTCATTTGCCAGCGTTAAGGCCCCTACAGGCAAACTTACACTATGTACCTGCTCGCGATCACGAATCAGTACAAGCTCCAGCGAACCGCCGCCGATATCGAGCATGAGCGCGTCTTTCACATTCATCGTAGATACGACTGCCAAGTAATCCAGATAAGCTTCCGCTTCACCGTTGATGATCCTCATATGAATGCCTGTCACTCGTTCAATCTGCTTGACAATCGCTTGACCGTTGGTCGCTTTGCGCATCGCCGCAGTAGCTACAGCTACGATCTCACAGCCTTCATAGCTGTCGCCTAAACGCTTAAACAGCATCACCGTCGCGATCAGTTTGTCAACTTTATGAGAAGGGATCGACCCATCCGCTTCATACTCATCGCCGAGCCGAAGCACTTCTTTCCATTGATCTACGACCTGAAAGGATAGGTCACGATGTACTTCCGCCAGCATAAACCGAACGGAGTTGGAGCCTACATCCACTATTCCAATATGGCGAAGCTGCCGAGGAGCAGCCTTATCTGATTCCCGCATTTCCCATCACTCCTTGCGCTTATAGTTACGATACATTGGGGTAATACCATTATAATGTTTTAATCATACAAAGCATTAATCTAACCATACGCTGTACAGAAATGTGTATTATGAAGAAATTATTAATCTTTGACCGAAACATCCCTTATGCATTAACCTAGAAGCATACCCTGTTTTTGTCAAATTATTTCAAACTTAGCGTAGAAGCCAGATAAATATTATACCTAACAGACTTATACGTAAAGAAGGGAATAGTAACTATGAGCAAACCGATCATCGCAGCAGGCATTGATATCGGCTCTAATTCTATTAAGATGCTCATCGCCGAAGTAGAACGTCCTGGTGAACTGCGAGTGCTGGAGGATGTCAAGCTGGATTCCCCCATTGGCGATAATACATTTACAACTGGTCGCATCCGATCAGAAGCTATGTTCAGTGTGTGCCGTTCCCTCAATCAGATGTCCCAGCTTATGAAAGATTATGGCGTCAAACATTATCGCGCCTGCGCTACAAGCGGAGTCCGTGAAGCAAGCAATCGTCTATATTTCCTCGAACATGTTAAGCAAGCCACACCCATTCAGGTTGAATTAATCGACCGCTCAGTTGAACGTCATTTAACCTATCAAGCTCTTCATTATGGACTTCCGGCGATGTCAACCTTCCGCAGCGAAGGCTTGCTTGTCGTTGAAATGGGCAGTGCAGGGGTCCAGCTAAGCCTCTATGCGGACGGCAGACTCCGTTTCTCCGAGTACGTCCGTATCGGCATTCTGAAGATTAATGAAGTACTGGACTCGCTTCGCGGCGAATCGCTACAATTCACGAATATCGTACAGCAATTTATTGAGAGTCAGATCTCGCTGCTGCTGCAGCGTTTTGAAGGGCTCACCATTCCACATTACCTCGTGTTGGGCGGCGAATCCTCATCTATTGCTTATAAATGGGGAGATGAAGGTTCCAGCATCCGCACGATCGGTCGCGAATCCTTCTTGCGTCATCATCGCGACATTGTACAATCCGGAATTCTCAAGCTTGCGCAGCAGTTTCGGGTTGGTGAAGAGCGAGCTGAGCAGATTATTCCAACCAGCATTATCATGTCTGAATTCTGGAAAGCTACTCAAGCGGAACACGTGATCCTTCCGGACGTTTCTCTTCGCCATGGACTGCTTCATCAGATCGCGGCGGAACGCCTTGGAATGATGCCGGATCAGAATTACACGGAAGATATTCTCGCCATAGCGATGAACACTGCCGCCCGTTATCGTCTGGATCTGGATCATTCCCTTAACGTTATGCTGATCGCTATGAAGCTGTTTAAAGCATGCGGCAGACTATTCCATCTGGATGCGTCGCATGCGCTGTGCCTTCAGCTGGCGGCTATACTGCATGATGTCGGCAAGTTTATCGCGCAGGAAGGACATGAGGTCAATTCTTATCACATCCTGCAATCTATGGACTTCCTTGGTCTGACCGATAATCAGAAGGACTTGATAGCCAGTATGGCTCTATACCATCCTCGCGGCGTACAGATACCGATTCGTTCCGATTATACGGATGAAGAGAATCTGACCTTAGCGAGATTGACTTCAATCTTGAAGCTGGCAAATGCGCTTGATTGCTCACATCGTCAGCAGATTAAGGACATACGCGTAATATTGAAAAATGGAGACCGACTGAGCGTTAAGCCTGTATATGAAGGCAGTCTTGAATTAGAAGCATGGGCCTTCATGCAAGAGAGCCAGCTATTTGAACAGATCAGCGGTTATGCAATTGCTTTGGAACGTTAAGGGAGGATCAAGACAGATGAATAAGACATTGCTTAATCGGGAATGGAGCACCATAGCGTTCCAACGCCGAGTTCTGGAAGAGGGACGCGACAAGTCCAATCCTTTAATAGAGAGATGCAAATTTCTCGCGATAAGCTGCTCCAACATGGATGAATTCTTTATGGTTCGCGCGGCTTCAGTCGCAGACCAGATTATAGCTGAATACAGCAAAGCCAATGAATCAGGCTCCACCCCCCAGGAGACGCTTTCAGGCATCGTAAAATTGTCTAAACAGTTGACAGCCGATCAATACAAGCTGTATAAGAACCTGCGTATCAAATTACGTGAGGAAGGCATCAACTTGAAGCGTCCGCATAGTCTTACCATGGCGGAGAAGCAGTTCTTACGAAGCTATTTTATCGAACAAGTATTTCCCGTGCTGACTCCGATGGTAGTGGATCAGAGCCGGCCATTCCCCCTTATTCAGAACCGAAGCTTAAACATAGGGCTGGTCATTCAGGATCCGAAAGATAGCGAGATCGTCTTCGGGACTGTAGCTGTCCCAGAAGTTCTCTCTCGATTGGTCGAGCTTCCTTCTGCAGGCCCCATGCAGGAGTTTGTGCTGTTGGAGGATGTCATCAAGCTTCATATGGATGAATTGTTCAGCGGATATGAAATTCAAGAAATGAGTGCTTATCGAATAACGCGCAATGCGGACCTGGATCTGGATGAAGATGCTGCTGAAGATCTATTGAAGGAGATTGAGCAATCCTTAAAGATGCGGCGCTGGGGTAATGTAATTAGACTCGAAGTGGAACATGAAACCTCTCAAGAGCTTATTCGCATGATAACGCAGGAAGGTGAAGATGAGCCGGAAGCAGGCATATACGAGGTTGATGGCCCCCTTGACTTGACATTCCTATTCAAAGTCGTACAGCTGCCTGGTTATGATCATCTGCGCGATAAACCATTCAAACCGTGCTTACCCATTGCACCTGATGAAGATCTGCTCGCTTGGATCAGAGAAGACGACCGTCTGCTTCATCATCCATTCGACAGCTTCAAGGTTGTCGTTGACCTTATCAAACGAGCCGCGAAAGATCCGGATGTGCTTGCGATCAAGCAGACGCTCTATCGCGTATCCGGCAATTCACCCATAATAGCCGCACTCATCGAAGCCGCGGAGAATAAGAAGCAAGTTACGGTGCTCGTTGAGATCAAGGCGCGTTTTGATGAAGAAAATAACATTCATTGGGCTAAGCGCCTGGAGCAAGCTGGTTGTCACGTTATTTATGGATTAGTCGGTCTTAAGACTCACTTGAAGCTGATGCTTATTGTTCGCCGCGAGGAAGGCAGAATCAATCGGTATGTCCATCTCGGTACGGGCAATTACAACGACGTCACCGCGAATCTGTACACTGATATGGGTTTGCTGACGGTTAATCCGCAGATTGGCAGCGATGCGTCAACGATCTTCAACATGCTGTCCGGCTTTTCTGTTCCATCGAGCTTGAATAAGTGCTCCATCGCCCCTCTCTTCCTGCGGAAGCGGATTGAGCAGCTGATTGAAGCTGAGATCGATGCAGCCAACAAAGGCAATGCAGGACGAATTGTCATTAAAATAAACGCGCTTGTCGATGTAAAACTCATACAATTGTTGTACAAGGCTTCAAAGGCTGGCGTAAAGATTGAATTGATCGTTCGCAGCATCTGCTGCTTGCGGCCGGGAGTTAAAGGATTGAGTGACAATATTACCGTTAAAAGCATCGTTGGCCGTTTTCTTGAACATACTCGTATCTTCTACTTCTACCATGGCGGCAAGGAATTAGTGTACTTAAGCAGCGCAGATTGGATGCCCCGCAATCTGGATCGCCGCGTAGAAGCGCTGTTCCCTGTGGAGCACACGGACTTGAAGCAGTACATTGTCGAAACGCTCGACCTGTATTTGCAGGACAATGCCAAGAGCTGGTACCTCCAGCCTGACGGCAGCTATATGAAGCAGAAAGTAAAGCCGCGGCAGCGAATTAGCGCGCAACAGCAGCTTATGCAGGAAGCGGACACCTCCAACAAACAGAATATTTCATTCGAAATGCAGCTGCAGCCAAGACATGCTCCCAAAACTTCTAAGCCAGAAGAAGATCAGGTTATCAGCAACAGTGAACTATCTTCGATATACAACCTGTAAACTTGTGAAGATTGTGCATACTTCAGAATAAATTGTGTCACTTCTATGGACAGAAGAAGGATTACGCTTCGTATTCCAATATCATCCGTATAATAATTATTACCATAATTGCACATTCAAAAAATTCATCTGGATCCGCTTAGGAGGTGGTAGTAAGAATCGGCATAGTTATACATAATCTCACTGCTCTGCACTCACAATAGATAAGGAATAGGAGATGACAGCGTTGGAGAATACCGAAAGAAAGCAATCAACTGTAACCTTCCATACGAGTACAATTGAGCAAACTCTGACTGCACTGAACACTACAGAACAAGGCTTATCTGAAGAGGAAGCCGCCAAACGACTGCAGCAATACGGCAAGAACGTTCTGGAAGAACGTGAAGGCAAATCGCTGTTTACCAAGCTTATTGCTCAATTCAAGGATGTCATGATTATCATCCTGCTAATAGCTGCGCTTATTTCCGGCTTGCTTGGTGAATGGACTGATTCCTTCATCATATTGTTCGTAGTTGTGCTGAATGCTGTTCTTGGCGTTATCCAAGAGAGCAAAGCAGAACAAGCTCTTGCAGCCTTAAAGCAGATGTCATCCCCTTTTGCGCAAGTTAGACGAGGCGGTCATACGAAAAATATTAAAGCCGAAGACCTCGTTCCCGGTGATATTGTGCTGCTGGAAGCCGGCAACGTCATTCCGGCGGATCTCAGACTTATGGAATCAGCATCCCTTAAGATTGAAGAGGCGGCGCTTACCGGTGAATCTGTACCAGTTGAGAAAGAGGTTAAGCCGCTTGCCAAGGCTGACGTCGTGATCGGCGACCGCAAAAATATGGCTTATATGACAAGCAACGTGACTTACGGTCGCGGAATTGGTGTCGTCACAGCTACCGCCGGCAGCACAGAGGTAGGCAAGATCGCGGGCTTTATCTCGCAAGAAGAGGATGAAGTCACGCCGCTTCAGAAGAAGCTGAACGAATTAGGCAAATATTTCACGATTATCATTATCGTAGTTGCAGCCATTATGTTCGGAATCGGAATGTTGGAAGGCCGCGATCTATTCGAGATGCTGTTAACCTCGATCTCACTTGCAGTGGCCGCCATTCCAGAAGGCTTGCCAGCGATTGTCACCATCATTCTCGCGCTCGGAGTTCAGAAGATGGCGAAGCGCAAGGCCATTATCCGCAAGCTCCCTGCTGTTGAGACATTGGGCAGCACGGAGATCATCTGTTCCGATAAGACCGGTACGCTGACGCAAAATAAAATGACGGTGCAGCAGGCCTTTATTGGTCAGAACCTGCAGCAGTCCGATCAGTCTGTACAATCGATGGCTGACTACGAAATCTTCCTGCAAGTCATGGCACTCTGTAATGACACGAAAATATCAGCCGAAGGAAACGAAGCTAACGTTTCACTTATCGGAGATCCAACCGAAACGGCTCTCGTTGATTACGGCATGAAGTATGGCTTCGATAAACGCCAATTTGACGAACAGAATCCGCGAGTGGCAGAGCTGCCATTTGACTCTGATCGCAAGCTGATGACGACCATTCATCAGATGAATGACGGAAGCCATGCCCCATATCGTGTGATGACAAAAGGCGCTCCAGATGTGCTGCTTGATCGATGCACCACGATTCTGGTCAACAGCGAGATCGTTGACATGACCAATGAGCACCGGAGAAATATAACCGCTGCTAACAAATCCATGGCCGCCAAGGCGCTGCGCGTGCTCGCGGTTGCTTATCGCGATGAGTCAGCAGTTCCAAGCGAATTAAAGCCGGATGCTGTCGAGCAAGGACTTACCTTCATCGGTCTCGTCGGGATGATCGACCCTCCTCGCGAAGAAGTTAAAGACGCGGTTCGCATATGTAAGGCTGCTGGCATTCGCCCGATTATGATTACAGGCGACCATCGGGACACAGCGGCAGCAATTGCGAAGGAGCTAGACATTATCCAGGATGAAAGCGGCGTTATCACAGGCACCGAGCTTAACAAGATCAGCGAAAAAGACTTCGAGGAGAAGGTTACGCAGTATTCAGTATATGCCCGTGTATCGCCAGAACATAAGGTTCGGATCGTACAGGCGTGGAAGAAACGCGGGAAGATCGTGGCGATGACCGGCGACGGTGTCAATGACGCTCCAGCCTTGAAGACATCGGATATCGGTATAGGTATGGGTATTACAGGTACAGAAGTTTCAAAAGGGGTATCCGATATGGTGCTTGCTGATGATAACTTCTCTACGATTGTCGTTGCGGTTGAAGAAGGACGGAAGGTTTATGCCAATATCCGCAAGACGATTCAGTTCCTGCTATCCGCCAACCTTGGTGAAGTATTGACGTTGTTCATTGCGACATTGTTGAACTGGACCATCTTGTTCCCGATCCATATCCTCTGGATCAATCTAGTGACGGATACGCTTCCAGCTCTCGCCCTTGGCCTTGAGAAGGCAGAGCCCGATAATATGAAGCAGAAGCCGCGCAAATCGTCAGAAAGCGTATTTGCCGACGGTGTCGGTGTCGGCATCGTGTACCAAGGTATTCTAGAGGCGGCCTTAACCCTATTTGCTTATTGGTGGGGTCACACGCATTATGAAGAAAGCATAGCGGTAACGATGGCCTTTGCTACACTCGGTCTGATTCAGCTTACGCATGCCTTCAACGTTCGCTCGAACAAGAAATCGATATTCTCGATCGGTGTATTTTCCAACAAGTATATGAATGGCGCGTCGCTGCTGTCAGGTCTGCTGGTGGTGATGGTTATTCTGGTGCCGTTCATGAACGACTTATTCGATGTTGTGCCGTTGAATGGCGAGCAGTGGCTCATCGTTGCGATCTGTGCGATAAGCATCATACCGATAGTGGAAATTATCAAACTGTTTATGCGCATGTCGACTCGCAAAGCATAAGGATAAAATAAGGCTGTCTCATCAGACCCTCGTGGGTTTGGTGAGACAGCCTTTATTCATGTCGCTTGATGATTTACGTCAATTTGCAATCCGTTCATTCGCAATAGCTTCTTGACGGCCCTTCTCGATATCGACGAAGCGGAGCATGACCACGCCGACGACGAAGAAGATGAGGATCGATAAGATAGCCAAGCGAGTTGAGCCTGTCAGCAAGCTGACCGTGCCAAATACCGCTGGACCAATGGAGGATGATACTTTGCTTGATAAGCTCAAGAACCCGAAGAATTCAGCTGTTCTTTCGATCGGCACTAGTTGGCTGTATAAGGAGCGTGCAACAGCCTGACTGCCGCCCTGAACCATCCCCACCATGAACGCCAATATGTAGAAATGGAGCGCAGTCTGCATGAAATAGCCAAGCATTACGATTACAACATAAATGCTAAGCGATATATAAAGTGAACGTTTGGTTCCGAGCTTGTTAGCAAATCTTGCGAATAGGTATGTAAAAGGGATACCAACAAACTGGGTAATTAGCAGCGCCGCGATCAGATGGGTCGAACTAATGCCCAATTGCGCGCCGTAAAGCGCCGACATGCTAATTATCGTGGTGATCCCATCATTGAAGAACCAGAACGAAATAATGTATTTCAACAATTCCGGGTACTTTGGCAGCTGGCGTAATGTACGGAATACCCGACCAAAGCCGTTCTTCGCATAGGTTGAGGCTGAATAAGCAGTCGTTCGAGCAGGATCCCTCATCGTACGGAACAGCGGCAGCGAGAATAGAATCCACCATATGCCGACAGTGATGAATACAGCTTGTGTTGCCGCAATCATATCGGGGAATCCAAACCAGGTGTATTTTTGGAGCATCACGATGTTGACTGCCAGCAGAATTCCACCACCGATATAACCGAACATATATCCTTTCGCAGAGATCTCATCACGTCTGTCTTCTGGAGCAATCAACGGGAGCAGGGCATCGTAGAAGGTATTGCCCGCGGAAAATCCGATGGTTCCCTTGATAAACAGAATCGATAACAGTATCCAGTCGCCAGTTCCCGTAAATGCCATCAATATAGAGCTAATTGCCCCCACATATGTAAATACGCGCAAAAATGCCATCCTTCGGTTGGACATATCTGCAACTGCTCCTAGTAACGGTGAAAATATGGCAACCAGTATCATGCCTATCGTTTGCGTGTAGGACCAATAACTAGCAGCAAGGTGTTCCTCGACTGTAGAAGCGGCTACAGTGGCATAATATATGGGCAGCACAGCCGCCATCATCGTTGTAGCAAATGCGGAATTGGCCCAATCGTACATCAACCAATGACGTACTTGTTTTGTCTGCATAACATTCCCCCTCATTATCGAACATGCTCCCGACAATTCTTTAATTATGCGTACTATCGGTTCAATATGACTGTGTGCAATCCAATATGAATGTCGTCGGCTCAAGTTGGCATACAATACCATTTTGCTGTATATCACCCTATAAGGTCAATTCAAGCTTTTGTTAAGATTCAGTATCAAAATACTGGCAATAGCTCCTCATGGAACCTTTGTGTCATGATTGCTGTTCATCCTTCGTTCATCTATAATTTAAAGTAATGGCGGTAACCTCGGTCCATGCTGTTGAAATATATTCTACACCTGTTATTGGAAGGAGGAACTAGGCATGAATTTAAGCCAATTGGAAACGTTAATTACGATCTCGAAAACGATGAGCTTCCGCAAAGCGGGTGAATTGCTCAATTTGACTCAGCCTGCCGTTTCCGCACAAATTAAGAGCTTGGAAGATGAGTTCAAGACTGTGCTTATCGATCGCAACCAACCCGTTACGCTAACGGACAGTGGACAAGTGTTTCTTGAGCATGCGGAGAAAGTGCTGGCTACCGTAGAGGATCTGAAGCAGAGGCTTACTGACCTGAACCAGATTCCCCAAGGACATATCGTGTTGGGTACGACTACATCGATTGCGATTCAGATTCTGCCGCGGATTCTTTCTTACTTTCAAGACCAATTTCCGCTTATCAAAACAAGCATTCTCTCGATGTCTTCCTCTCAGGTAGCTGCGCAGATTGAGAATGGCACCGTTGATATCGGCATTGGATACCTGTTAGATAACAATCCGAATCTCATATCCTCTGTTCTCTATTACGACACCTTTGAGCTGATCGTGAACCCGAGCCACCCGCTCGCGCAGCATAAACATGCGACGATCGAGATGCTGAAGGATATCCCGCTCATCATGCTGTCGCCTGATACTGTCGGCCGCCGTTTTGCAGAAGAAGCATTCCGCAAGCATAGTATCCAACCGCATATTGTGATGGAGCTATCCAGCAGTGAGGAAGTAAAGCGTATGGTTGAGCTCAATCTTGGCGCAGGCATCATATCTAAGCTATCCGTGAGCAATGAATTGAAACGCGGTTCATTGAAGATGGTTCATGTTACGGAACTGGAAACCGCTCATCCTGTGGGCGTTATTTATCGCTCAGGCCGTTATCTGAATTCGGCGATGCAGCAATTTTTAAGTGATTTGAAGGGTATGCCGGAGAATCAATTCTACGCCTCTGAGTAATGAAGAAGCTAACAAATCCTTACCTGTATAAGGAGTCGCCAATATGACTAAATTCGATTTGCACACACATAACGTTCTCTGCGGTCACGCAGATGGCACCATCCGCGATTATGTTGAAGCAGGAATTGCTGAGGGTCTAGACGTAATTGGAATCTCGGATCACACCCCGTACTTCGGGCATGATGAAGATCAACCGTTTCCTTATATAACGATGAAAAAAAGCCAGTTCAGCGGCTATGTTGACGAGGTGCTTAAGCTGAAACAGGAATATGCCGGTCGCATAGATGTGCTGCTTGGTATTGAGGCGGACTATTTTCCTGAGCATGTCGACATCTATCGAGAGACGCTCGCTAAGTATCCGTTCGATTATATTATCGGTTCCGTTCATCAGGCGGAAGGTGTCAGCATCTTTAATAAAGGTCGTTGGAAAGGGCTTAGCCCAGAACGCCAGCTAGCCGTTAAAAGTGAATACTATCGGCTGATTCAGGAGTCGGCGAAGAGCGGTATGTTTCAAATTCTAGGACATATCGATGCGATGAAAGGCAATTACCCGGCCTTCTCCGATATCGCAGCCCCAGAAGTGCTGGATAAGACGCTGCAAGTTATTAGCGAATGCGGTGTCGCCATCGAGATCAATACGTCAGGCAAAACGAAGCTTAGCGGCGGATGGTATCCATCGGACGAGATTCTGGAGCGCGCGCTGCATTACGGGGTCGAAGTCACTTTCGGATCAGATGCCCATAAGCCGCAGCGAGTTGGCGACGAATGGAATCAGGTGCGTCAGAGGCTGATCGAAATTGGATTCACATCATGGGTATATTATAAACAGAAAGTGAAGCAGACCGTTTCATTGCTGTAAGAAGTGAATGTCCGAGAGGATACAAGTGAAAGACTTGTATCCTCTCGGACATTTGAGCGTTTGCGGGTGAATACACGACGATGCTGATGACTGTTGCTCAGTCTCAAGGCTTGAACGCATTCACATGTACCGCATACATTTCTCAACGGCATTCCGGGTTATACTCACTCGTTGAGCTCTGTGCGCTCACCCGCATACCCCCGCCCACTCTCCTCGGCACTTGCGTAAGACGGTTTTTACCTGTTATCGCGATCAACAGGCTCGGTTCTCACGCTGTA
>NZ_JBYTDY010000004.1:0-125495 GCF_058791835.1 Paenibacillus sp. EB106-04-04-XG159 | reverse complement strand
CTGTAACAGGGTAATTCCGCGTTATCTCTCCCGTGAAGCTCCGCTCGCACACCCCGGCGCGCCTGTAAGACGGTTTTTACCTGTTATCGCGATCAACAAGCTCGGTTCTCACGCTGTAACAGGGTAATTCCGCGTTATCTCTCCCGTGAAGCTCCGCTCGCACACCCCGGCGCGCCTGTAAGACGGTTTTTCCCTGTTATCTCGTTTGGCAAGCTCGGTTCTCACGCTGTAACGGGGTAAATCCGCGTTATCTCTCTCACAGAGCGCTGTAACGGGGAGAAAGCGCCAATGGGGCACGGACCAGGGCAACCTATCTTGACCCCATCGGGCTATTATCCCCTAGACTCAGCAGCTTATCTACACTGAGTTATCACTATTACAGCAAGCTATAAGCCGCGAGGTGCTTACAGTGCAGCCCTCATCCCCTTAGCGATTCTGCATGTCGTGCAAAAAAAAAGACCTGCTTCCGCAGGCCAACTCAAGGGATATATATTCATCAAAAGGGGGTCTTGCTACTACTATACCCCCTGTACGTTATGCAACGTTAACAGCAACATTACGGTTGTGTAACAAATAACAAATCTACCCCGTTTGGTCCGTTACTTGGTCAGCAGATTGATTTATAGCGGATGATCCCTTTCTTGAAGGTCCATTCACCGTTATGATACCAGCAACGACGAGCACCAACGATACGATAGTCCATTGATTAAACTGCTCATCCAACAGCAATGCTGACAAGATAACACCAAACACCGGAATTAAGAATAAGAACATCGATACTTTTCCTACCGCGTTATATTTCATAATTAAGTTCCACAGTGCGAACGATGCCGCAGACAGGAAGGAGAGATATACAAGCAGCAGCAGTGTGCCGCTATCCCATTGGAACGGAAACAGCCCAGCGCGCAGCGAGCCGATGATCGTTAGTCCAATTCCCCCGAGCAGCATCTGCCGACCCGTAAGCCAGATCACTGGAAGCTCACGCGACTCGTGCCGCGACAGCACATTGCCGAAGCCGCCGAAAAATGCAGACAGAATCAAAAAGAAGTCGCCGATATTCAGCTCCATATTCAGCCCTGCTTGTGCTATAGTCACAACCGCAACGCCTGCGAAGCCTAGAATCAGCCCCATCGTTTTATTTGATGTAAATCGTTCGTTTTCATCCATAAACCGCACAACCAGCATTTGAAAGAAGCTTGTAGAACCTGTAATAATGGCCCCCTGCATTCCTGTGCTTAAGCTAAGTCCAATGTAGAAACAGATATACTGCAGAAACGTCTGCAATAATGATAATCGCGCGACACGAAACCATTTTAAGCGAGCCGAGGCTAGTATTGAAGAATCCGATTGATGAGACAGCTTATTCATCAGCCATCCAAACAGAACTAATATAATTCCCGCCAGTGTAAAACGATAGCCTGCAAATACCCATTGCTCGAACGTCTGATTCGACGCGATGTTTAATTCAGCATAGCCGATCTTTATGGCAGGTGTTGCACTCCCCCATAAGAGTGTCGTCAATACAGCACTGACCGTCAGTCCGACGGGGTGGGTAAACCATTGTTGAGCTTTCACGATGTTTCCTACCTTTCCAAGTTTCCCAATAGAAAGGACTGCCTCGTTATCTAAACGAGACAGTCCATGTAGACTAATTCTACCACTCGAATTACCCGTTGCATATACTTAGCCACATTTTCACAATTACACGTCATCATCTGATTTCTGCAGACCTCGATATACACCTGTGCGAAGCTCGCGTATATACTCCTTAATCCCCGGCATATCTGTATTCTCAGCCTCACGCACCGCTTGCTCGATATCATATGGCACTCGTCGGAATTGGATCGAGAACGGCTCTGACTCCACGCTGCCATATTCCCCTTGCAATATAACGTAGGAAGCTTGCGTCAAATCCAGTGGATTACCGACACTGCCGCAATTGATGAGCGTCTTCCCCTGCAGGTGCTGCAAGTAAGCATGATGAATATCACCGTATACGACTATATCCGGAGACTGTCCAGGGTGCAGCGGATCTGTCAGAAGCGGGGTAAACTCAAACATCCCCAGACGTTTATCCAACGGATCCCAGGGCTGCACACGATGGTAGACGCTTTGCGGTGAAGCATGCAGTAGGCGGATATGACGTCCGCTGATTATACAGTCATATGAGAAAGGCAATTGATCCAGCATATTCAGACGTTTCAAGCCTAATTGCTCTGCGTGCCAGCGAAACTGCATATCCTTATCAATACGAACTACCAGCTCATCCCAGTTGCCGCGTACAATGACATTACATTTTGAATACAGAGTATCCATCACTTTGACGGAATCAGGACCCTTGCCCACCAGATCTCCCAGGCAGATGATCCGCTCTACCCCTTCTCGTTCCATATCCTCCAACACAGCCTCTAATGCTTGCAGATTGCCATGAATGTCAGAAAGGATCGCAATACTATGCATGGTGCATCTTCTCCTCTCTCGGTTCAACTACTTCTATTCGCGATCTATTTATGAATCTAATGAATCTTATCTGAGTTTAAAATAATACCTTCCAGCTAATCTCATCCTGTTATTGATCAACAAGGGTAATAAGCGTCCATTCCGGCGGGCAGAACAATCGCAGTGGGAGCAATGTTGTTCCTAACCCTCTGCTCGTATGCAGCAGCAGCGACCTATTTCCTGCTCCAATCCGCTCCAGCTTGTACAGACCATCCGGATATATCTCACCCAGTTTAGGCAAGAATACAGGGCCATAGAGCGGAATGCGAATCTGTCCTCCGTGGCTATGACCAGACAACTGCAGATCGACGGGGTATTTCAGCGCGGTATCCGCCCAATCCGGCTCATGGGCAAGCAGCAAGCACCATGTCTCTGACGGTACCTGCTTCAGGGCTTCATTCATATTTGGATTACCGTCAAACGCATCGTCTATACCGGCAACCGCCAATGCCGCGCCGTTCCGTTTCACGATTCGACTACCGTTCGTCAATACTTCAAAGCCTGCTTGCTGCAGAGCCTCAGTTGCAAGATCTACACCGCGCTCATAGTCATGATTGCCCAGTACAGCATATTGACCCAGCGGCGCTCGCAGCTGCCTCAGCATCGGAATAATCTCAGACGCAGAAATAGAACTGTCCTCCACAAGATCGCCAGTCAAGCATATCATATCCGGCTTAGCAGCCATGATACGCTCTACAATCTCTTGAATTCTCTCTTCATTGAAATGTGTTCCAAAGTGGATATCTGATATATGAGCAATCCGTACACCTCGAAATGGCTCAGGAAGTGTGGAACTCGTTATCGTTAATACGCGGTTCTGAATGCGTGCTGGCTCAATCCAGCGAGCATAAGCTGTAGTTAGCAATGATGCAGTAAACAATCCGCCAATCATACCTTTCAGAAAACGGCGCCTGCTCACCTTTCTCGAGGCCGGGGTCTTGGGTTGTTGTAGAGGTGAAGTCTTATCGGGAGCACGTTTGGTCTGATCAATAGGCGATGGTGCCAATAGAGATCCCCCGCTTTCACATGCTATATTTTTATTATGAGGCAGTGGTTCATGCAATGCAAACGATTATAGGATATGATACAAATAGAGAAGGAGACTATTGATTCGGTTATAAGTCACTATTCCCGATATATAAGGAGGTCTGGACGTTGACGATCCAAGACGCATTTAATAAACAAAAGCAGTATTATCGCAACGGAGGAACCAGAGATATCTCTCAGCGTCGTCAAGCGCTTGAGGCATTAGCCGAAGCTATTCGTCGATATGAGCCCGATATTATCGAAGCGCTGCGCAAGGATCTTGGCAAGAGCGACGCAGAAGCGTACTCAACAGAAATCGGCTTTGTGCTTCATGAAGCCAGATTTATAGCCAAGCGCCTGCATCGTTGGGCTAAGCCGCGCAGGGTAAAGACTGCTCTGACACACGTCGGCAGTCGAGGAATGACGATGCCAGAACCGTACGGTACAACACTTGTCATTGCTCCATGGAACTATCCATTTCAATTGGCGATCGCCCCGCTCATCGGCGCTATCGCTGCAGGCAATACCGTTATACTGAAGCCGTCAGAGTTGACGCCTCATACGAGCAAGGTCATATCACGCCTTATCGGCGAAACCTTTGATCCGCAGCTTGCAACCGTTGTTGAAGGCGGTGTAGAGACTAGCCAGACGCTGCTTGCGATGCCGTTTGACTATATCTTCTTCACAGGGAGCGTCGCGGTCGGCAAGATCGTGATGGAAGCCGCTTCTAAGCGGTTGATTCCGCTTACCCTGGAATTAGGCGGCAAGAGTCCTTGTATCGTGCATCAAGATGCTAACATCCCTTTATCAGCGAAGCGAATCGCATTTGGAAAATGGACCAATGCAGGCCAAACCTGCGTAGCTCCAGACTATGTATACGTGCATCGTTCGAAACGTGACGAGCTTGTTAAGGCGATGCAGCAAGCGGTCACGGAATTCTACGGCGCTTCTCCGCTTACAAGCCCGGACTATCCATCCATCGTGAGCACGAAGCATCTAGACCGGCAGGCTGGATTTCTCAATGACGGCACCTTGGCATGGGGCGGTGACATGAACGCCGCAGAACGCCGACTGGCTCCTGCAGTGCTAACCGATGTCAGCTGGGATATGCCCGTTATGCAGGACGAAATATTCGGCCCGATTCTGCCAGTCCTCGTATACGATGATCTGCAGGAAGTGATATCAGCCGTTCAAGCTCGTCCTAAGCCGTTAGCCTTGTACCTCTTCACTAACGATCGTGCAGTAGAAGAGCGGGTGCTGACCTCATTATCATTCGGCGGCGGATGCGTCAATGATACCTTAATGCATCTGGCAACGCCATATTTACCATTCGGCGGAGTTGGAGAGAGCGGCATGGGGGCGTATCACGGAAAATACAGCTTTGAGACGTTCTCCCATCAGAAGAGTGTGCTCCACCAAACGACGTTGGTCGACATGGCGATTCGTTATCCCGGTGCTAAAAATGGCCTGAAATGGATGCGCAAGCTGCTGCGATAACTACCATCATCAAATAACACAGCCCTCCAACAGAGCTTATCTTGAATGGAGGGCTGTTTCTATATCTTATATGTTCATTAACGCTATAGCCAATTTCAAACGATAACGGCTCTTATATCGCCTGCGCATCAGTCAATGCGCGCAAAGCTGCATCATCAGCATCGGCAAGCTCTAGCATCGCTTCATATGGATCTCCGCTCAACTGCAAATATTGTGCAAAGGCCGGCTCCGTCTTCTCGCCGTTCAGCTTGCGCCGCAGCAGACGCTCCTTGCCAGCAGGCCCGATAAGCTGCAGAATTCGATACTCAGCCACCATATGACGGTACCCATTTTGCTGAGAAACCGGCACTGGCTGTCCAAAGATTTCAACAGGCCATCCCTCACAGGTAAAACGAATACAGACGAATGGAATTCCTCTTGTGCTGCCAATTTCGGTCTCATAATCATCAAATCCTGCATCCCTAGAGCCAACATCCTCAGCAAAAGCATCTAGATCATGGACTTCACACACGATATCCAGATCGCTGCCCGGAATGTTTAGTGCGAGCGGGACCGTTCCTACAAGTGCAGGATCCACTTGTATCAAGGGTTCAAGTATACGGTATGACGTTAATACTCGATAAGCGTCTTGCTGCTGGTCGGTACCTCGCTTGAGATAGGATAGATCGCGAAAAAATGTGATGTCCAGCATTATCCCTCTTCTCTAGTAACTAAACTACTACAGCAATTATAATATCATCTCTACCTTATCCTACTGAAATAAAAAGCTCACCCTCACAGTAATAATCCGCCGTGAGAATGAGCTCGGTAGGAATATATAATTACATCGTGAACCAACGTTTAAACATTAGCTTAGTCGTATCGCGGTTCATCTCAGCAATAGACGTTGTAAGCGGAATGCCCTTCGGACAAGCTCGCACACAGTTCTGCGAATTGCCGCAGCCTTCGATGCCGCCGTCGTCAAGCAGCGCTTCCAGACGTTCTTCCTTGTTCATCTCACCTGTAGGATGGGAGTTGAACAAGCGTACTTGCGAGATTGGCGCTGGACCGATAAAGCTCGTCTTGTCGTTTACGTTCGGACAAGCTTCCAAGCATACACCGCATGTCATACACTTCGACAGCTCGTATGCCCATTGACGCTTCGTCTCCGCCATACGCGGTCCTGGACCCAAGTCATACGTTCCGTCAATCGGAATCCATGCTTTCACACGCTTCAGCGAATCGAACATGCGCTGACGGTTAATGACTAAGTCGCGCACGACTGGGAACGTCTTCATAGGCTCCAAGCGAATCGGCTGCTCTAGCTTATCGACGAGCGCGGAACAAGCTTGGCGCGGCTTGCCGTTAATAACCATCGAACAAGCGCCGCACACTTCCTCCAAGCAGTTGGATTCCCAGCACACAGGTGCTGTACCCTTACCGCCTGCATTTATCGGATTGCGTTGAATTTCCATCAGCGCGCTAATGACGTTCATATTCGGACGATACGGAACTTCGAACTCTTCCGTATATGGCTTAGCATCCGGAGCATCTTGGCGCGTCACAATAAACTTCACTGTTTTGGTTTGAGTCATCGTGTCCGCCATCGTTATTCTCCTTTCTTCTTATCCGACGAATAATCGCGTTTGCGCGGCTTCAACAGCGAGATATCTACTTCTTCATAGCTAATCTCTGGGCCTTCCGGCGTCCACTTGGCAATAGACGACTTCAAGAAGCGCTCGTCGTTGCGGTCTGGGAACTCTGGCTTGTAGTGAGCGCCTCGACTCTCATCGCGAAGCAATGCGCTCTTCGTCATTGATTCAGCCAGCTCCAGCATGTTCCACAATTGACGAGTGAAGGTTGCTCCCTGGTTGCTCCACGTCGCTTTATCGTTAATATTGATATTTGCGTAACGCGATTTCAGCTCTTTAATCTTAGCGATTGTATCTTCAAGCTTCTTATTGTATCGAACGACCGTCATGTTGTTCGTCATCCACTCGCCAAGCTCTTTATGAATGACATATGCATTCTCATTGCCGTCCATCTTCGTGATGCGGTTGTATATGTCCGACTGACGCTTCCCTTCCTTCTCATATACGGAAGAAGCGATGTCATCCGCCGACTTCTTCAAGCCGCGAATGTACTCAACTGCCTTAGGACCGGAAAGCATGCCGCCGTAGATCGCGGACAAGAGCGAGTTCGCGCCGAGACGGTTCGCCCCGTGATATTGATAGTCGCATTCGCCAGCCGCAAACAGACCTGGAATGTTAGTCATCTGATTGTAATCTACCCACATGCCGCCCATCGAATAGTGCACAGCAGGGAAGATCTTCATCGGAATCTTGCGCGGGTCATCGCCCATGAACTTCTCATAGATCTCGATGATGCCGCCGAGCTTCACATCAAGCTCCTTCGGATCCTTATGAGACAGATCGAGGTATACCATGTTCTCGCCGTTGATGCCAAGCTTCTGATCGACGCACACGCTGAAGATCTCGCGTGTTGCAATGTCGCGCGGAACAAGGTTGCCGTATGCCGGATATTTTTCCTCAAGGAAGTACCAAGGCTTGCCGTCTTTATAAGTCCAGATGCGTCCGCCTTCACCGCGCGCGGATTCGGACATCAAGCGGAGCTTGTCGTCGCCTGGAATCGCTGTCGGGTGAATCTGAATGAATTCGCCATTCGCATAGTGAACGCCTTGCTGGTACACAGCGCTTGCCGCAGTTCCTGTATTGATGACGGAGTTCGTCGTCTTGCCGAAGATAATACCAGGTCCGCCGGATGCGAGAATAACCGCGTCGCCAGCGAATGTCTTAACCTCCATGCTGCGGAGATCTTGCGCTGCAATGCCTCGGCAGATCCCTTCGTCATCGATAACAGCGGACAAGAATTCATAATGCTCATACTTTGTTACAAGTCCCGCTGCTT
Organism: Paenibacillus sp. EB106-04-04-XG159; assembly: GCF_058791835.1. NCBI lineage: Bacteria > Bacillati > Bacillota > Bacilli > Caryophanales > Paenibacillaceae > Paenibacillus > Paenibacillus sp. EB106-04-04-XG159. The sequence goes on along the minus strand of NZ_JBYTDY010000004.1, from coordinate 117,566 downwards.
CCCAACGGCGAACTTGCTCATCGAGCGCATACAGAAGCTGCTGCCCTGTCGTCGCGCCTGCGAATGCCGTACGGTGATGCTTCGTTCCGCCAAAGCGGCGGAAGTCGAGCAGACCCTCTGGTGTACGGCTGAACATAACACCCATGCGGTCCATCAGATGGATAATGCCCGGCGCCGCTTCACACATCGCCTTAACTGGCGGTTGATTCGCCAAGAAGTCGCCGCCGTATATCGTATCGTCAAAGTGCTCCCACGGGGAGTCGCCTTCGCCTTTCGTATTAACCGCCCCGTTAATGCCGCCCTGCGCGCATACGGAGTGGGATCGCTTCACTGGCACTAAGGAAAACAAGTCAACATGCACGCCTGCTTCCGCTGCCTTCACCGTTGCCATTAGGCCAGCCAATCCGCCGCCGACAACTAACAATTTTTGTTTAGCCATTGCGTGTTTCCCTCCTTATCCGATCATCGACTGCATCGATTGTATCATTTGAGCTGCTTCAAATTGCTCGCTGCGGAAGCCGAACAATGAAAGTATGAACAACACGGACATCAACACGAACAACCCCATGCTGATCTTTGCAGAGACCTTCTGAGCACGCGGTCCTACTGTAATGCCCCAGCTTACAAAGAAAGCCCATAATCCGTTGGCAAAATGGTAAGAAGCGGCGACAACGCCTATGATATAAATAATGAACATGACCGGTTGTGTCACGATCTCATTCATATGAGTACCCAGCTCTTCATGTGTAACCGTGCCCATTGCAATCTGAAAGCGAGTTTGATAGAGATGCCATGTGACGAAGATAAACGTGATAACCCCCGTAATACGCTGCATCATGAACGCGAAATTGCGCCCATAGTTGTGATTGCCCACATTGTTGCGGGCCGTGTATGCGATATACAACCCGTATACACCGTGATATAGGAGTGGCAGCCAGATAAACAATAATTCCAAGAAAAATAGGAGCGGCAGTTCATTCAGAAACTTTACGCTTGACTGGAACGCTTCTTTGCCGCCGTCATACGCTGAAAAGTTCGTAATCATGTGCTCCAGCAGGAACAATCCAAGCGGAATTACCCCGAGCAGCGAGTGCATCTTCCTTGAGTAAAAATAGCCTCGTTTCATAGGTGTCTCATTTCCCCCTTCTCATACATACCAGAAAATTTTGGTAGTAAAGCATCCTCATTTTACCTGTGCTTGTCGAAAGCGTCAATCATTTGTCACCGAAGAAATAGCAAAATTTTTAATAAATCTTATCGGTTTGTGTCAAACCGTATACAAATTTGCAAGCGCTCTCTTTTTTTGTGTGACTAACTTGTGACACTTCCATATTACTCCTTTCAAGCTTATAATGGAATTGCAATATTATTATAATTTTTATAACTAAAACGCATAAATATTAGATTTCTCTCACCGACCAAACAGGAGGACAACACATATGCTTGATCTATTAGAGTCATTTGCCACAGTAGTGGAATTTACGAGCTTGAATCAAGCCGCTAAACGTCTTAATATCTCGCAACCTGCACTGTCTAGGCAAATCTCACGATTAGAGCAGGATCTCGGCGTAGAGTTGTTCCTGCGCAATGGCAAGCGGCTTGAGCTGACGAAGGTCGGAAGAATGACCTATGACTTTGCGCTAGATATTCGTACACGTCAGCTTGGCTTTATGAGATCGTTAGCCGCTTATAAAGCTGAAGGCCAGTCGAACGTCACGATAGGAGCCAGTCTAACTACGCTGCAAACGACATTGCCGTTCTTTGTCTCGATCTTCAAGGATCACATGCCCAAGGCACAGCTTAAGACGGTAACCGGCAAGACACATGAGATCATCTCCTTGATCAAGGAGCAGCAGGTTGACTTCGGCATCGTAGCGGATGAGATTCGGGAACAAGGACTCGTCTCGATTCCACTGTTGTCTGATCACCTTATGCTGGTCGTTCCGAGCAACCATGAATGGTATGATCTGCAAGACTGGACAATGACCCATCTCAATGGATTACCGATGCTGCTGTTCTCCAATGGCACCTGGTACCGCAAGCTGATCGATGATCTGTTCCGCCGCTATCGCATTATGCCTGATATTCGGATGGAGATTGATTCCTTCGAAGCTATCGTTCGACTGTTGTATACTTGTGAAGCAGCCACACTGCTGCCGAAGTCGTATCTTCGCGAGGAATGGATCAGCAACAGCGGGCTGCGTACGGTTTATATGCAAGAGCTGAAGCAGACGGAACGCATTACATCACTAGTTTATTCTGAACAAGCCTCCTTCTCGAATGAAGTCAAGCAGTTCTTGATGGATGCTGCACTCCACAGCAATTGGTCAGAATAATGGCTATATTTTTCATTAACCATTTTGATTAGGGCTTAATACATGTACACACAATCGTAATTTTTAACAAGAGGCATCTTCGCTTCTAGAAATAATCAACTGTTGCAGCAAGTGAGGTGAGTTATGTGCTGTTAGATGAATCGAAGTCTATATATCTGCAGATTGCCGAATTAATTGAAAATGAAATCCTAAACGGAGAGCTGCAAGAAGAGCAGCAGGTCTCTTCAACTACCCAGTTCGCCAAAGTGCTGCAGATTAACCCGGCAACAGCTGCTAAAGGCATCAATCTGTTAGTAGATGAAGGAGTGCTGTACAAGAAAAGAGGGGTTGGAATGTTCGTCGGCGCTGGAGCGGCAGCCATCGTGAGGAAGAAGCGCCGTGATCAATTCGCGGAGGTTGAGCTGCCCCGCATTCTGCAGACTGCGAAAGCATTGGAGATTACGAAAGAAGAGCTTGTACATATGATTATGGAAATAAAAGAAACGCCGCAGGATGAATAACGTGCATATAGCGCAGTCACACAATAAAAGCCCCGAGCGATGCTCCTGACTATTGTTCAAGAGCTTGCTTGGGGCTGTAGTATAATTAAGATTTCCGATTATCTGTAATCTTTTCTTCAAATTGTTCAATTTGCAAATTAGTACCGATCATGACCATGATATCATTCTCTGCCAACACATCATCTGCGGATGGAGCAACTATAATGCCATTAGGTTTATTCAAGGCTACGATGCTGCAGCCGTATCGTACGCGCGAGTTCAGCTCACGCAGTGTGACTCCATTCAAGCATCTCGGTACGTTGAGCTCCACAATCGTATATTCCTTAGACAACTCAATATAATCAAGGAGATTAGGTGATACGAGATGGTGAGCAACCCGAATGCCCATATCCCGTTCCGGATATATAATTCGGTCAACTCCAAGCCGCTCCAGGACTCTGCCATGCAGATCAGACAGCGCCTTGGCAACTACTTTCTTGACCCCCAGCTCCTTCACCTGAATACTAACCAGTATACTCGTCTGGATATCATTGCCTATTGCTACAATGACACAGTCAAAGTTGCGAATGCCGAGCGAACGAAGCACTTCCTCATCTGTCGCGTCAGCAACGACTGCATGTGTTACCACATTGTTCATTTCATCAATAACTTCCTCATCCTTGTCGATTCCCAATACCTGGTGACCAAGCTTCATCAATTCTTCAGCCAAGCTGGAACCGAACCGTCCCATTCCAATGACGGCATACTGCTGCACATCCATCTTTGATACTATCCCCTTTGTTGTTAACCTATCGTTATCTTTCCTTCTGGATGACGGAACAATTCACGTTCCGTCTTCGGTCCAAGCGCATATGCAAGTGTAAGCGGGCCTAATCGGCCGATAAACATCGTCATCGCAATCAACAGCTTGCCGATGCTCGATAGATCGCTGGTGATCCCCATAGTCAGACCTACAGTACCGAATGCAGAAGTTGTTTCAAATAAGATCGCAAGAAAATCTGCATCCTCTGTCGTTGACAGGATCATGGACACGGTAATGACCAGACCTAGCGCTATCAATATTAAAGTGAGTGCTTTATTCAATCGGTCTTTCGCCAAGCGATGCTTAAACATCACGATATCATCCTTGCCGCGTACCATCGCAACGACCCCGCCGAATAATATCGCGAATGTCGTCGTCTTAATACCGCCGCCCGTCGAGCCTGGAGAAGCACCGATAAACATGAGAATGACTATAAAGAATTGAGTTGCCTGCCGCAATCCGGCAATATCAACCGTATTGACCCCTGCTGTACGAGGTGAAACCGATTGAAAGAATGAAGCTAATATCTTCTCGAAGAAGTTCATATCCCCCATCGTGTTCGGATTCGAAAATTCGAATACGAAGATGACAAGCGCCCCGAATAAGATTAAGAAACCAGTCGTATACAGAACAACCTTCGTATGAAGCGACAAACGCTTCGTCCTGCGATAATCAACCAGATCGGACATGACGATAAATCCTATACCTCCCGATACAATCAGGAACATCGCTACGATATTAGTGATCGGATCATCGACATAGCTGGTCAAGCTGGAGAACGGTCCGCTTGCTGTCATCCCGAATATATCGAATCCCGCATTATTGAAAAAGGATATCCCGTGAAATATACCAAAGTACAGCGCCTGTCCAAAAGGCATGTCGACCGCCCAACGCAGTGCAAACACAATAGCGGCTGAACCTTCAATGATGAGAGAATAGAGCAGTACTTTGCGGATCAGACGAACGATACCTTCCATCGAACCCTGATTCAGCGCCTCCTGCAAGATCAATCGTTCCTTCAATGATATCTTCTTCTTGAATACGAGCGCGAACAACGTCGCCATCGTCATAAATCCCAGACCGCCGATCTGGATAAGACATAAGATGACTATCTGTCCGAACATGGTAAAGTGCGACCCCGTATCAACGACAACCAATCCTGTAACACATGTTGCAGACGTCGCTGTGAACAATGCATCGATAAAGTGGAGCGGTTGACCGTCAACGTTTGATATGGGGAGCATCAGAAGAAATGAGCCTAACAAAATGATTGCAGCGAATCCCACTGCCAGTATGCGCGCCGGAGTTAATCTCCATGGTCGTAAAAGCTCAATCTTTTTCAATTGCTGTGCCCACCTCTAAAAAATTTCATAAAAAAAAGCATCGGAATACCAATGCTGTCTGGTTTCCTGACGTGCTCGCCTACGAGGTTAGCTGACGGATTCGGGCACGTCAAGTTGCCCTATTCGCAGCGCTTGCAGCTTATACTCTAAGTCTGCAGCACATTGCGAAATTCACCCCAAATATCGGTTCCCCCGCTTTCGCTTGCGCGAAATTCGGCTCTATACAATTCATAACGAGATGATTATATACGTTTATACGAGCACTTACAAAGTCAATAAACTGGCAAATTCATCTGAAATGTACCCGAATTAGGGATTAAGAGCGTTTACATTAGATTGTTTTCATGCAATGCATCAGTGTGACGCCTGTTTTCTTGACGTTGCATTATAATTTCGATAACCTTGTTCTATTCAAATGAAACATAAGCGGCTATGATCAGATATACAATCATAATAAGACCATTTCACGATAGAGGGGGATTCCCTTGTCTTCTCACTTTGAACAAGCATCCGTTACTGCGTCTTTGCATCAGAGAACCGTCTCAAGACTTGTTGTCGTTTGCTCCGTGATCGGGTTCATGATCTTCTTGGCATTTCAAGTCATAGCTCCCATTACATCTGGCAGTGAAGAAGCACTCGCTAAGCCCATCACGAAACAAGAAGCTTTGAACCTCGCATATAAGGTGTATGCGGATGAGGCATTCGCCTCAGGAAGACAGTCCTCTAAACCGCTGGAAACAGCTGTTATATACGATACGAATCAACTCTTATCCGGTTATGTGAGCAAAGAACAATTGATGGAAAGCTATGAGCCTTGGGACAAGCTGGCTCCATACGACTACTACCGTGTCTTGATGAGAAGAGGGAATCTGCATGATCTGGAATACACGATTGTAGATCTGCATATGACGAGCGGCAAGCTGGTCGGTTATCAGACCCAAACGACTGACATGCCTTCTAGTTCATCTAACCTTAGCGAGGCCGACATGGCGGCTCGGACGGATGAAGCAATTCGGGAGCTCGGGTATACAGATGCCCAAGTACAGCGATTGCCGATGTCAGCCGCGAATCCGAATGAGATCAGATATCGTGTACCTGCTGCCAAGGTAGGCGACGCCTCGTTGGAGCTAGTTGCCACATGGTCTGGAGACTATATAACCAGCCTTAGGCCTGTATGGGATGTTCCACCTGCATATACTTCTGAAATGAAACACCAGCAGGAATCAGCAGAGAAGACTCAAAACTACGCCTATCAGCTAATGTCACTTATTATGGGGATTGCAGCTGTCGTATGTGCTGTAGTCTATCGACGTACGATACATTTCGGTTCCTGGACGATCATATTGCTTGCTGTCATATCCTGCGGATTATCCGTCGTCCACTCATGGAATGCCCTGCCCAGCTATGTCATGCTGGAACAGAAAGTACCTGTCACAACCGGCGATATACAGAACGCCCTATATCTGCAATCTGCAATTGTTGTCGTACAAGGCGGAATTATGTTATATCTGGCCTTGGTCACGGGACGCGCGCTGTGGAGACGGAGCCTCCATACTAATTTGCTGCCTACATGGAGACATCCCAACTTTGGAACCGCATTGGTGAATGCCTTCTGGAACGGACTATGCTGGGCAGGAATACTGCTTGGTATGCAGACGATTATATTCACCCTGCTGGAGCTCGGTGTCGGTGCTTGGAGCTCAACGGATTCGATCTCATCTCCATTGAATCTGACTTATATGTACATGTACCCCTTGCTCGCATGGGTAGCCGCGATCTCTGAAGAAGGATTCTACCGTTTATTCGGCGTAGGGCTGTTGAGAAGATGGATTCCGAACACATGGATTGCTGCCATCGTCCCTACCTTCGTCTGGGCCGCGGGACATGTGATGTATCCGATATACCCGTTCTACTCAAGACCAGTAGAACTGATGATTATCGGCTTCGCCTTCGTATGGATAATGGTTCGGTACGGCTTCTGGACAGCCGTCAGCGCTCATCTGATGCTCGATACGCTGCTGATGGTGATGTCCCTATTCCTGGAGCGCTCCTTGGCGGGCTTTACATTCGGTATTATATACCTGCTGCTTCCAGTAACAGTTGTGTATTGCTTAGCCGCGATGCACCGCAATCGCAAAACGGTTACATATTCAATCCCATAAACAATTGAGGCACTTGCTGAAATACTATTTATAAGTATTCCAACAAGTGCCTCTTATTTATTCTATATCCCCATCGACGCTTTCGATATCATCATGATCTGCTTCTGCTGACTGATCCTCTTCTCTCAGATGTGATAATATCGTTTGCGCCAACTGCTCACCTATGCTTACTTCACGGAAGTCTTCTACAGAAGCCTCCCGAATCTTCTTGAGCGACCCAAAATGCTTCAGCAGCATCTTGCGCCGCTTCTCGCCGATCCCCGGAATCGAATCCAATGCTGACACGACCATAGACTTCGCTCGCCGTTCCCGATGGAACGTGATCGCGAAGCGATGCACTTCCTCCTGTATACGCTGCAGCAGATAGAATTCCTGGCTGTCACGAGGCAGATTGACTTCCTGCGGAGGGTCGCCAGCCATAAGCTGAGCGGTCTTATGCTTGACATCCTTCACAAGGCCGCACACGGGAATCGCTAACCCCAATTCATTCTCCAGGACGTCTATGGCTACCGCCATCTGTCCCTTGCCGCCATCGACCACGATGATGTCCGGCATCTCCAGACCTTCCTTCAATACGCGCTCATACCGTCTGCGAATGACCTCACGCATCGTCTCATAATCATCCGGTCCTTGTACAGTCCGCACCTTGTATTTGCGGTATTCCTTCTTCGCAGGCTTGCCATCGATAAATACAACCATAGCCGATACAGGGTCGGAGCCTTGGATGTTCGAGTTGTCGAACGCCTCGATCCGGCGCGCTGAGGCAACTCCGAGTGCTTCTCCAAGCCGTTCCGCCGCACGGGCGGTTCGATCTTCATCACGCTCGATGAGCTTGAACTTCTCCTCAAGGGTCACTCGCGCATTATCTATCGCCATCGTGACCATCTGCTTCTTCAAGCCGCGCTTCGGAATCACAACCTTAACCTTCAGCCATTGTTGCAGCGCATCCGCTCCGAAGCGATTCTGCTCATCCTCATGGGCTTCTTCAGGATGGTCAGAATGATCTTGACCCTCACCAGTGCCATGAGTGTCAATATGGTCAGAGTCTGCTGTTGCTGCTTGATCCGTTCCTTGCTCCGTCACATCAAGCGGCAGCATAATTTCTTTCGGCAGTGCCGGGTTATCGCTGTAATACTGGGCTACGAAAGACATAAAGTCATCATAGGCGGCGCCATAATAAGGAAACTTAGTCGCGTGCCGCTCAATCATCTTGCCTTGACGCATGTATAGAATCTGGACGCACATCCAGCCCTTATCAACCGCGAAGCCGAATACGTCACGGTCAAGCTGATCAGCCGTATTAATCTTCTGCTTCTCCATGATCGCGTCAATTGCCATCAGCTGATCGCGATATTCCTTCGCGCGCTCAAACTGGAGCTCTTCCGCAGCCTCTTCCATCTTCCGCTGGAGCTCCTTCTTGATCTCCTCATGTCCGCCGCTTAAGAACTTGGCAATCTCCTGCGTCATCGCATCATATTGCTCTGCGGTTACTTCATATTCGCAAGGTGCCAGGCATTGCTCGATATGATAATACAGGCAGACGCGATCAGGCATCGTGCTGCACTTGCGCAGCGGATACAAGCGATCGAGCAGCTTCTTCGTCTGCTGCGCGGCGTAAGCATTCGGATATGGTCCAAAATACTTGGCCTTATCCTTCAACACTCGACGCGTAACCTCCAGCCTTGGGTGCTTCTCGTTCGTTATTTTGATATAAGGAAAGCTCTTGTCGTCCTTCAACAGCACATTGTAGCGCGGATGATGCTTCTTAATCAGATTGCATTCCAGAATTAGTGCTTCCATGTTGCTGGCTGTGACAATATATTCAAAGTCTCTTATCTCCGAGACAAGCCGTTGTGTCTTGCCATCATGACTTCCTGAGAAGTAGGAACGTACTCGGTTCTTCAGTATCTTGGCTTTCCCCACATAGATAATGGTACCTTCCTGATTCTTCATCAGGTAGCAGCCAGGCAGATCAGGCAGCAACGCCAGCTTATGCCGAATGCGCTCGAGCGCTTCATCTCGTTCTGCAATCTCTTCAGCTGTTGGTTCATGTCCCAGATCCTGCTCCGCTCCGTAGCGTTCGTTCCAGCGCGCCTTCCACTTTTCAGATTTCATATTCATGATGGGCGGCTTCTCGATGATCTTAAGATCTTCCGTACTTGGCGGCTTGTTATGCTTATCTTTACTCACCGGTCTCCTCCTATCACCGCTTCGGCATTCTATTACGACTGTAAGCTGCCGCTCAACATTCCGTTCATCTCTTCTATTGTAACCGCAGCACTCCAAAAAGCAAAAGGCTGGCGGATCGCTGATTTAGCAAAAATCATGGTTGAGGTATACGGTAATTTCGACTATATGTCCCTATATTGCAAAAGAACCCAACACCGTTAGCGGTGCTGGGTTCTTACAATTGCCATAAGGCAAGCTGCATCTTATTGATGTTTAGCTACCAAGTTCTTCAACGCATCCTTGGAGTTCAAGCCAACAACCTTATCAACTGGCTGACCATCTTTAAATACGATGATTGTTGGAATGCTCATTACCCCGAAGCGGGAAGCGGATTCCGGGTTTTCGTCAACATTCACTTTCGCAATTGTTGCTTGACCTGCGATATCGTTATCCAACTCATCAAGAATTGGTGCAAGTGCTTTACAAGGTCCGCACCACGGAGCCCAGAAATCAACCAATACTACGCCTTGTTTGTTGTCCACGTCGGAGCTGAAGGATTGGTCAGTTACGTGTACGATTGCCATGAGAAAGTTCCTCCTTATATTGTAGAGCTTATAATTCTGAGTCAACATGTAAAGTATACCACAACTTCATCTTTTATGCGTCATGGTTCCTTAAAATTTGTCTCCGATTTGTCACAGAGTTGCCATACCTATTCTTTACAATTCTATGACAGATTCGTTATACTGGATACAATAATTGGCTAAATTTGCCTGTATCGGCTGATAAACAATCATCTGCCGATAGACATAATGAGATTGGAGGACTATCTATGGAAGCGAGAACGCTTGACCCTCGTGAGCACGTGAATGAAGAGCCGCGCGACGACTTGGGAGACTTAATGGTCGGCTTCACGGCCATGTTTGTATTCATGACCGTCGTCTTCTTTGGAATGGTGATCGTCAAGTTCATCATGTCCTCATGAGTTTCTCCGACAAGCCAATACATAAGAAGTCCGGTCATTTCCTACATGGAAGTGACCGGACTTCTTTGCGAATACGGGTTGTATTGAACTCTTATCGCTTGCAGAGCTATTCCCGTTTGTTTCTTCCCAACACCTCAACGACCTTCACATACGGCTTGACGCGATTCATCAATCGCTCCGCCTTATGTATGTCCTCGCCTTCACGCGTATAGCTGAAATGCTTCAGCAGCGCATCCAGATCGTAATTAGACGTGTAGAACGTCGGCTTGCGATTCATTCGGTGGTTAAGGATCGAACCAAGCACATGATCGCGTACCCACGGAGTCATATTTTCCGCACCAATATCGTCAAATACGAGCAGATCCGTCTCCTTGAGCATGTCCAGTGTGTCACGCAGCTTCGTCGGCTCTTGAAACATCGACTTCAGATCCTCAACGAACTCTGGCATATACACGATGACTCCTGTGTGCTCAGCTCTAGCCAGCTCATACAGCATATAGCTCATCAAGAATGTCTTGCCGGTACCAAAGCCGCCTACGAGATACAGTCCCTCCGCTGTCAATCCCTTCTCTTTCACATCTTCTACGTATTGCATGATGGCCGTTACAGCTTGAACCCGTTCATAATCTCGTTTAATGATCTCTTCCGCAGAATATCCCTGCTTCAACGCCATCTCATCCACATGGAAGGAACGAACGCGATTGTATACCGCTTGCTGTCTCTCATGAGTCAACAGCTTCTGACACGGAGCCTTGCGATCATCGATGATCGTAATCCCGTTCACAGACTCCGCATTCAGCTTCGTAAAGTGACCCTGGAAGTCGTTCGGACAGCGTTCCAGCCCTGGGCAATGCGCGCAATGATCCTGTTCTTTCACGTGTTGATACAGCTTATTGAGATTAAGCTTGAGGTCGCGTTCACTCACCTCTGGATGCTCCGAGCAAAACTGCACGATCAGCGGATGACGCAGCAGTTCAGCCATCTTCTGTTCCGCGTCAGCTCTTCGTTTATTCAGCGGCAGCTGCTTTAACACATCTCCCAACGATTCCATGGGCTGCACCTCCCTCTTCTATCCTCGCAACTTAATACGTTGTACTATCGCTTCTACCTTATTTGGTCTTTCGACCAGCGTCAAGGCGCCGTGCCAATTCCAACGCCCGATCAAGATCATCCTGTGATAGAGCTGGCTTCTCGCTTGAAGGCTGCACGATCGGAATGACCGGCTTCTGAGACTTGGCATAACGGCTGTTGTTCGTTCGCGGCCTGCCGCCCTTGCCATTAGCAGGTGCTCCGCCTTGTTCACGTTCGTGCTTCTCTGAAGCTACTTGAGCCTGTGTGCGAATATATTGTACAGCTTCCTCGTAGGTCTTAACCTGCTTGAGCAGCATATTCGATACGATCTGTTCTACAAAATTGCGGTTGAGTCGCTGATTCGAGCCTTGTGCCAGCAGCATCATTAAATAATGTATGAGGACATTGATCACTTCGTCCGGCATCTTGTAGTTCAGATCCATCTTCGTAAACATATCCATGAAGGAATCCGGAACCGCTCCTGGGAAAAACCTCTCCAACATTCTCGTATACGGCGTGTTGCGCAGCATCATATTGTATTGGTGAATATCGCATTTGCCCGAGAATTGAGGAGGTACCTCCAGATAGAACTCCATCTGCACGGCTATTTCTGGTTCATCGTCCTTCTTAGCTCCAGCGGTGTTCTCATTCTGCACTCTAGTCTGAATCTTCTGCTGTTCTCGTTCTCTCCATTCATCACGTCGCTTATTCTGTCTGAAATGCAGATGCGCGCGACTCTGAAGCTCGTCCAGCAGCAGCTTGCCGTCCGCAGCATCAAAGACGCCGTCTTCATCAAGGAGGCGGCACAATTCCTGCGGCGTCAGCTCAAACTTATTCGAGACATGGTTCAGGATCGCCATGCCTTCCCTGTCATAACGCAAACGTTCCACGTAAGCACGATTATAAGAATACTTCGGAAAACGAGTAATGATATCAGCGTAATTCAACGCATTCGCTGAAGCATCTTCCGCTGCCAGCTTCGTGCGTTTGTGCGGAGCGACCTCTTGCAGCGCTTGCTCCAGCTCATAATCAATAACTTGCGTGTTCAGCCTGAACAATTCATAGAACGGCACCGAGATGTTCTCTCGATTAACGGAGTCCGCATCATACGGCACAGGCTCCTTCGTTATAAATTGCTCGCGCAGCTCCAGCACGGCATATTTGCCCACTTTATCTCTCAGCAGCAGTGTTAAGTGCTGCGTATCGAAGAACTCGCTCGGCTTAAGCGGCGTTTGGAGCTCATACTCGAACATGTAATCGTCCGCCTCAGGCTGCATAATTCGCGAGGTCTGCAGGAGACCTACCGCCTCCAGCTTGGACGTCTGCTCGATAAAGTAGGTTCGCCCCTTCTCGCTTGGTTCCAAGCCAAGCAGCAGAAACAGCTTGCGCTGTGAATCCATACCAGAGAAGCCTATAACATCAGAAGGTATATGCTGATAGAGAAGGCGGTACAAACCAATAGCGAATGCCCCAACCATCGGTTGGTAGACATGGGAGAGCATCTTCTGATCCAGCTCGCTCATGCAGAAATCTCGATATACGGTATAACGATGATGCTCCGTAAAATAAAACAAATTCGACATCCGCACCAGCTTGTCGACTCCCCTTTCAATTAATAGTATAGTGCACTTATTGTAACATAAAGAGGGCATATTCGTCCGACAAAATGGTGGTAAACCGTCGAATATGCCCTAATGCTGTCAGCTTATCATTTAATTATTATACAATCGCCGAAGTTCCTCGTTCAATGCTTTAGCCTCAGCAATCGTCTGTGTATCCGTCAATATATCTTCCGGTCTAGAGCCGCGACCGATGATCCATCCTTCGAAGCTCATGCCCATGAAGTCAAAGATGTGGCGGAACTGCTGAATGAGCGCAAGGCCCGTCATCTTTGCCTTCGGTCCGCCTACAACGACGACATAGGCCTTCTTGCCTCTCATCCGCTCCTTGAACTGCATCGACTCAACTCGCAAATATTGTGTCCAATAATCAATAAACAGCTTCATATGGCTGGACATTCCATACCAATACAACGGAGTCGCGAATACAATCGTGTCATGCTCCATCATCGCAAACATTAACTTGGACAAGTCATCTTCCTCTTGCGGAAACCCGTTAGGATCGTGACGCTTGTCTATGAACGGCTCCATATGATATTCACGCAGGCGAATTGTTTCCTTGTCTATGCCTTCGAGCAGAAGCTCTGCCAACTTCTCTGTGTTGCCGCCATCTCGGGCGCTTCCTTGTATAACAAACATGCCGCAACTCCTCCTAAGCCTGTCGCCAACTGCTGCATTCTTCACTAGCCCTCTATAACATTCCTTAGACTTCGAGTGAATAGATAGCTGTTATGTTCCATACATGTTCCACGATTGAGGTTTAGTGTTGCCTTGAACTGATTATTTTATTGGCGAGAGCCTAGCCAAATCGCTCCGCTCTTTCCTTGGCCATCGAACGGAATTGAAGCTCCAGCTCTTCCTTCTCTTCGTCTGACATGCCGGGCTGGGACAGCCTAGCCAACAGCGCGGTCCAAGCCAGCTCGAAGCTGAGCCGATCGATATCGCTGATCGGCGAGGCCGCCGGAGCTTCATCTCGCTCGGCGCTGCCCTTCCGCGGCGGGGAATCGGTATCGATCGAACCGAACACCGCCTTCGCGCCGCTCATATCCAAGCGGTGCGTCGCGATCTTCTCGACAAACACACGGTCATGCGACACGAACAAGAGCGTGCCTGGATAATCGCGCAGCAGCTCCTCCAGCCGTTCGCGAGCATGAATATCGAGGTAGTTGGTCGGCTCGTCAAGGACGAGTACATTCGCTTCGCTGAGCAGCAAGCGTATGAGGAGCACCTTTACCCGTTCTCCGCCGCTCAGCAGACCGACTGGCTTGAGGGCCATGTCCCCAGCCAGGTTCAAGCGCGCCAAGGCGGTGCGGATCAGGTGCTCCGGGTACTTGCTCGCCAGTTTCACGTTCTCGACTGCGCTTCGCTCGGACACAAGCTCCTGCAGCTGCTGATCGTAGTATCCGAGCCGGGCCCGCGGCGCGGTCTTCACTCTGCCACTGACCTCGATGCCCGCTTCATCGGGCCATATCGCGGACACGGCTCCGCCTTCCGCGATGGACCGTGCAGCGGCATCCAGCAGCACGCGCAGCAGCGTCGACTTGCCGCAGCCGTTCGGGCCTGTCACCGCTATGCGCATGCCTGGGCGCAGGCGGAAGGCCGCCGGCTCGGTCAGCACCTTGCCGCCGCTCACGGCCATGCCTAGCGCTTCGCATTCCAGCAGCACCTTGCTCCGCACCTGCTCATGGAGCGCGACGTCGAATCGAACGACCGGCTCCTCATAAGGCCGCTCCAGCTTCGGAAGCTGCTCGATGCGGGACTGAATCGAGCCCGCCACGCGATCCATCTTCGCCTGCTTGCGGCTGAAGTGAGGCTTGGCGATCCGAATCTCCTTGCTGTTCAATGACTTCGTGTTCGGCTTCTTCATCATGCCGCGCGCCTGCTCACGCTTATCCGCAAGCGTCTCCGTCAAGCGCTGCCGCTCTTCCTCCACTTGCTCGTAGGCGCGGCTTCGCTCCTTGAACAAGCGCTCCTTCTCCTCCTGATACGCTCGGTATGCGCCGGGACGCGCTGCTGTGTATACCTTCAGCTTGCCATTTTCCACTTCCCATATCTTCGTACACAATTGATCCAGCGTCGCGCGGTCATGCGAGATGATAAGCACCAATCCGCGATGCTTCAGCACAAGGCGCTCCAATTCTTCCATACCATCAATATCCAGATGGCTCGTCGGCTCATCCAGCAGCAGAATATCTGGACTGCTTCTCAGCGCTTCGCGCAGCTTATGCTTCGTCCATTCCCCTCCACTTAGGTTTACAAGAGAGGAGTCATGCAGCTCCGAACGGTCATCCCATTGTTTTACCAGCACTGCGCTTCCATTCAACAGCACCTCTCCGCGCTCGGATTCCGCTGTTCCCGCCAGCACGTGCAACAGCGATGATTTGCCCGCTCCGTTCGTTCCGACAATGCCGATGCATTCCCCTTCATAACAAGTCATCGTCTCTGGTATATCCACGATTAGCCGATCCGCGTGGCTAATGCGCAATTGTCTCATTTCCAACATCCATCTAGTCATAAAAAAACCTCCCCGGGTCATCTAGTCCCAGAGAGGATCGTCTGTTGTTCCAACTTACACATATGTACTCCTGTGCAAACATCCAAGCCCTGCTCATCAGCAGCGAACATTCGCTAACTAATAACATAACGGCAGCAGACAATATGATCTCATCATGAAACCATACAACCATGAAGATCATACCTTACAGCCAGCACTATGAATGGTTCAGGACTGCACTCAGCGCATATCTGAAAATAGACAGACTAATCCTCTCTTAACGTTCACATCATTTACATGGCGCGTATCATACGCGTTCTGTTGTGTCGTCATCGATTGGATTAATTGCGCATCGGCAGAGTACCTTGCCTTTCATCAGGATAGTGGATGTTTCAACAATAGTATATGCTACATTTCGCTTATCGGTCAAACTCTCCATATAATATCCATGCTCAAGCCATTCATTACATCTTGTTAGAACATCTTAAACCCGCGCTTGCGCAAGGTGTTGATCGCCATTCCGCTAACGAGCGTTCCCATCAAGCCTGCCAGTCCTGTCAAATAATCAAACAAACCATATCCGATCAGGTTCTCAGCAAATGACTCAGCGTTATCCCACATCATATATACCGCTAACGGGACAAAGACGACAACAAAGAGTCCGACTGGAAACCAGGTCGTTTTCATGAGCATATTCAAGATAAAGCCAATGCCGAACATCATAACGAAAAATAGCACCATTAATATAAGCGCCATAATTAAGCCTTCCATAACAACCTGTCCCCTTCCTGCGTGTAACGCCCCTCACCGCGGACCTCATGAATCCCGTTGTTCTTAATTACGAATGACCATACATAATTCTCATAATTTACCTGTAATAATATTCTAAGTTTACTTGCCGCTAACGGAAAAATCAACGAACATTCAGTGACATTTCTCATATCGAGTTGCTCCACACTCTATAAATAGGCTACAATGTGGACATTGAACATGGTACAAAATTATCGTGATAACTGGAGGCTCGCCTTTATGAATGAAGCGGCTTTAACCCTCGAAGGTTGGTATGCCCTGCATGATTTCCGCTCCATAAACTGGGCTATGTGGAATAAGGCTGACAGCGAAGAGCGTGCGCACGCACTTGATGAACTCCATTCGCTGTGGGAATCATGGAGTCAAAAAGAACAAGATAATCAAGGTTCAACTGCTGTTTACTCGATCCTTGGACAGAAAGCGGATTTCGTTATGTTCCATCTCCGCGAAAGTCTTGAGGAATTGAACATGCTCGAGAACGAATTCAATAAATCATTATTTGCTCAATATACTATTCCGACATACTCCTATGTCAGCGTCGTGGAATTGAGCAATTACTTGGCTAAGCCAGGCTCAGATGTAGACCCTATGCAGATTCCAGAAGTAGTTGCTCGCCTGAAGCCGATCCTGCCTAAGTCCAAGCATATCTGCTTCTATCCGATGAATAAGAAGCGAGACCTGCAGGATAACTGGTATATGCTGTCCATGGAGGAACGCCGCGAGATGATGCGCAGTCACGGCATGATTGGACGAGGCTACGCCGGCAAGGTCAAGCAGATCATTACCGGCTCTGTTGGCTTTGACGATTGGGAATGGGGCGTGACCTTGTTCAGTGACGATCCGCTTCAGTTCAAGAAGCTTGTGTATGAGATGCGCTTCGATGAAGTTAGCGCTCGTTTCGGAGAATTCGGCTCCTTCTTTGTCGGCAATCGCCTAACTCCTAGTGACATTGCTGTAATGCTCAAATAATAAGCATCCATGCATTCAAGCTTCCGTATACCGCACCGCAATTGGCTTCGGAAGCCCAAATATAATAAGCCGGCTTAGCACCGTTAGGCGCCAAGCCGGCTTATTTATGTCAATCCTCATCCTCGTCCTGTTGTAAGGAAGCCAAGTATTCAGCAGTCATTCGATCTCGTTCACGACCCTTATCCTTTAAACGTTCAATTGCAGGCTGAATAAGGATATCAACTTCCTTCTGAAGGGTATATGATAAATCATATCGATTCTGCGACTCTAAGTAAGATCCAACTTCCATTAATGCGTTGTATCGATCAAGCTCATCTCGCGTCAACAAACCTCTTACCTGTACACTGCAATGTCTCATAGTTACAGGATCTTACCTTTGCGAAGAGCTAATGGTACCCCGCCAATGATGAGCAGCCAACGCACGTCGATTACCTTTTTCAATTGCGCGGCCCAGAAGCCTTTTAGCTTCTTATTGCCAACAACCCCTATTGCCTCACCCTTACCAAGAGATGCGACTGTACCTTTATTCTGGAAGGTAAATTTCTTCAAAGGTTGATTGCGAATCGAGGAAACGATATTGCTTGCGGCAACAGGGCCTTGCTGCATCGCCATTTGCGCAGTCGGCGGGAACGGACGCTCATTCTCTGGATTAATCATCAAGGAGTTGTCTCCGATGATGTACACATTGTCATGTCCAGGAGCACGCAAGAACTCATCGACCTTCACGCGCGAGCGCATCGCTTCTATGCCCGCTTGATCGATCAGACGGCTTCCGCGAACACCGCCTGTCCAGATAACCGTACCGGCCTTAACGAATTCCTCAGGAAGCTGAACACCTTCTGGCGTGCATTCCTTGATCGCAGTGCCGATCTTGAACGTAACACCTTTCTTCTTCAGCACGTTCATCGCATACTCTACCAGCTCAGGATCGAAGCCTGGAAGCGCAGTTGGTGCTGCTTCTACATTATATATCTTCACAAGTGATGGATCGACGCCATGCGTGCGACACAGTTGAGGAATACGATCAGACAGTTCGCCGACAAACTCGATACCTGTGAAGCCTGCACCGCCTACCACGAAAGTAAGATACTCTGGTCGAGGATCTTGCTTATACATCGTAAACTGATTCTCGATGTGCTCGCGAATCATCTTTACCGAATTGATGCTGCGAATGCTGAGTGAGTTCTCAACCATCCCTGGAACACCAAAGGTTTCTGTTTCTCCGCCGACAGCAATGATCAGATAATCAAAGGATAGTGTTCCATCTTCCAGAATGATCTTTTTATCCTGAAGACGAATCTCTTTGACCGTTGACTTCACGAAGTCGATCTTGAATTCATCGATAAGCTTAGAAATCGAAACGTGCGCATTCTCCACAGTGTCCGTTCCCGCTGCAGGCATGTGCAAGTGGGTAGTGAAATAGTGGTATTCATGTTTATTGACCAATGTTACATCCGCTTCATTGTAATTAAGCTCTTTCTGTAGACGCTGTGCCGCCATGATACCGCCGTATCCGGCACCTAAGATGACGATCTTCGGGATGTTGCTCATGTCGTATTCTACTCCTTCCACATCTGTGTCCATATCTGTTATATGATCTGCCGTCATTGATCATCCGAACATTCGCTGACAGTTGTTGACAAATATATGACAACTAACCTATATTTAACTGCAATCATAGCCATTTCATATGTAAAATACAAGCTAAATTTTGCACACATAACCAAACTGTGTGATTAATCCGAATTCTTTTAGGCATTCCTCCAAATATTAGAAACCTACTATTTTTCCCAGTCTAATGATTGCATGAACCCCCCTCTGTAAAGTGTCTTTTCCTTATGTTGCACAGTATAAAATCGTATTATAAATGAAAGATTCGCAAATATTTGGATATTTTAAACATATCCCATGTTTCCTTTTGATTCTCGTAACGTTTATAATGGTAATTGTGCTAAAGTATCCACATTATGATACCTTATTCACAACACCATTTGGAGGTGCTTCGCATGTCTACTACAACCGAGACACAACAAAACGTTGTTGATATTTTGATTATTGGCGGCGGACCAGCAGGTATGTTTGCTGCCTTTTACGGCGGAATGCGTCAAGCATCTGTACGTTTGATCGAAAGCATGCCGCAGCTTGGCGGACAGTTATCTGCGTTATATCCCGAGAAGCATATATATGACGTAGCTGGATTCCCTAAAGTTACCGCACAAGAGCTCGTTAACAACCTGTCTCGTCAGATGGAATTGTTCGAATCCGATATTCATCTTGAAGAGAAAGTGCTTAATGTCAAGAAATTGGATGAGCGTCTGTTTGAAGTGACTACGGATAAGGGAGTTCATCATTCTCGAGCCGTTATCCTAACAGCTGGGGTCGGCGCCTTCGAACCACGCCGTCTAGAAACTCCTGAAGCAGCGAAGTTTGAGAAGACGAACCTGCATTATTTCATCAATGATCTGCAGCAGTTCAAAGGCCAGAAGGTACTCATTACCGGAGGCGGCGATTCTGCTGTTGACTGGGCGCTTATGCTCGAACCGATTGCTGAGCAGGTTACGCTTATTCATCGTCGTGACAAATTCCGGGCTCATGAGCACAGCGTTGAGCTGCTGATGAATTCGAAGGTACAAGTTATCACACCGACTGAAATCACGCAGTTGTACGGCGAAGATCGCATTAACCGTGTAACGATTACAGATGTAAAAACTTCGGAAACCCATGATATCGAGATCGATGCACTTATCGTGAACTTCGGATTTGTGTCATCTCTTGGACCGATTGCAGAGTGGGGCTTGGAGATTGAAGGTAATTCGATCGTGGTGGATTCCCGTATGGAAACGAATATTCCAGGGATCTTCGCAGCTGGAGATGTTACCACTTATCCAGGCAAAGTAAAGCTGATAGCTGTCGGGTTCGGTGAGGCTCCTACGGCCATCAACAACGCCAAAGTCTACATTGATCCAAATGCCAGACTGTCCCCAGGACATAGCAGCAATATGAAGATGTAGCCTCGAGCGCGTATCGTTGTTCTCGAAATAAAATAAATTACAATAATAAGGGTACCCTACTCCATATCATCTATGTACTGGAGGAGGATACCCTTGTTTCATGTTTGTCCACTATGCAACGGCATGATCAATCCGGACTTCACATGCCCAAACTGCTCGAACCCTGCCATTGATTGTGGTAAACGGAATGATTTTGCCGGTCCATATGCTCCATATGAAGAAGAAAGCGACATGTCGAATGAAACATATACCGACATTCAACCTTCATTAATGAACATATTCCGTTCTAATGAAGAACATTGTCTGCATATACTGTATTGCGAACAGTGCGGTACCATCACCTGGATCGATGGCTGCAGTTCTTCGATTACAGGCTGATATTTCGCGTGAATGGCAGTTTTCTGTCGAAATGTTCAACCTGTATGCCACTGATTTGTTTCGATTGAACGAAGGCGGCGTCTATTCATTTCCACAAGTAACATGGTAATAAAATCTTCGTCCAAATTGAGCTGAACGGCTTGATGATACGATTCTGTCAGCAACTCATCAGAAAGCAACGCCATCTCAACCACAACCTTTACTTTATTTTCCTTATTGATTACCATCTTATCATGATGAAAACAAATAGAACATCCAGCCCTTATCCACACCATATTGTGGGTAATATGTGTATATATTGTTGGCAAGTGTCGATTTTATTGATTTATCACTAGGGATAATGTGGATATATTTATCCACAACTCACCAAGCAATCTCTTCAATAAGTAACTTTAATCAACTAGACTATAACAATAACAGGAATCTATCATATCTGAGCGATGAAGAGATAGAGTTGGTTGCTAGCTTATGTTCTATTGAGGTCTCGTATTCACTTCAAAAATCCAGATCCTGCCGCCCCCATCAAGTCCATAATCAAAGCCCAACTGTCCTATGCCAGGATATTTCGTTTCCAGAATGGACGTGCATATGCGAGATACATGCCGCATCTCACTCATCTTCGATCTAACACTTCTACCAGACAACGATAATCGAAGCCCATATGCCGCTTTCACCATCGTGCCGCCGCGGCACAGATTCGTCACGAACAGTCCTTTTCTCGCAATTCGACCAACCAACGCTCGAAATACCCAATGCCCGTTCATCTTCACGATCTTAACCCGATAATCAATCGGACGACCGTCGATGGTTGCTAATCGAACGCCTCGCTGGATAAGATAGGATCTCTTCTTCTTGACTGTTATCAATGATCGAACCATTTCATCAAAGCTGCCAAATGAACGTGTCTTCGCCATATAAGTATATTGATACTGGGAACCATCCTTCGCTACTCTTATAACACCCGCTCCACCGCCGCCTACTACCGGCTTAATGACCACGAAATCATAGAGATTCAGCATCTGATGCAGATTCGATGTGTTAAACATCCGTGTCGCGGGAACGTAGCTTGCAACACGGCTATCTGACAATAGGGCTTCCGTCTTCAGCCATTTACTGGCTAGCTGTCTGCCATCCACGCGTTCATCCCCTTTCGCCAATGTACTTTATACATACTCGCCTCAACTCCTATATTCTTGTATGATTGTCCAAGGCAAATGCCCTAAATTTAGTTGTTCATCGCCTCTATCCACTTTACGCGCCTCCAAATTTTCACATTATACAACTTTCATTTCCAACATAAGGATGGTATCTTAGACGTTGAAGCTACTAGGGTTCATTGAAATGGGGAGTCGTTAAGGGGGAGCAGTATGGATATTGCAGCCGTATATGAAGTATTGTATTGGGTCGCCATCGTTGCGATGGCATTGATTCTCGTATTGGTGAATGGAGCCATCTTAGTCTTAAGCTTCCGCTTTATAAAGCAGCGCCGAAGGCTGTTGGGAGCAGGGGCTTTCCTATTTTCCGCATTTTGCTTTTATCTCATCGTGCTCATGTTGGATAAGACATTTTTGTGAAGCACCACAGCCTTGAGTTGCCGTATCAACGGATGACTCGAGGTTTTTTATTTGATGCTTTTTCTATATACTATTGTTGATTCCTCGACTACACGTTCATAACTGATTTTTGATTAGCCAGATTTATCATTTGAGAAATGCATGGAATCGTTCATACTAAGTAACGAACAGTAACGCGGAAAGACAGTTAGGAGGATATATATCTATATGAAAATTCGTGTACTCATTGTCGACGATGATCACAACATCTTGTCCCTGCTCCGACTCGTGCTAGAATCTGAGCAATATGATGTCACGCAGGCTACCGACGGCTTAGCAGCATCTGCTTTATTAGAAGAGAACACGTTTCATATTGCCATCGTTGATGTGATGATGCCAGGCAAGAATGGCCATCAGCTATGCGCCGAGATTCGCGAGCTTTATGATATTCCGGTTATACTGCTTACCGCTCTAGGCGAAATAGAAGATAAGGAAGCTGGCTACGCGGCAGGCACAGATGATTATCTCGTGAAGCCGTTTGAACCTAAAGAGCTGTTGTTCCGCATGAAAGCTCTGTTGCGACGTTATCAGCTCGTGTCTGATATGTACATCCATTTTCCACATACGGTAATCGACCGGTCCGGCTATACGGTTACGATAGATGATCAGCTGCTGATGCTGCCTCGCAAGGAATTCGAGCTGCTGGTGCAGTTGGCAAGCTTTCCAGGCCGTATCTATACACGAGATCAACTGCTCGATTGGGTGTGGGGAACCGATTTCGAAGGCGACAACCGCACGATCGATGTTCATATTAAACGTTTGCGAGAGCGGCTCCATCCTTTGACGGATGACTTTCGCATCGTCACGATCCGTGGACTTGGTTATAAGTTGGAGGTTGTATAAAGATGAAGTCCCTATATTCGCGCATTGTGCTCTTTTCCATCTTCATCGTGTGCCTTAGCTTCATTCTCGGCCTATTCATTGCCAATCTCGTATATAATCGAGGCATCAAAGCTGAATACGAACAGAAGATGGAGGTCGTCGTTGCTTCTATTGAAGGACTTACCCCAATTGTTGATCAGAAGGACGAGCTGTTAGAGCCGTTTCTGACCCATCTGTCAGGACTTGGCTATCAGATCTATCTGGTGGATGATTCAGGCAATGGACAAATGTTCGGCCGTGCCTTCAAGACTATGGATCTGCAGCCAGAGCAAGTAGAAGCTGTGCTGTCCGGTCAACGATACAAAGGTCTGGCGGTTCAGCCATCCGGCTGGCTCGTACCGACGTTGTTCGAGAATCGCCTTTCTATGTCAGAGGGGTTTCCATTTGAATGGAACGGCACTACCTACGCTTTATTCGTCCGTCCCGATATGGTGCAGCAGTTAAATGAAGTTCGCATCATGCTTGCGGTTCTGTTCACGGCCACTTTCTTCATCAGCTTGGTGTTGATCGCCATTAAGACTCGCTATATCGTAAGACCATTAAAGCGGCTGACGATCGCAACCGATAATCTAGAGAAGGGGCATTACGAAGTTAGTCTAGATACCGCTCGCGGTGACGAGATCGGTGAACTAGCACGCCGCTTTACACGCATGACCCATACGCTCAAGCAAGTGGATAAGATGCGCAAGCAGTTTGTCGCGAATGTGTCGCACGAGATTCAATCGCCATTGACGACGATTCACGGCCTTGCCGAACAGCTTCGCGATCGTCCGCTTCCTCCGGAGCAGGAGAAGAAGTACTTGCACATCATAGCAGAAGAAAGCGACCGTTTGTCCGCTCTCAGCCGCCAATTGCTCACATTAGCCGCATTGGAGCGAGGTACTGAAACGTTGAAACGCAATTCATTCCGGGTAGACGAACAGCTTCGCGAGGTGCTCATTCGTATGGAACCCGAGTGGTCCGCGAAAGAGATTGAGCTTGATATCGAGCTATCTGAGTCTGTCATTGCAGGCGATGCCGGACTTCTCTATCAGGTATGGAACAATCTAATCGGCAATGCGATCAAATTCACGGCATCCGGAGGTCGAATTCATGTATCATGCAAGAGAATCGAGTTCGGAGGCGTAACGGTCAAGATTACGGATAACGGACCCGGTATACCTGAGGATGACATTCCGTTCATATTCGACCGTTTTTACAAATCTGATAGCGGCGCAGGCCGCAATCGAAACGGAACCGGTCTCGGCTTATCGATTGCCAAGCGTATCGTTGAGCTGCATGAAGGCGATATCCACGTAAACAGCTCAGTTGGCAAAGGAACAGAATTTACCGTCAAGCTTCCATAGTTTCCAGAGCTATGTAATGATCTGTTCATATTGCGTTCATCTTGATGAACTACACTTCAGATATTCCAATATGTCGGGAGTGTTGCTTTACCATGAAGTTCTTGAATTCGATCGCTAACATGGCGGCATCACGCAAGCGGGCATGGACAGTAATAGCCGCATGGCTCGTAATTGTCATCCTGCTTAGCGCGGTGGCTCCTGCTTCTAAGCCATATGCAGTAACGACTGGAGAAGGATCGGCATTCAACCCCGCGCTTGCTGAGCAAGCACAGGATCTGATGCGAGCCGCCTATCCTAATGAAGAAGGCACCACCGCTCTATATGTGTTCCATCGCGAGGGCGGATTGACGGAACAGGATCTGGCAGGCATTATAGAATGGAGCGAATGGCTCGCTTCTGATGAACGACCGTCGCAAGTCGTTTCATCTGTGCCTTATCACCAACTACCGCCGCAAGTTCAGGAAAGCATGCTGTCCGAAGACCATTCCACTCTACTCTTCAGCCTCAGCCTTACCAAAGGTCTGGATACGAAGGTAATGGGCAAAGTATTAGACGGCATCAAGGATGAAGCAGTTAGCCACGTGCCAGCAGGTCTCGAGCTTAATGTAACTGGCCCAGCTGGAATCGCAGCGGATACTTCACGCCTGTTCGCGAATGCGGACTTCGTGTTGATGGCTGCGACTGTTGTACTTATACTCGTGATGCTCATTGTCATCTATCGATCACCGCTGTTGGCTATCCTGCCGCTATTGATCGCAGGAATTGTATATCAGGCGGTAGATCGCACCATCGGCTTGTTGGGAGAGCAGGGCCTCATGACGGTTGACCGTTCGGCGATGTCGATCATGCTCGTCCTTCTATTCGCAGTATTAACCGATTACTCTTTGTTCATATTTTCACGATTCCGTGAAGAGCTCCGACATCACGAGTCACCGTTCCATGCCATGCAAGCGGCCGTTCGCGGTGTAGCGGAAGCCATTATGTTCAGTGGCGGAACTGTACTATTCGCCATGCTGGCGTTATTCGGAGCTGTGTTTAATCCTTACCACGCGTTCGCCAGTGTATTCTCGATCGCGATCGTCTGGATGCTGCTCGCTGGGCTCACATTAATCCCAGCCGTATTCGCTGTAGCAGGCCGAGTAAGCTTCTGGCCGTTCACAGCTCGAGTTCGCTTCGTACCTGAGAAAGATGGCGCGGAAGGCCGCGCGGAGAGTCATGGAATCTGGACGAAGCTAAGCCATGTCATCGGGAAGCGGCCGCGCACATTGTCCGCGATCCTACTCATTATACTAATGGGATTCACTGTATTCAGCTCCCAGATTCAATATTCCTATAATCTGCTGCATTCCTTCCCGGATACGATGAGCGCTCGTCAAGGCTTCGATCAGCTCGCTGAATCGTTTCCACCTGGAGAGCTGGCTCCTGTTACCGTACTGCTAGAGACGACAGCAGATAAGAAAGGGAAAGACGAGAAGCAGCTCTTGAAGCTGGAAGAGCAGATCAACAAGTGGGATCAGGTCGAGAGCTTCACTTGGAAACGAACCAAAGGCAACCCTGCCGAGCAAAAGCTAGCTTGGTCAGAAGATCAGCCTGTGCTTGCAGGTGAGCTTGTTCTAACTGATGACCCGTACAGCGTCGAGTCGATATCAGCGTTGACCAAGTGGCGAGACAACGCGACCAGCATCATTCAAGGCGCTGGCTTGTCCGTGAATGACTACAGCCTGCACTTTGCGGGTCAAACTGCTGATCAAGCTGATGTGAAACAGATGAATGCTCGCGATACGATCTATCTGTTCGCTGTTATTACAGCTGCGCTGCTTGTGATGTTAACTGTACTGACCCGTTCGATCTGGACATCCATCATGATGACAGGTACTATGCTTCTGTCATTCGGCACGACGCTCGGCGTTGGCTGGCTCTTCTTCCATAATGTGCTCGGACTAGATGCTATCAGCTATCGACTACCGGTATACACCTTCTTATTCATGGTTGCACTCGGCGTCGACTATAGCATCATGATGGTCACTCGCATTCGTGAAGAAGCTCGCGTATATCCATGGCGAGAAGCCGTTGAGCACGGCGTTGCGAAGACAGGCGGCGTTATCTCATCAGCCGGTATTATCTTAGCCGCAACTTTCGGTGTATTGATCACGCAGCCATTGCAGGAGCTCATGCTGTTCGGCGGAATGATGGTATTCGGCATCCTGCTCGATACTTTCATCATTCGGGGTATACTGCTCCCATCCTTATTCATTGGTTACGACAAGCTGTTCCGTCCATCACCAAGACGCGAAGCAGCATCTAAATCATCAACTACTACACTTTAGGAGGGCACTACATTATGAAAAAACTTTATTATTCATCATTTTTCTATGCTGTTCTAGGTCTTATCGCTGGTTTATTCTACCGAGAAGTTACGAAGCACAGCGACTTTACAGGCGACACGATTCTCCGCGGTCTTCACACGCATATTCTCGTGCTTGGCTTCATCTTCTTCCTTATCGTGCTGATCTTAGGCAAGCTGTTCCAAGTACATGAAGAGAAGTCGTTTAACATCTGGTTCATCGTATACAACCTCGGCTTGGTAATTACACTCGGAGCCATGACAACGCGTGGCATGCTGCAAATAAATGGCGAAGATCTCAGCTTCCTGCCGCATATCGCAGGACTTGGTCACACCATTCTCGGCTTAGCTATTGGCTGGCTCATGATCCTTCTTGGAAAACGCGTAAAATAGCAACTAATTAAACAAAACGAAGCAACATGATGAAAGGGGCTCACTCTAAAGTAGTTCTTCTACCTTAGAGATGAGCCCCTTCATGATTATAAACCTTCTCATCAATTATATATGCTGGTTATAATGATGAGTCACGATGCGTATATTTCTTATTTAACAATCAACTTCTTCGCGCCATCCGATTCCTCAATGGTGGAAAATACGACACTGAATGAGCTGTTATGTCCACCTCGTTGATCCATCAATACTCCATAATAATTGCTCTTTAGCTCTGTTACTCCTTGTTCGTCTATAGTTAGCGCCATTATTTCCTTCTTCTGCTCACTATCCCACAGCACAGAATAATGAAATGACTTTATTTCCGGAAAAAATTTGTTCACATCTACGGCATATTCAGCAAGCTCTTTGTATATATGCTCCTTCATGAATTCTGAACCTACTTCAGGCACATACGATATCGAGACACCTAATTGTCCTTTCGCGTTCTGGAACTTGATCTGCTCCAACAATCGAAACGTCTTCTGGGTGTAGCCTTCAATTCTAGACTGCAGCAATCGTTGACTGGCGGCTTCATCTGCCGACTTATCTCCCTTAAGATTGTTAAGATTGACTAATAGTAATACGCCAGTAAGAATAAGCAAACACGGTAGAATCAAGTACAAGAGCATGCGATTAATTTTCATACTATCCCCCTGCTATCATATTGTGAAGCTCGTAAACAGGTTCCTCATTGCGCATACGATGAACAATGCCTAGAAAGGAGATCCAAGATGAAATTATCGATTAGAAGATTGCTAGCCTATTGGCTGGACTTTGTGCTTCTAGCAAGTATTCTAGTTGGATTACAGTGGCTGCTGTACAGCATTGGCTCTGGATTTCCATTTTATATTCTGGATGATGGGTATGAGATCGAGCTATGGGTCCTCTGTTCCATGTCATTGCCGGTATGGACTTACTTTATATTGAGTGAGAGATATAAGCAGCAAACGATCGGAAAGCGATTATTGAAGTTAATCGTGACCAATCATGAAGGCGGCGCAATCAGCACTCGGCAAGCGTTCATTCGAACGGCGATCAAGCTGCTGCCATGGGAGCTTACCCATCTCATTCTGCTCGTTCCTACGCCTTGGTGGAATGTTAAGGAGCCTGAGAATATGGTTCTCATCTTCATTCCGAATCTAATGATCATTTTATATTTTATGTTAATATTTGTAAATAATGGAATAAGAGGACTTCATGATTATATGGCAAAGACGCAGGTGAGGACTCGATGAACCGTTTGAATAATTGGGATATTTTAGGTAATATAAAATGAAGTAGTTTGATAGGAAATGAGAAATCAAGCTGCTCACCTATCCAATTGTGTAGGAGGATCGATATGACTCCCATGTTCAAACGAATCGACACTGTGTTTGTATATGTAAGCGATCTGGAGCGTTCCGTTCAATGGTACACGAATATTCTTGGGCTGCAGGTACGTTGGAATATGCAGGAGTATGCGATATTGTCTGTCGCGGAAGGCGAAACACCATTGACTTTGATGCAAGCTACGGAAAAACAGCCTATTATTCCGACTGGAGAGCAATTTAATTTCTTCACACCCGACATCGACAAGGCTTATGCCTATCTATCTGAGCAAGGTGTATGGGTTGATGAGATGAATGTGGACGGCGGGGTTAAATTTTTTACGTTTAAAGACCCTGACGGAAATAGATTAGGAGCCTGTTTTTTTGAGTAACCATAATACTGCGTTCCATACGGCAAATATAACATTTCTGCTTACAGGCGAACCGCGGACGGGAAAAACAACGCTTTAGAGAGCTCTCGATTGACCTTATGGCGATCTTCTTGAAGCTAGTAATATTGATGCCGTACCGTCCAACTCGTTATGATATTGATGATGCAGATTGGGAAGCGTTATTAGGCGGAGGAATTGGCTTTTCTACTGAAATTCCTATTTATAAGGGTGAATTTGGGTTAACGAAGGAGTTCGTGTGGATAGAAATTCGATCAGTTCCGAAGACTTATCCAATGTATTATCAAGATTGGCATTATCATTTGGGAGGTAAGTGAGTTGGAGGCGAAGATATTATGGACTTTGTTTTTTTTCATCGCATTTGTAGTCTCAGGCATAATTGGAGTTATTTTTCCTGAATTTACCGTTAGAACAACTGCATTAAACACACTAAAAAAAAAAACCTACATCGGGTCAGATCAAGCGATAAAAGTTTAGTAGTTATGTTTGGATCATTCTGGGAATTGTGCTAATAGTAATTACTTGGCTAGGTGGTTTTAAAGGAGTATAGTGCGGCTTACTTTTTGGACGATGAGTTTTATGCTCATCGTCCATTTTTTCTTTGTTAGCTTGATTAACCATAGAAGTTGAAATAAAATCCCTTCGAAGGGGTTATATGATCCGAGGCGTCTCCAATTTGATGCATTGCATGGGTATAAATTACACGGAACCTACATATACCTTGGCGGCAGACGAAGAAAAGCAATCGGACTTCGAACTTGTCTGTTCCAGAACGACACCCCAGGCGCTGATCTGTACGCAACGAACTATGAGGATCTGTTAACAGAATTGAAGCATCGGTGGGCATGAGAAAAGCCTCTCCGTAAGTTGATATCGCTCCACGATATGAACTGCCGAGAGGCTTTGCCAGCAACATGATTTTTTTAAGATGCTTAATCGTCGCACTTCTCCGCTTTACCTGCAGCTGCTGCTGTACGGAAGGATTGACCGCATCCGCAGGAAGCTATTGCATTTGGATTCTGAATCGTGAACCCGCCGGACATGCCCGATTCCTTGTAGTCGATCTCCAGCCCTTGAAGATGCGGTACACTTTCCTTATCAACCACAACTTTCAGACCGTTTGTTTCGATATGCACATCATCGCTCGTTTCTTCATCATCGAAGCCCATTCCATATGAAAACCCGCTGCATCCGCCTGGTTTAACACCGATACGCAGGAACATATTCGGGTTCCCTTCTTGTTCAAGCATTTCCTTTATCTTTTCAACCGCGAAATCGCTAATTGTGATCATTGTTATATCCCTCCTCGTATTTCTAAGTATACCCCTCCATGAACTAGGGCACAAGTGAACACTTGCAACGTCAAATGATTGCCAATGTCTGCTGGACATGTATTGCTCCTTCATAGAGGCAGGGTTATAATGAAACTAAATGTGATGAAAAGCACTGTCAATCTCCGATGGATTATTCCGCCGCGGAGTTATTTTTATGCATAAAGTAAACTGGGGGAGCTAATATGATAACAAACTGGACTCGACACGCTGATGCGCGTATGGCCGAAATCGCCGAGAAAGTAGAACGCGGTGAACGGCTTACATTAGAAGATGGCGTATATTTGTATCAATCTGACGATATTTTGACCTTGGGTCAACTAGCTAACCTAGCGAATATGCGCAAAAACGGTAAAAACGTTTATTTTATTGAAAACATGTCTCTATATTTCACAAATGTGTGCGAAGCTCACTGTGCTTTCTGTAACTTCCGTAAGGATGAAGGTGAAGAAGGATCCTATACCCTGTCTGGCGCTGAAATGATTGCTTTCGTCGATCAGCATATTCATCCAGGCGTACGTGAGTTCCATATCGTTGGCGGTCACAACCCTCATGTCCCGTTCCAATACTATGTAGATTCGCTTCGCGCCTTGAAGGAGCGTTACCCTAACGTTACCTTAAAAGCCTACACCGCAGCAGAAATTGACTTCTTCACGAGAATCAGCGGTCTGAGCATTGAGGAAGTGCTGCACCAGTTGATGGAGGCAGGACTGGAATCGCTAACAGGCGGCGGCGCTGAGATACTGTCCGATGAATACCGCAAGAAGATGCGTGTAGAGAAAGCAGGCGTTGACCGATACCTTGAAGTGCACCGTACCGCGCATCAGCTTGGTATGAAGACGCACACGACAATGCTCTACGGCGCTATCGAAACGCATGAAGATCGTGTTCGCCACATGATCAAGATTCGTGAGCTTCAAGACGATACGAATGGCTTCCTCGTGTTTATCCCGCTGTCTATGCAGCCTAAGAGCCAGAAAGCGAGCATCAAGCGCCGCAATTCAGCCTATGAGGACCTGAAGACGATCGCAATCAGCCGTCTCATGTTGGATAATATTCCACATATCAAAGCGTACTTCATTAACATCGGCACACAGTTAACGCAGATGGCGCTGACATTTGGCGCATCCGATGTTCATGGTACGATCGTTAAAGAACGAATCAGTCACGCGGCGGGCGCATTAACGCCTGAAGGCTTAACTCGTGACGAATTGATCTGGCTCGTGAAGGGCGCAGGCCGCACTCCGATCGAGAGAGACACGTTCTATAACGTCATTGAAGTGTACGAATAGATAGGTGAAGCCGCAGAAGAACTGCGGTGTACTAGAGAAGCGACACCCATGCCAAGACACCATAGAACCGCTATGTGGAGATTCGGATGATCTATACTGTGCAGCGTCCTGCGTGGACGCAAATCATCTTAACATTTGGCATCTTGGGAGGATAATCAAACATGAAGCGCTTTGTTGTTTGTGGTGGAGGATACGGCGGTCTAGCACTTATTAATCGTTTGTTGGAACAAGGACTTCCAGCTAATATCGAGATCATTCTCATTGACCGAATGCCGTTCCAAGGATTAAAGACAGAATACTACGCCTTGGCGGCAGGCACCGTGTCCGACGTCGAAATTCGGGTTGCCTTTCCAAAGGACCCGCGCGTTACGATCCGTTATGGTGAAGTAACCAGCATCGATCTTGATGCTAACCTGGTCCATCTTCATGAGCAGGACCCTATCTCATATGACCAATTGGCGATTGCGCTTGGATGCACAGATCGTTATCACGGCATACCGGGTGCGGACATATTCGGCAACAGCATTCAGAGCTTGTCGAGTACGAGAAAAACGTATCAGTTGATTAATGATGTAAAGCCATATGGGCAAGTAAGCATTGTTGGCGGCGGTTTGAGCGGAGTCGAGATGGCTGCGGAATTGCGTGAGAGCCGACCTGATCTGAATATTCGAATATTGGATCGAGGCACACGCTTAATGTCTTCCTTCCCAGAGAAGATGTCCAATTATATATCGGAATGGTTCACGGAACATGATGTGGAGCTTCGCTCGCGCATGAACGTCACCCGCTTAGATCAAGGAGTCATCTATAATCGGTTAGAAAGCGGCGAAGAAGCCATCAGCTCCGATGTCACGGTATGGACTGCAGGGATTCAACCCGTCGCTCAAGTTCAGGAGCTTATGGTTCCGAAGGATCCGCAAGGACGCATCCTGCTGAACAACTACCACCAGATACCGGATTATCCGAATGTATTCGTAGTTGGGGATTGCGCCAGCTTGACCTTCTCACCAAGTGCTCAGGCTGCAGGCGCTCAGGGCGAACAGATCGCTGATGTCGCATTAGCACAGTGGAAAGGCGAGACCCCGCAGCTCGGAAAGATTAAACTGAAGGGAGTACTTGGCTCCCTAGGGAAGAAGAGCGGCTTCGGCATGCTGGGCAAGCGTCCTATGGTCGGCTTCGTACCGCGCGTGATCAAGAGCGGTGTATTGTGGATCTCGAAGCATCACATCGGATAACTGAATCAAAAAGGGAACCTGCGAGTATCCATCTACTCCTAAGGTTCCCATTCTTCAATTTCCTTGATCTTGATCAATATCGCTTCTAACAGCTTCTCCGCTGTCTCTGCTGCGACAGTTTCCCCGTTTACAAGCGCATAGGGGAACATATAGCATTCACCGCAGTTGCCAAGACAGCCGTATTCGATGACATCAACATCTGGATTCTGCTCCAATTGTCGCAGGACCTCGTCTGTGCCATGGTGCATGTTGCCAACGCAGAATTCAATGATGGGTCTCATTGACAAACATCCTTTCTTTGAGCTTAGTCCTTTGATTTTGGATCGCTTTATAATATAATAACAGTAGCATGGATGAAAGGAGTTGGCTAGTAATGAGTGAAACTTCACAAAACGGCATGTATGATGAAGTGCTGGAAGTGTTGGATAAATTGCGTCCGTTCCTGCAGCGCGACGGCGGCGACGTTGAATTGGTCGATGTTGAGGACGGTATCGTGAAATTGCGTCTGATGGGCGCTTGCGGCAGCTGCCCTAGCTCCACGATCACGCTTAAAGCCGGCATTGAACGCGCTTTGGTTGAAGAAGTCGAAGGCGTACAAGAAGTCGTTCAAGTATTCTAATAAACAAAAGGAGTCTTGCCCTCGCGGCAAGACTCCTTTTGTTCATCTAATATTATTGCGGATCGGATCCAATCCTCCGGATACGTTGATAATATTCCCCGTTATGAAGTCGGATTTATCCTCACATAGGAACCGAATCGTACGCGCGACATCCTCCCCTGTGCCAGGTCTGCCCCGAGGCGTTTCTTCATCGCGTATGTTCATTACGTCGTCGATCATCGCTTCCTTATAATGACCGCGTATGTCCCCTGGACAGAGCATATTGACCGTTATACCATAAGGCGCCTCTTCTACTGCCAACGTCTTCGTGAATGAAACGAGTCCAACCTTGGCAGCCGCATATACTGCGCGATGCGGCCAGGCACGCGCCTCGACAGCATGACCGAAGCCATAGTGGATAATGCGCCCCCACCCCTTCGCGCGCATATCTGGCAGCAACAGATGATCAAGCAATATAACACCGGTCAGATTGCCATCCATCAAGTATAAGATCTCTTCTTCCTCATAATCGCTAAACAACCGCCGTTCCCGAATAAAGGGTCCTGCATTATTGATGACGATATCCGGCGATCCCAGCTGTTCCTTCGTATCACTAACCAGCCGTTTCACATCTTCCCGCTTGGATATGTCGGCGCCAATCGCCGCACAACGCACACCCTTGTCTTCAATTGTACGCCGAAGTGTCATCGCTTCTGGTTCACTGTGCACGTAATTAATGACAATATCATAACCCGCATCAGCTAGCGACAATGCGGCAGTCTTGCCAAGCCCCTTGGCACTTCCTGTGATTAGCGCGATCTTACGCTTCTGCTCCACGTCGTTTCCATCCCCCCCGGGCTATTCCTGAACATTAATTTCAGTATAAAAGATATGGCAATTAAGAACAACCGAACGAAGAATTCAACAGTTAGGTACTTATACGACACATAAAAACCCAGCGCCCGCAGGCACTGGGTTATAGGCTTGATTAGAATGCAGGAACAATGGCTCCCTTGTACTCCGTTTCAATAAATTGCTTCACTTCATCGGATTGCAGTGCGGCTACTAATTTCTTAATCGCATCGCTGTCCTTGTTGTCCTCACGCGCAACCAAGATGTTTGCGTAAGGGGAATCTTTATCCTCGATGAAGAGTGCATCTTCCATCGGATTAAGTCCAGCTTGAAGAGCATAGTTCGTGTTGATCAGAGCAAGGTCCACCTCGTCCAATACACGCGGCAGCATCGCTGCTTCAACCTCTTTAAACTCGATGTTCTTCGGATTCTCTACGATATCACGCTTTGTGGCATTCATGCCTGCACCGTCTTTAAGTTTGATAATCCCTTGCTTCTCAAGCAGGAGCAGAGCGCGTCCGCCATTCGTCGCATCGTTCGGAATCGCAATGGTTGCACCGTCTGTCAGCTCGTCCAGCGACTTAATCTTCTTCGAATATCCGCCAAACGGCTCAACATGCACATTACCTACTGATACCAAGTTCATGCCTTTTTCAGCATTTTGCTCATCTAGATATGGCTTATGCTGAAAGAAGTTCGCGTCAAGCTGCTTCTCATACAACTGTGTATTGGGAATCACAAAATCCGTAAATTCTTTAATTTCCAGCTCAATGCCTTGCTCCTTCAGCTTCGGCGCGACAAGCTTCAATATCTCCGCGTGCGGCACCGGTGTTGCGCCAACTACCAACTTCGTTGTTTCGGAGCCTGTTGAAGCGCCGTTAGCTCCATTTGATTCCTCAGGCTTACTGCCGCACGCTGCAAGCAGTGTCACCAAGCTTACTAATACCAATACAACAAGACCTTTTTTCATCTGAATATCTCCTCTCGATGTCCCCTTTTATAGTTTACTTTCATGGTGTCGTTTCTATAGGGTCATTTATTTATAATTAAAGCTGTATAAGCTGGCTTCTAATGTTATTACTTGCGGGAAAAGTGTTTCACTAGTATATCGCCAATCCACTGCAGCACCTGAACGAGCACGATCATCAGAATGATCGAGACGATCATGACGCTCGGCTCATATCGGTGGTATCCGTAACGAATCGCTAAGTCGCCTAATCCGCCGCCGCCGATCATACCTGACATCGCTGTATACGAAACGAGTGTAACAGCTGTTATCGTCGTGCCAGCGATCAAGCCAGGCATCGCTTCTGGCAGCAGCACTTTGCGAACGATTTGCCAAGTTGAAGCTCCCATTGCCTGTGCTGCCTCGATAACCCCGCGATCTACTTCACGCAGCGACGTTTCAACGAGGCGGGAGAAGAACGGCGCCGCTGCAATAACGAGCGGTGGGATCGTCCCCTCAACCCCGATCGAGGTTCCTACGAGAAGCTTCGTAAGCGGTATGATGAAGATCATCAGAATGATGAACGGTACCGAGCGCAGAATATTAACGATGAATGACAGCACGCTGTATAGAATTCGAACGGACCGACTCTGAGATTTACCCGTTAAGAACAGCAGTACACCTAGCGGCAAGCCGAGAATGAATGTAAATACCACCGAGAACAGCATCATCTGTAACGTATCGACAGTAGCGGTTCCGATCTCGCTCCAATCTAATCCTGTAAAATCAATGCCAAACAGCATTATGCAAGCACCTCCACTTCAAGCCCTTTTTCCTTCAAGCCTGCAATAGCTTGCTCGACTGCAGTACGCTCGCCATCGAGACGAACCACAAGCTGTCCATACGGCACATCCTTCATTTTAGAAATCGTCCCCTGCAGGATAGCGAAATGAACACCAGCGGCCACCAACACCCGGTTCAATACCGGCTCATAGGTGACATCACCCAAGTAATCGATCTTCACGACTACAGAGCCAGCTCCTCCCAGCTTCTTGAACGATGCCCATGGCTGAATATCGTCATGATGGCTTTCTTCTAATATAAATTCGCGTGTAACCTGATGCTTCGGCTTCAGGAACACGTCAACTACACTTCCTTCTTCCACGATGCGTCCACCGCTGATAACGGCAACTTTATCGCATATCGTCTGAATCACATGCATTTCATGCGTGATCAGTACGATCGTGATGCCGAGATCGCGATTGATCTGCAGCAGCAGCTCCAGAATGGACTGCGTCGTCTGAGGGTCAAGCGCCGATGTAGCTTCGTCACAGAGCAGCACCTTCGGATCATTCGCTAATGCGCGAGCAATTCCGACACGCTGCTTCTGTCCGCCGGACAGCTGAGCCGGGTACTTGTTACGGTGCTCTTCCAGTCCTACCAAGCGTATGAGTTCATTGACTCTTGCGTTCACTCTTTCCTTAGAATGCTTATGCAGCTGCATCGGAAAGGCAATATTGTCAAACACCGTAGCAGACGAGAGCAGATTAAAATGCTGAAAGATCATGCCGATCTTGCTGCGCTGCTGCTGTAACTCCTGCTTCGACAGCTTCGTCAGGTCAACGCCGTCAACGATGACTTCTCCGGATGTAGGACGCTCCAGCAGATTCATACTGCGAAGCAAGGTACTCTTGCCTGCGCCTGAATGACCGATGATTCCGTATATTTCACCCGCATGAATCTGGAGGTCGATATGTTCTAGTGCCAGCAACCCTTCTTCCCCTTTGCGAGGGCTGGGATAGCGCTTGGACAACTCTTTAATGTGTATCATGCTCTAGCACATTCCTTTCTACTTTCGTCATAACTAACTTGATGATCATCGTGATATATCTGCAGGAGAGTATCTTTATTTTGAACAAAACCCTCCCGCATAATGCCAAAAAGCCCCTCTTGGCAGATGCCAAGAGGGGCTTCATATCTATACCGTTCATCATAAATAGGCGGCACATATAAACCCTTCTCTCATCTGCCAGAATGCTGATATGCATCCTGAAGGAATTAGCACCATAGACATCATGCGAACTTTTCGCCGTAGCGAAACTCACTGGGTCGCATGATCGGTTGCCGGGCTTCATCGGGCCTGTCCCTCCGCCTCTCTTGATGAGATCAGTCTTGATCCGTTCTTCGTACAGAAACGAGATCAAGTTGATTATCATTATCACATCGATCTTATGAAGTTATTGCCAAAGTATAAAGTAGTCTATCAGGCAAGTCAACAACCAATAATTTACAATGAATGGTTGTCGAATCGAGTTCTAAGCTTATTTGAAATGATGGAGCTGTTCAAACACCGCCGTTAATACGTGACATACCATGCGATAGCCCTCACGCAGATCATCTACATTGTTCTTAATGTTCTCCAGCTTGATCTTCTCATTCAAGCTACGATGCCGCTGCCACAGATCATCCTGCATCTCGGTGTTCATATGGTGAATCTCCGTATTGCGGCGTTTACGCAGACGCTGCAGGGCATCACTATGCTGCTCCTTCAATTCGATCAAACCATTCGTCAATTGCGGTGTGACACCCTTCGACCGCATCTGGCGCACTACGGTATAGAAGGAGAAGCGGCTCTTCACCTTGTCAGTCTCTAGATTCAGCGCTTCATTCAGCAGCGTTCCCAGCTTATCCAATACGGAAAATACCCGAATGAAGCCATTCTTGTAGAAATACACATGACGATAATAATCGTCCAGCTCGGATTCATTCATCTCCTCTTGATACTGCTTCGTTACGCGCTCCGCGAATCGATCTGACGCATAGACGCTCTGCTCCAGCTCGTCGAGTGATGTCTTGAGGCCAACCGTCCACACCTCATATTTGCGCCAATCATGCTTCGGATCCCCATGCTTGACCATCTGAGAGCGTACCTTTTGTACATATTGATCCATAGCGTCCATTGCCTGCTTAATTTCACCATCGTCCGCACGAGGCGGTTCACCGAACAGCATTCGGAGCATGCTAAGCCCTCCATTCACCAATGATATGAATCGTCATTATCCTATTCTTGTCATCTTGCTTGGTTTAAATGCTATGCGATGAATCACAAGCCTTGAAGACTATAGATAACGACACTTTCAGCGCTTATCATACAGGTGACAACAATGTAAGGCGAACGTAAGTCAGCTCAATGGTTAGCTGCAGCCTCCAATTGTACAATGAACTCAACAAGCAAGCGCACAGACGCTTACTCACTATATTTCAATAGGAGGAACTATCAGATGAATACACAAGTGAAGAACACTCTCTCAATATCAAATGCTGACAAGCCGCATGTGGAGCTCAAACCGAGCATCAGTTGGAATATGCGATGGGTAGAAGCCGTTAAAGCTACAGCTTGCGTCTTGTTTCTAGGGACAAGCATCGATGAGCAGCAGCATACTGCTCAGAAAGGCGCATAATCATGCGGACAGTTCTGACTGCTTCCGCTCCCTCAACTGCCACACTCTTACGCTCATATAGCATAGAACACTGAACATGCCGCAAATGAACACCGTATGAAGCAAGCTCGTAAACAGCAGCAGATTCTCATCCATGATCGTGAACACGACGAGTGCCCCGGTCAATATTTGCCCTAAGCAGAGCGCTAACGTCCAGATGCCGCATAATTGAATCTCGCGATTGTTCTTATGATGATGGTAGGCAAAATGGGCCATTGTCGCGACTACCACAAACAGCAGCGCTGCTGCCACACGATGCATGAATGCGATCAGCGTACCGCCCGATAGATCGGGAATGAGCTCACCGTTGCAGAGCGGCCATCCGCTGCAACCTCCTGCAGATTGGGTATGACGGACAAACGCGCCCACGTAGATGACGATATACGTGTACAGCAATGTAAACCAAACGCCATAACGGAATACATCCTTTACAGGCTGTTGGTTGTAGGACGGCTGCGGCGTCAATCCTATAGAGTAGTTGCGTAGTGACAC
Source organism: Paenibacillus sp. EB106-04-04-XG159 (assembly GCF_058791835.1). Classification (NCBI taxonomy): domain Bacteria; kingdom Bacillati; phylum Bacillota; class Bacilli; order Caryophanales; family Paenibacillaceae; genus Paenibacillus; species Paenibacillus sp. EB106-04-04-XG159. Next base: position 78,337 of record NZ_JBYTDY010000004.1, on the reverse strand, counting down.
GCTCAATAAGAATGATGAGGCGAATGCAATCAGCGAGAATCCGAAATGCAGAGCCATTATAGGTGCACTCTGTGCATAGACAACTGCAAGTGCGCCCATCATAGCCTGAACTACAGTAAATAATAGCGTTAAACTCCCATACATCATACTGTCTCGCATATTTCGGGCATGCTTCCAGAGCAAGATAAACATGAGCAGTACGAGCAAACCTACTACCCCGGTTACGAGGCGATGCGAATATTCAATCAAGGATTCGATCGTATAGGCGGGAATGAACTTTCCGTTGCATAACGGCCAGTCCGTGCCACAGCCTTCTCCAGAACCCGTTTTCGTTACTACCGCCCCATTGAGCACAACTAAAAACATCCCAATGCATACGGCATAGGCAAGCCTCTTCATTTTAAGCAATAGGTTTGTATCCAATCGTTTCACCTGACCTATAATTCAGTATCTACACGCAAAGTACCAACTTGTTCCAATCGACATCATTATACTAGAAAAGGCAATTCTGTGAACAACCAAATTGTGACAATTGTAACACCAATATCATCTAATCGTTTAACATTTCTTTGTTCGTTGCTTCACCCCTATCAGACAAACAAAAAACCGCTCCCTGACGGGAACGGCTGTTGGTGGCTGAATTAATTCATTGCATTGCTGACAGCGATTGCTCGTTCCACAAACTGCTCGATCTCCGGACGAGTCTTACGCAATTTATTAACGAAACGGATAACCTCTTTACCACCCTTGAAGGCGACAAAGCTCGGGATACCGAGAATATGAATGCGCTCTGCAACCGGCAGAAGCGCTTCCGCATCAACCTCTATAAAGGTAACCTCTGGATTAGCGCTTTCGATGTCAGGCATGAATGGATCGATGAAATGGCAATCCGGGCACCAAGTTGTTTTGAACACCGCTATTGTCAATGCAGGCTCATGGATTATCGCTTCAAAGCGCTCTTCTGATTGTATCTTTTCCATATTGGAACCCTCCTAACTTTTGTTCACTTCAAGATATACCATCACTTTTCCGCTGTCAAATTAACTTTAGGTTACAATCCGCCGAAATACGGGCATAATGGATAACATTTCGACAAATATGGGAAGGGATGCGGTTATTCCGTGACTTCAGCTAAATCTCCCCGTTGGATCACGCTGCTCAGGCTTATTAAGCAGCTTACTCAGACTGCTTACTATACAGCTCGCCAGCAGATGAATACGCTGTTCTCCATGTGGAGATCGTCTAGATCGGGAATGCTGGAATGGAATCCCGCTCAGGCACAGCATGTTGAGGATCGAGTTCGTCGATGCATCGCGGAACAGGATTCTAATCGTCCTATTCTGAAAAGGGCTGATCCAGACAAATGCAGGCCGTTATCGAGAGAAGAACGAGAAATCGTGCGCCAGATTGAGCGGACAGTGCGCAATATGAATCGCAGCAATATTACCCGGACACATGCCTACGCGAGTATCTATCAAGCTTACCCGGAATTGCATTGGGCGATGCTTGCGCATATGGTATCCCGCAACGGCGGATGGAACATGACCGATCTGCAGGGCAATGTGCTGCCTTCCATCATGGATAGCGAGCATCGATTATGGATGTATCGCACGATGGAGCGATGCAACGCGCTTATCTTTCAAGACGCCTATCCGCAGCTGCTGCTCTATGATGCCAGCAGACGATTGGGGCGAAGCTTATTTCATCTGCTGCCGGTCTTCCATGTTTCCTCTTTCATGTCTCCGTTCTGGGAGTCGTTCTGGATTCAACCGAACAGCCCTCTACTTGCGATAGCATTGGTTATTAATGAGCAGCACGTTATTGAAGGCCGAGTTGTGCGCAGCGAGGAATATGTGAAGCATGCTATTGGACGCAATGACTTCTCGCTTCATGGAATCATTCAGATGAATCAAGTAGTATTTCCGATCGGCACACCGAACATAGCTGCTCCTATGCCGTTGTATGGCTTGACACTGGAGAGATTCGACAGCATCAACGAACGCATTTCATTTGGCAAGCAATTGTACACCCTGCTGTTTGATGTACCTGAAGTGTACGCTGGGGCTCATCGCTTCATGCAAGCCGTTCCGCATACGGCTTCTCGCTCGGATTATTGGCCGCACCGCTTTACAAGTCGACGGCATTCGACTAGCAGCCATATACATGAGCAGAAGGGAAATTACGATATGCTCATCTACAGTCCTAAGCTGACTGACGCGTGGAAAGACGATCGACACGCACCGATTGAGCCTGGAGACTGGCTTCGAAGAGACGATGTGCTGCAGGAATTGTTCCTTCCGCCAACTCCAACAACGCGTGCCGCCTATATATCGAACTTGCATGAACTGATGTGGGACGAATTGATCAGCATCGCCCAATTGGCGCACAAATAAACCGTGATTGGCCGCCCCTCTAGAGGACATGACCGATCACGGTTTATTATTGTCACCTATGCTCATATAAATAGCTCACTGTTCATCAGCCTCAGAGAATCTGAGATCAGCGGATGCGCGGACATATGAGCCAATATGTCTTCGTCAAGCCGCACACCAGGCGCAATCTCTGTCAAGAGCAGCCTTCCCTCGAACAGCTCGAATACAGCTCGTTCCGTCACATACAAGACCTCGACACCTTTGCCGGCGGCATATGCGGCTGGAAAGGTCAGATGCTCTACCTGTCCTACGAATTTACGGAGGCGGCCTTCCGCGGCGATATGAAGCTTACGCTCTCTTAGCTCGGTCTTCAAGCCGCCCGTTGTGAACGTTGAGCAGAATACGACCTTGCGGGCATTCTGACTAATGTTGATGAAGCCGCCGCAGCCCGTTAGTTTCCCACCGTATCGGCTTACATTCACATTGCCGGCCGCATCGGCTTCCGCCATTCCTAAGCAAGCTACATCGATCCCGCCGCCGTCAAAGAAGTCGAACTGAGAAGGCTGATCCAGAATTGCCTCGGCTCCAGCTGAAGCCCCGAAGCTTAAGCCGCGTGCAGGTATTCCTCCGATCGGCCCCGACTCTAGCAGCAATGTCATATCGGATCTTCCCGCTTCATATGCCGCATATCCTACCCCTTCCGGCAGGCCGATCCCTAGATTAACGACCTGATGCGGCCCGATCTCCGCCAAGGCGCGACGAGCAATAACGAGCCGTTCTGCTTCCACGATCTGCTTGGAAGCAGCAAGCGCAGCTGTTTGATCCACAAGCTCATGACCCGCGTAGGCTGCATTATAGTGCTCAGCGAAGGTCATCGCATGCTCGCCTTCATCCGCTACGACGATAGCGTCCACGAGAATTCCCGGCACCACCACGTGCCGCGGCGGAATGGACCCTGCAGGCACGATCCGCTGGACCTGCGCGATCACGATGCCGCCGCAGTTGCGGGCGGCTTGCGCCAGCGCCAGCATCTCCAGCGTGACCGCCTCTCGCTCCATCGAGATATTGCCGCGCGTATCAGCAGTCGTACCGCGAATGAATGAACAGTGGATCGGGAATGAGCGATAGAACAAGCGCTCCATCCCGCCGATAGTGACGACCTCGACCAAGTCCTCGGTCGTCCGTTCATTCAGCCTGCCGCCTTCATGCCGCGGATCGACGAAGGTGTGCAAGCCTACATGCGTCAGCGTTCCCGGCCTGCCAGCGGCAATATCGCGGTACAGATGGTTCATGACGCCCTGCGGCAGATTGTACGCTTCGATGCGATTCTCCATCGCAAGCGCCCCCATCTTGGGCGCGAGGCCCCAATGCCCGCCGATCACCCGCCGCACCATGCCTTCGTGCGCCAGATGATTCACGCCGCGCGTCGCGCCGTCGCCCTGCCCAGCGGCGTAGACGACGCTGAGCTCGGTCGGCGCCCCTTCCGCGAGGAAGCGCCGCTCCAGGGCGGCGGTCAGCGCCTCCGGATGGGCGCAGCCGACGAAGCCGCCTACAGCTAGCGTCGCGCGGCTCGGCAGGAGGCGCACGGCTTCATCGGCGGTCATCACCCGGGCTGGCTGGCGAGTGAGCTGTCGAATTGGCAGTCGCTCATGCAGCATCAGATCGACAGCCCTCCGTTCACTTCCAGCACAGTGCCGTTCACATATCTCGCCGAATCCGAAGCCAAGAACAGATACGCTTCCGCTACATCTTCGGGCTGTCCCAGACGGCGCAGCGGCACCTTATCCACCATCGCGCTCACGATCTTCTCCGGCATCTTCGCCACCATCTCCGTCTCGATAAAGCCCGGGGCCACGGCGTTCACGCATACACCCTTGAAGCCAAGCTCGCGCGCCCACGTCTTCGTCATCCCGATAACTCCGGCCTTGGCAGCCGCATAATTCGTCTGCCCCAGATTCCCTTGCACGCCGACGATCGAGCTGGTGTTGATGATCCTGCCGCTGCCCTTCGCCGTCATGTGAGGAGCAGCATGCTTCGTGCAGTAATAGACCCCGCTAAGATTGACGTCAAGCACCTGCTTCCACTGCTCTGTCGTCATCTTCGACAGCATCGCGTCGCGCGTGATCCCCGCATTGTTGATTAGAATATCGATAGCGCCAAACTCCGCAATCGTCGTTTCCATCAATCGCTGCACACTCGCTTCATCCGATACATCGGTCTGAACGAAGCGCGCACGCTGCTGCTCTTCTTCTCCAAGTGAAGCAATCGCTCTAACGCCCGCCTCCTCGTTATAATCAGCCACTACGACTATGGCGCCATTTCTGACAAACAGCTTCACGGCAGCTAAACCAATCCCAGACGCTCCGCCCGTAATAATCGCTGTCTTCCCCTGCAGCTTCATGTTAACCTCTCCTTTGCAGAAATGACTCTACAGCCTTCAGCAACTGAGCGCTGTCATCAATTAACGGAGAATGTCCGCAATCCGTCAGCGTTATCCCTTCAGCGCGCCCATTGAAATCCGCGAGTATTTCGCTATACATCGCCTCACTGATGACCCAGTCACGATCCCCGCGCAGAACGAGCGTCGGCGCGACAATTCGATCCACCATACAGGTGCCTTCACTTGCGCCATAATGCCCATGGCTAATATTGAACGCATTCAACGCGGTGTAGATGTCTATCAGATTGCGCTGCGTCAGGATATCATCCAGATACATCTCATATCTGACCTCATCCGGCTGATTCTTATCATAGATGACCGAATTGTACAAGGAACGTATGAACTCCTTATTGCGTTGTACATTTGCAGCCTCCACCATCTGATTTCTCGCCGCTGCGCGAATTCCTTCCGCAGTCGCGATCCGTTTGGCTGGATTCGGCATTCCGTCTTCGCCATCCTCATAGAATGGATAGCCGCGTGTGGACACAGACGCCAGCAGGATAAGCTCGCTGACTCGTTCAGGGTAACGTGAAGCCAGCTCCATCGCTACTCCGCCGCCGGTTGACCACCCCATCACTGCGCAGGTGGCCAGATCGATCGCATCCATAAACATGCGCACATCTTCAGCATAGATATCCAAGCTGGCAGCTGGCGTGTTATAGGTCGATATCCCGAAGCCTCTAAGATCGACAGCATAAATCTTATATTGCGGATCCATCTGCTCCAGCACCACGTCCCAATGTGCGGAAGAGTTCATATTGCCATGAATGAGCAATAGCTGCTTGCTGCCGCCTTCCCGTTCCCGATAGCCTAAGCATTCGCCGTTAGAAAGCTCTACAGATTTCAATTCCACGGACATTGCATATCCCCCCATCTCAATGTTAATCCTCCCCATGCATACCCTATGCCAGCTGCTGCCAGCACAACGACCGCTTGAGGATACATCAATCCTTGCTTGCTGATAAGCTCCAGATGTATGATCGGATCGAATTGCCCCATATGCCCATACTGCTCCAAATATATTCCCTTATCCTCAGCAATCCCCAGCGTGCGAAGTACATATTGATGCGCCGATCGCTTCATATGAAGCAGACCCATATAATCGATCTCGTCGACTTCGTATCCGCTATTGTGAACAGCCTGTTCAACGACCTGCACGAATCTTGCCATCGACAGCTGATCCAGCCTCTCCTTCATCCCTTCCGCATCTGTAACGCTGAACTTCGGCTCGCCTGCGGCAATAAGCTCCGCATTCAGCGGCTGCTTCGTCCCGCCGGCGCGTATAATGACATCTTCGCTGAACGATCCATCTGTCATCAGCGATGCCGCCAGCACTTCGGGGTACGCGCTGCCCGCGGCGCCCATACCCTTCCGCAAGATCATGGCCCCGCCTCCGGCAGCTAAATTGACCATGAAGCGCGTTCCTGGATCCTTCATGTCTATCAAGTCGCCATTGCGGTAGCCGCCTGCCAGCAGCACCGTGCGGATGCTGGAGTCTCCTAGCATCATCGCCTTGGCCGTCTTTACAGCCGCAATCGCCGTGCAGCAGCGGAGCGCCATATCGAAGCCATACGCTCGCTTCGCACCGATCTCTTCCTGCAGCTTTAACGCGGCTGTCCATACCGGATATTCCTTATGCTCCTCGCCGATATAGATGACCAAGTCGATCTCCATTGGATCAAGCGAGATCTGCTCAATCGCCTGCTTAGCCGCATATATCCCCATCGCGCAGGTATCATCCCCTGGTCCTGGTATCGGCTTTCGCTTAATACCCAACTTCGATTCTACAATTTCCCGGGGAATACCAGCAATTTCAGCAATATCTGAGCTCGTCATATAGGTAGACGGCACATACAGCCCAACGGATACGAGTCGGATCGTTTGATCCAAAGCGTGCATTTCACCCGACACGGCTGCACTATGCTCCATCTGTGATTGCTTGTTCATGCTGTCTCTGCCCCCGATCCATCATCGTACTCATATATACCACAGCCTCCTCGAGAGAGGACATGGTCAACTCTTCTTGCTCTTGCACATGCGTTACACGAATACGCCAACCGCTTGAGCTCTCGCAGGGCGTACACCTCAGGACAAACGAGCATACCGCAGTCCGATCCTCTATCACGAAGCTTCCTCCTCTCCAGCGGCAGATCCACCAGATCGCTTCAGCTTCCAAGCATGAATCCATTTGCGACACGTACCCACAAGTCCCGCTGGAAATACGAGCACGACCACGATGTATAAAAGTCCAAAGAAGATAATCCACCGTTCAAATATAGGATGAAACTTCGCAAGCTCTGTCAGGAAATGATGGGCCCATTCGATAATCGCCGAACCCAGAATGGCTCCAAATAATGTACCGACACCGCCGATGATCGTCATCAATAGCGCGTTAAGCGTCATATCCATTGAGAATACGGTTGTATTAACGAAGCGCAGAGTCAATACATAGAAAGATCCCGCTATGCTGGCAGCCATCCCCGCAGCAATCGTAGCGATAACCTTATAGTGCACGACCTCATAGCCTAGGGACTCTGCGCGCTGTTCATTTTCCCGAATCGCCTGCAGTACCCTGCCTAGTGGAGAAGTCGTGAAACGGCGCAAGACAAGGTAGACGATGACCATGACAGCTAAGACTGACCAATATAATACAGCCCGGTCTTTGAGCATATCCGGTATAGGAAATGTAAATCCGTCATTGCCTTTCGTTAAGGAGCGCCATTTCTCTGCCGCTACGAGCAGAAGCCCAGCAAAGGCCATCGTCAGCATCGCATAAAAATGACTTTTTAAACGGAGCGAGAGCATACCGACTACATAGCTTAACAACGCCGCGAGAATAGCTCCCACTGCAATCGACAGAAGCAGAATAGGGATAGTAGCTCCGACACGATCCATGAACAATCCGGTAGAATAAGCTCCAAGTCCGAAGAACATGGCATGACCAAAGGATACGATTCCGGTATAGCCAAGCAGCAGATCATAGCTCATCGCGAAGATTGCGAATATGAATATCTGTGTCATGAGAATAAACAAGCTGCGTGAATCCGATATAAAAGGCACAGCGGCAAGTGCGCCGGTCATCGCGACACCAAGCCACATCAGCAGCCGGCTGGAGGCGTTGTAAGAATTAGCTGGACTGAGCCTGATTCGGCGCTTCGGAAGTCCCGCGTTGTTATATCCAGAGTTCAAGTTGCTCATGCGCCTCCTCCCTTCACCTTAAACAGCCCAGATGGTCTAACCAATAGCACGACTACCATCAGCAGCATATTAGCGGCAAGCGATAGGTCCGGCACATAATAGGCCATCAGCGCGCCGGACAACCCAATAAGCATGGAGGCAAGCGCAGATCCCTGTATGCTACCCATACCGCCGATCACGACAACAATGAACGAGAGAATGGCGAATTGCATGCCCATCTCGGCAAAGATAACCCCCGAATACGGAGCCAGCAGTGCTCCCCCAAGTGCAGCAAGACCGGCGCCAAACATGAACACAAGCGTGAAGATGATGCGAATATTGATACCGAGCGACTGTACCATCTCAGGGTTATGAACACCAGCGCGTACGATGAGCCCGATCTTTGTTTTCTTTAAGATGAGCAGCAGTCCAAAGTACACCAGCACTCCAACCACTATGATAAATAAACGATACTTAATTAAGATAACGCCGCCGATATCCCAGCTTCCGTTCAATAGCGGCGGTACATCAGACTTAAGCGGATTCGGACTGAATACAACCTTCAGCATCTCGCTGAGCACGAGCATAACTCCGAGCGTTACCAATATCTGCTGAACGTGATTGCCATAGACCGGTCTAATGACAACACGCTCCATAACCAGACCGAGCAGCATTCCGATAACAACCGCTCCTATTACAGCAATGATAAATGAACCGCTCGCCGCATACAGCCACACACCGCCATACGCCCCCCATGCGAACAAGCCGCCGTGAGCGAAATTCAGTACGCTCATCAGGCCAAATATTAACGTCAACCCTGCCGCCAACAAGAACACGAGCATCCCCGTAGCCAGGCCGTTGACGATGAGGTTCAACAGTTGATTCACACCGGCTTCCTCCTTCGTTGCTCAAGCGTCAGGCAATGCCCAAGTATTTGCGGCGCAGGCCTTCATCCTGCTGCAGAGAATCCATCGTGCCGCTGCTGACGATCGTCCCTTCGTCCATCAGGTAGTACTTATCACCAATAGCGCTTGCCATCATAAAATTTTGCTCGACAAGGAGCACCGTAGTTCGTCCCTTCATCTGCTTGATCGCGTCGATCAGCTTCTCGACCATAATCGGAGCAAGCCCCTTGCTTGGCTCGTCGATCAGCAGCAGCTCACTATTGTTCACATAAGCTCTCGCAATCGCCAGCATCTGCTTCTGGCCTCCGCTCAGCAGTCCGCTCTTGCGGTCGCGGAACGTTGCTAGATCTGGAAACAGCTCTAGCATCCATTCCAGCCTAGCTGGGGCTGCCGCATCCTTATGCTTCAAGGCGATACGCAGCGTCTCTGCTACCGTCAGGTCCGCAAATATACCCTGATCCTCCGGGACATATCCGATTCCGCGGCGCGCAATCTTGTGAGTCGGCATCCCCTCTACCGATTCGCCCTTAAACCGGATCGTTCCGCGCGACGCCGGATTCAAACCCATGATCGTTCGCAGCGTTGTCGTCTTGCCTGCGCCATTGCGACCGAGCAGCACCGTTGTCTGACCCGCCTCCATCTGCATCGTCACCCCTTGAAGGATATGGTACTGTCCGATATGCGTCTCAACTGATTCCAATTGCAGCAGTGTCATCGTACAATCCTCCCAAGTACGCAGCCTGTACCGTATTGTTGTTCATAATGTCAGCAGGAGTTCCGTCAGCCAGTAAGCGCCCATTGAACAAAACAGCGATGCTGTCGGACAAGTCGAGCACCATCTCCATCTTATGCTCGATTAAGACAATCGTCCGATCGCCCTTTTCCTTCAGACCGCGAATGACTTCCAGTATGGCCGGCACCTCTTCCACCGATATGCCAGCTGTCGGCTCATCCAGCAGCAGCAGCTCGGGATTGAGCGCCATCAGCATGGCGATCTCCAGCTTGCGTTTCTCTCCATGCGCCAGGTGCCTAGCCATCGCGTACCGTTTATTCTCCAGCCGTACGAGCTGCAGCAGTGCTAACGCTTCATCTTCCAGCTTGCTGTACTTGCGGAGAGAAGCGAACAGTCGATAGCGAATGCCTTCTCGCGATTGAACCGCCAGCCGCACATTTTCCAGCACCGTTAGATTAGGAAATACATTCGTGATCTGAAAAGAACGGCCCATACCGAGTCGAGTTCGTTCAAAAGGAGGCAGGTTCGTGATGTCCTTCCCATTGAATCGAATGTTCCCAGCCGTAGGCCGCAGTTGGCCGCTGAGCAGATTGAAGAAGGTTGTCTTTCCTGCTCCGTTCGGACCGATAATCGATTTAAATGTATGCCGTTTTACCGTTAGACTGACCTCATGCACAGCCAGATGAGCGCCGAATGCGATAGACAAGCCATCCGTAGCAAGGATCGTCTCTTCCAGCTTGGAAGATGTCGGATGATCGGTAGTTTCCGCAAACCGATTCGTCATGCACACAGCACCTCTTCATCACGTAGTATTGCGGTACATCCAGCAGAGCGAAGGTTCGCCCTGTTTGCCCTGCTGGATTCTCAAGCTATCTCTTATTGCGAATAGGAGGAGCAGTCTCTTCCGGCTTCAGCTCACGCATCAGCACCGGAACCGGATATTCTACGCCATCCTTCTTCTCCAGCTTAATAGCGTACAAGGATTGCAGGGCCTGGTGATCTTCAGCACGGAACGTCATCTTGCCTTTTGGTGTTTCGAAGGACATGCCTTCCATCGCGGCAATGACTTTATCCGTATCGGACACGTCACCGTTTATCTTCTTGATCGTATCAACAATCGCTATGGCTGCAGACATTCCACCTGGTGTGAACAGATCCGGCACTTCACCGTTGAATCGCTTCTTATGCTCATCCACAAGCCAAGTGTTGATATCATTAGCAGGCAAAGTGTGATAATAGACAGAGAAGCCTTCCATACCGATCAGAGCATCCATCGTCTTCAATGCTGGAATATCCGGAGCACCTGTCGATATCTTGATGCCTTGATCCTGCACCTTCATATCCTGCAGCTGTTTCCACGGAGAGTTGGCTCCCGCCCATACAACGAACAAGTAATCCGGCTTCGCGTTCACGATCTTCTGAATGTTGGCGGTGAAGTCCGTCGCGGTCGCATCCGCATACTGCTCTTCTACGATCTCCGCGCCAAGCTTAAGCGCTGCTTCCTTGAATGCGGTGATACCGTCGCGTCCAAACGCGCTGTCCGGAGCAAAAGTCGCGATCTTCACGCCCTGCTTTGCAATAGCAGCGGCACCTGCCACAGCATCCTGCGAGGAGTTCCGCCCTGTGCGGAATACGTATTTATTCCACTGGTCGCCAGTGATGCTGTCTGCAACCGCAGGCTCAACAATCATGACCTTCTTATATTCCTCAGCGAGCGGCAGCACAGCAAGCGTGTCGCCAGAGCTAGAAGAGCCTACGAGGAAGTCAACCTTATCAGTCTCAAGCAGCTTCGTCGCTTTCTTGACCGCAACATCCGGCTTCGTCTCCGTATCTTCAAAAACGAATTCTATCTTGGTTCCATTGACTTCACGAGTACCGTTCGTTGCATAATCGATGCCAAGCTCAAAGCCTCTGGAGGTTTGCTTACCGTAGCTTTCAAGCGCTCCAGTCAAGGAGGCGAGCACGCCGATCTTGATCGTCTTGCCCGCGGTTTGAGGTGCTGGCTCCTTATCTTTCGCTTCCTGCTTCACGGGCTGCTGCTTCTGCTGCTCCTGCGGCTTCGTTCCACCGTTATTCGCTTCATTCGTTGTTCCGCCGCCTCCAGAGCATGCGGCTGTAAACATAAGCACCATCGTCAGTACAGACATTGCGCACATTCTGGTCCAACCTTTTCCATGCTTCTTCATTCTGGACACAAAAATACCCCCCCTACGACTCTTGATTCCCGTTCATCATAAGAGGGTATGGTTGCAAATGAGTTGCACGCTGCTTCTCTCCATAGAATCAGCCTGATTCCTCATTGCAACGTCTATATAGTTCTCGAATCGCTGCCATCGGCTCAACACCGAGCTCTTCCTCCAGCACGCTGACCGCGCGATGATACCACTTCAGTGCCTGATGACGGTTATTCAGATGCAGATTGCATTCCATTAGCAAACGATACGATTCTTCCCAACAGCGATCCTTCGCCAGCATGGCTTCAGCCCAGCGAATCGCCTTATCGTAAGCCCCCTGCTTGGTACAGATCTGCGCCAAGCGCTCAGAACCGCGCATGAATAATACCTGCAGCCGCTCTCGTTCTTCGATGCACCAATCCTCGTAGCGACGATCGGGCATGTAATCTCCATGATATAGAGACAGGGCCTGCTCCAGCAGAGCTGAGGCCAAGTCTCGATCATCGGTTTCCAGCCCCTGCACAATAACTGTCTCGAATTGAACCGCATCCAGCTGCCAGCTGGCATGAGGATTCAAACGGTAGGTTTGACCATCCCGTATGACAAAGTAAGGATCGCTTCTAACGCGGCGATGCGGTTCCAGCGCTGAATGAAGCGCATTGAGCGCTACCTTGAAGTCGCGGTTCGCCGCTTTCTCGTCCGCATCCGGGAATAGATAGATCAGCAGCTCTTCCTTGCTGATAGGAGCGCGGCGCTTCGTCACGAGCAATTGAAACAGCTCCTTCGCCTTGCCTCGCTGCCAATCCTTCTCGATCAAAGCTGTATTGCCCAGCTTTACACGGAATGAACCAAATGTCTCGATATGCAGCGTATACCCGGGATGATGCTTAAGCTTATCCATATTCAACTCTGTCAGGATCGAAGCTGGATACGTTCCGCCAATCCCTAGTCTCACAGCTTCAAGCAGCAGCGGAATTAATTGCTGCGGATCTGCAGGTCCCAACAAGGTTCGTGAGCTGAACAGAAATGCATATCCATACTGATCCGCATGATAAAGAAATCGTTCCATGCTATCCGCGAAGCGACCGTCCTGCTCTTGCCGGTACGCGGTCAGGGACAGCCACAGTTCGCTAAGTGTCAGCCCCAGCGCATCCCCGCATGCATCATATCGTCCCTTCGTCTCTTCAAACACCCGCTCAGCCTCCGGCAGCCTGTCGCTCTCGTATAAGGCTATGCCCATGCTGAGACGAATCAGCGATGACAGCCAGCCGTCATTGGCCTGTTCCGTATCCTGCAGCGCCGCTTGCCCGTAGCGCAGGGCAGTATCGCAATTCCGATCCCGCCCATGCAGCAAGCAGAGCCCCATATTTGGCTCTGCCGTGCCGCGAGCTACTTCCAGCCGCTCCATAATCGACAGCGCGGCATGATAGCAATCAGCGGCAACTGTCGCATCGTAGGCTCCGGACAGCTGCGCCGCATGACCCATGCGCATCCAGCCGCAGGATTCAACATAAGGAGCCTTGAGCCGGATGCCGTGCATCATTCCCGCTTCTGCCGTCCGCTTCGCGCTGAGCGGCTCGCCGCATAAGCTGCCGATCAGCGATTGCAGCAGATCCATGTCGCGATGCGAGCGCGACAGCGTCTTGCTGTTGTAGCTGTTGCCGCGGAACAAGCCTCCTGCTTCGGATTCCAGCTTCTGCGCCCGTTCCAGCAGATGGCGCGCCTCCTTGACCCTGCCCGTGCGAAGCGCGAGACGCGCCTCCAGCAGCAAATCTCGGCTGTCGCCATCCAGCTCCAGCGAACGCCCATACCACTGTCCCGCTTCCGCTCCTTGTCCGCGATTCAGCTTGTTCTCTGCCATGAGCGCATACAGTCGAGCCAGGCGCAGACGATCGCCATTAGGCTCATATCCATATGCGCCATAGGAGCGCATCCCCGCACCAGAGCCTGCCGTGTCCGGCTCGCCGGCAGTGGTGGATATCGCGATCGGCTCCGCTAGGGCAATCGCCCTCATCAGCAGCGGTTCGGCTTGGCCAGGCTGAATCGTATCCAGATAGAACATGGCCTGCCCCTCCAGCGCCAGGCCATGCACGACAGCGTTTCCCGCTTCGCTAGCATAGCGCTCCGCCTTGCGGTAGCTCGCCATCGCGGCTTCATAGTTGCAGCGATAGCGAAGAATATCGCCTTCAAGCACGTATAAGTAGGGCATCCGAATCTTTACCCGCTCCGGTATTGGCATAAGACAGCTGAGCACCGCCTCAAGATGGCCGCCTCGCACCAGCTGGGAGCCCCCTGAAGCCAATAGCTGCGCCATTTCCTCAGGGTCGTTCAACTCAGCAGCATGCCGAAGCGCAAGCTCCATGCGTCCTCTCGCTGCCAGCACATGCACGGCCTGGCGATGCAGGGACAGGCGCCAATCCGGTTGTCGACGAAGCTGATCCTGCAGGAATTGACGAAATAAGGAATGATAGCGGAATTGCCTGTCATCTATCGCTGTCAGAAAGCCGTTTTGACACAGCGCCAGCAGCAGAGCATGCGAGCCGTGACGACCGCAGACTGCGTCGCACCACTCGCCTGTCAATTCGTCGAAGATGCTCGTCTCCAGCATGAAGGTTCGCATCGCGGAAGGCTGCTTCTGGAACAGCTCTGCGGCCAGAAATTGAAACAGCCCTTCCAATGATTCGCGCGGAGCCTGCAGCACAGCATCAAGCGACTCCATAGTTGTCGTTAGGCGCTGCCATATTAACTGAATCGCGATGATCCAGCCTTCAGTAAAGTGATAGACAGCTTCCGCTTGAGCGATCGTCAGCGGATATCCATAGTAATCCGCGAACAGCACCTCGATATCTTCCGCTGAAAATGCAAGCTCCGAACGTGACAGCTCCAGCACTTCACCTCGCACACGCATCACGGTCAATACTTCCCAAGTTGGACGAGTTCGGGATGAGATGACGACCCGCAGCTTGTCGCAGTCTGGCAAATAGCCAACTACATACTGCATCCAAGCCTCAATCCATTCGCTGTGCTCCACGGTATGATAGTCGTCCAGACATAGAAGGATCGAATTGGATAGATTCATAGCTTCATTCAGAAACAGATCCGCTAACGCATATACATCATCCACGCTTCCGATCCGCGCTCCTCCTAATTCCAGCAGTAGCGTTTCTCCGAAAGCCGGATCCGCTTCTCGAAGAGTGGAGGTTAGATGCATCAAAAACGGAAGCAGATCATGGTCTTGTGATGAAATGCTGTACCACGCATAGTCGACGGCGGATTGCTGGACATAGGCCGATAACGCTGTTGTCTTCCCGAATCCAGGCCCCGATGCGATGATCGTAAGCGGCATATCCGGAATTCGATGCAGACGCTTCATCAGATCAGGACGATGCAGGAGATGCTTCTTAATGGGAGGAGGAATTAGCTTCATCTTCAATACCCGGCTTCCCTTCATACGCAGCCTCCTATTTCCATTATTATCCTCTAATTGTAGCATAGGGACAATCGATTTGACAGCGCATACACCGGTTAAGCACAGAACTCGACACATCGTGAAATGCACGCTAAAAAGAGCAGTCCAGCCAGGATTGCCACGGCTTTCAACTGCTCCTCATGCTCAAGGCAGCTTACTCCTCCGTAAATAAAGGGAGCAGCGCCTTCTTATCTAATTTGCCAACGACTGTCTTAGGAAGCTCCTCTACAGCCAGGATTCGCTTCGGTACCTTGTACTTGGCAACATACTCGCGGCAGTAAGCCTGCAGTGCTTCAGGATCGAGCATACAACCCGCTCGCAGCACAACTGCCGCCGCAACAATCTCTCCCCACTTCCGATCAGGTACACCAATTACCGCTGCAGCCACTATATCCGGATGCTGTTCCAAGCGATGCTCTATCTCCAGCGGATATACGTTCTCACCGCCCGTGATAATCATATCCTTCTTCCGGCCGACGATGTAATAATATCCTTCTTCATCTCGCTTAGCCAGATCACCGGTTAGAAACCAGCCATCCTTCAGCACTTCCTCTGTAGAGGCTTCGTTGTTCCAGTAGCGGTCAAACAGATGCCGCCCTCGCAGCGCCAGTTCACCGACATCATCTGCCCGCTCTATATCTCCGACATCTCCCACGAGCTTTACGTCGTTGAACAGCATCGGCATGCCCACTGATCCCTGTTTCTTAAGCGCTGCCTCAGGGGTAATGACGAAATTGTTCGGACCTGACTCTGTCGCGCCGTAACCCTCCTTGAACGGCAGTCCTCGTTCCGCAAATGCGGCATAAACCGCCATCTGACAAGGAGCGCCGCCGGATATAAACGCGCGAATCGAGCGAAATGCCGCTCCTTTAAATAAAGGGCTCTGCACCAGCAGATGGTACATCGTCGGCACGAGCAGCACGACTGTGCAGCGTTCGTGTTCCAGCGTATGAATTAGACGCTCAGCTTCAAAGGACTGTATGCAAACTACCGTACCGCCGCTCATGAGAATAGGCAGCGTAAGCGCATTTAAGCCGCCCGTGTGAAACATCGGCATGACCGTCAGTGTCACATCAGCTTCAGTCAGCTGCCATGTTGCCACTGTGTTGACCGCGTTCCAATACAAGGAACGATCCGTCAGCACGACACCTTTGGGTTTGCCGGTCGTTCCTCCTGTATAGATCATGAGCCAGGGCTCATCCGTATCATCTTCTCTTGCACCCTCCGCCATTTCTTCAACGATAGCTGATGAGTGCTCTTCTTCTGCTTCAAAGCTCTCTATTGGCAGCCACCGCCAAGGATGGTCATCATCTCCCTGCAATGTCTCCGCTAGACTCTCCGCGCCGGTATGGTAAAGAACGAGCGCTGGTGTGCAGTCCTCCATAATGAGCTGGAGCTCTGCCGGATGAAGCCGCCAATTGAAAGGTACCATGATCGCGCCAAGACGGCGGCAGGCAAACAGCACGACCAGCATGAGGCTGTCATTGGGCGACAGAACGCCAACCCGATCGCCTCTCCGCACCCCGCGCTCCGCTAGAAGCCGCACTGCTCGTTTCACTCGTTCCGCAAGCTCACGATACGTGCTTGACTTGCCAGTCGCCTCATCCTTCACCGCGACACGGTCTGCCGACAGCTTGCAGCGGCGTTCGAACCAGCCGTCCGGCCGCAGCTTCAGCAAAGGCTGCTCAGCAGTCACTGCTTGCCCTGAAGCTTCTCTGTTATGCCCGTTCGACGATAACTGCGACACCATGACCGCCTCCCACACATAATGCGGCTGCTCCATATCGCAGCTGTCGGCGCCTCAACTCATGCACGAGCGTCACAAGCACCCGTGTGCCGCTTGCTCCGATCGGATGTCCGAGCGCGATCGCCCCTCCGTTCACATTCACGCGGTCTGAAGAGAGGCCCAGCTCCTTCAAGCAAGCAAGCGCCTGTGACGCAAACGCTTCGTTTATTTCAAACAGATCGATATCGTCGATCGTCAGATTAGCCTTCGCGAGCGCCTTGCGAATCGCTGGAACAGGGCCGAGCCCCATCCATTCCGGTTCCAAGCCGACTGTCGCCCAAGCGCGAACCTTGCCGAGCGTCTCTAATCCAAGTCGTTCCGCTTCGTCGAGCGAGGTCAGCATAACGGCAGCAGCGCCGTCATTCATCCCGGAAGCGTTCCCTGCCGTTACAGTTCCGCCCGCTTCAAATGCCGGCTTGAGCCGCGCGAGCCCCTCCACTGTCGTGCCAAAGCGCGGATGTTCGTCGCGATCGACCGAACGCGTGCCCGAGCGGTCGCGAACCTCCACAGGCACGATCTCGTCAGCGAAGCGGCCGCTCGTAATAGCGGCTTCCGCTCGCTGCTGGCTAGCCGCTGCGAATGCATCCTGCTCTTCGCGGCTGATGCCGTACCGCTCGGCAAGCCGCTCAGCGGTGATGCCCATCGCTTGGCGCGATATGGCGCACGTTAAGCCATCATTGGCGATGGAGTCAAGCAGACTCGCCCCGCCATACTTCACTCCTCCGCGCATTGCAGGCAATACATGCGGGGCTTGGCTCATATTCTCCATCCCGCCTGCAAGCATCCATTCCGCTTCGCCGCTCTTTATCGCTTGGGCAGCCAACATAACCGTCTGCAAGCCAGAGCCGCAGACCAGATTCACCGACGATGCAGGCACACTTACGGGCAGACCTGCGGCAAGCGCGGCCTGGCGCGCCGGATTCATGCCGAGCCCCGCCTGCAGCACATGTCCCATCCACACATGGTCCACCTGTTCTGGTGAGATCTGTGCTCGCAGGCAGGCTTCCTTCATAACTGCCGCCCCCAGCTCTACAGCCGTCACCCGTCCGAATTGTCCCTGAAAGGCGCCGATCGGCGTCCGTACGGCACTCACAATCACTGCTTCTCTCATGTCGCCCACCTCTTGTTTATCGTGTGATCTCAACCCACTTGATTTGAGAACAGTTAACACGACATCGGTTGCAAATGAGTTGCAGTGCTCCTCCCATACCAAAAAGGAGTGCCGCAACTGTCGCCAGTCCGCACTCCTCTGAACATTTCCTATGGTTATATAGCAGCGATTCCTATCGGCTTCTTGCAGGTTGGGAAGAACGCTGCAGACGCATTAATGGTCTAAGCGCCTTCTGCACCATCCGCGGATAGCTGCCCAGCTCGTCCTTACGAATGACGCGGAACACAATAAGCCCAACAATAAAGGTGATCAGAACGACCATGCTCACGCAGCCCGCTGTCACCATGAACCCGAATTTCTGTGCGGCAGTAGCCGTAACCGTAGAGGGTTGTCCAAGTTCAATCATCGAAGAGGTGATACCGACGAGATGCTCACCCACACGCTCAACCACGAAGCCAAGTCCGCCTGACACCAATGTCGCGAGTATGAATCCAGGCCAACGCTTGCCCATCACAGCGAATGGCACAACTTTCTTCATGACACGCAGATTGAGGTAGGTGATGACAAGGAACGTAATCATCGTAGCCGCAATAATACCGTATATGCCAAAGATCTTCGCCAACACGAAGTTGAAGATAAGCTTGAGAATGATACCGAATGTAACACTGATCATCGCAATGTACGGCTTGCCCAAGCCGATCAGAATCGAGCTCGACGTCATCATCGTGATCTGCAGTATCGAGCAGAATGTCAGCAGTGCGATAATGCCAGCACCGTCCAACGAGCTAAACACTAAACCGTTAATAGAAAATGCCGAAACACCTAGAGCAAGCACAATCGGCATGCCGCTTAACACCGAGATCCGCATGGCCAGCGATATCTGGCGCTGCAGATGGTTCATTTCCCGCTTCGCGAACGCTGCCGATATGATCGGGATAATCGAGGTGCTTAACGCAATTGCCAGAATCGGAGGTATACCCGCGATTGACTGGGCGCGTTGACCTAACACGCCGTACATATGCATAGCGGCAGTTTCACCTACAGACGGCGTCAGCAGGCTAACCGTGAAGGTCGAATCAATAAAGTTAACCAATGGCACTGCGAGCGAAGCCAATACGATCGGAATGGATAAGGTGAAGATCGATGCAAAGATCGTCTTCAACGGTACATGCGGTGTATTGGTACTGCGAGCGCGAACGCCTGATTCTCTGTCCAAGCGGCGAATCTTGCGAATGTAGTATACCATGACAACAAAGGCACCGACGCTTCCCAGCACGCCGCCGAACGAAGCGCCTGCCGCTATCCATGCTTGAGAGGAACCGTTGTTAAGCAGCACGTACGCTAGACCAATAGCTGTAGCGACACGAAGAATCTGTTCTACAATCTGCGAGATTCCGCTCGCCTGCATCATGTTGCGCCCTTGGGTGTAGCCGCGCATCATCGCGAGCATCGGGAACAACAGCAGCGCGGGAGCAAGCGCACGGATAGCCGGCACCGCTTCAGGCTGCTTCGCAAACTGTGCATACGCAGGGGCTAACACGATTAACAGCGTTGTTGTTACGATACCGGAAATGATACCGAACAACAGCGCTGCTGAATAGATCCGCTCCGCCTCACGAGCCTGGTTGAGCGCGTATCGTTCTGAAACCATTTTACTGAGCGTACTCGGAATACCTGCGGTAGCTACAGCTAATATCATTAGATATAAGTTTTGTGAGGTTATGAATGCCGCGTTACCAACGGTACCGAGCATATGCTCTAGAGGCACTCGTTGAAATAATCCTAATAGTCGCGTCACGAATGTAGCAGCCGCGATGATGAGCGTGCCTTTAATAAATGATTCTTTCGCCAAGCAGTTCCCTTCTTTCTGTCAATGACGAAGAAGGCAGACACGTTCATGCCATACCTTCATGTCAATTAGACGACAATAATCCATATTACGAACAACACGATCATCACGAGCTGTAATATGAATTTCATGATTAAACTTGTAAACAAACCTACTATTGCTCCGATCGACGCTTTAAATGAACGGTTCAAGTCAGCGCCCGACAATAGCTCGCCAATCAGCGCACCGACAAACGGCCCGATGAGAAGACCGAATGCCGGGATTACAAACGGGCCTATGATGACGCCGATAGTACTCCCGATGATCGAGCCTCTTGAACCGCCATACCGTTTAACCCCCCACGCACTGACCGCATAATCAGCTACGAATAACAGTACGACGATCAAGGTCTGAATGCTCCAGAACCAGAAACCGAACGATTCAAAGGTGAAGAACATGCCATACACGAAGAACGCCGCGTAGATCGCTAGAGCTCCAGGCAGCACCGGCAATAGGGCTCCCGCCATGCCGACAGCAAACAATGCGATAATCAGTATCCAACCCAAGACATCCATTGCCATGATGAATCTCTCCTTTAGATAGGATTCGAGTTCATATTACAGCATATAACGACGAATGACCTCCACGATACCATCTTCGTTGTTCGATGCTACGACAGCATCCGCGGCAGCCTTCACTTCGTCTTGCGCGTTGCCCATCGCTACGCCTAAACCAGCTTCACGAATAACAGCTATGTCATTCAAGCTGTCGCCGACTGCTACAACGGACGACATCGAGATGCCTAACATATCGCATACCATCCCTACACCTGTTGCCTTGTTAATTCCAAGAGGGTTTATTTCGATATTATGCAGCGAGGAGTTGGTCAATTCCAATCCGCCTAACGCCTGAAGCTCTTTCAGAATCTTTCCTCGAATATCGTCATCTTCAGTTGTATATCCGAACTTAAGCCAGTCCTCTTTATCGATATCCGCGCTCCATTTAGTTCGATTATACAATTCCTTAGTGGAATATGCCCAGAACCAGCAATCATATTGTTCAGCCAATTCATGCATCTTGCGCACTTTGTCACGATCTAACAAAAAGCGAGCGTGAAGCTCGTTCAGATTACTCCATATCTCGCCGCCATTAACGGTAACGAACGGTCCCTCTAAGCCCAGCTCCTTCGCATAAGGAACCGCATCTACATAATTTCGACCTGTCGATAAGATGACCGTTATTCCTGCTTGTCTCGCCTCATGAATCGCGAGCGCTGTCTCTTTGCTGATCCGATGATCGTCAGTAAGCAGCGTCCCGTCCATATCGAGAGCCAATAATGCATATTTACCCAATGTCAGTTCACTCCCGTCCAGCGGTGTCGTTTGTATGCGTCTATTGTCTCAAGAGATCATATGCTAGGGATACAAACGTCCTGCTGTCTATTTGCATAACGACATTGTATCACATCGTCATGCCGTGACCAACATGGCCTATCATAAGAACAGCACGGTGATGACCAATCGTTTCAAGGCAGCGTTCCATTTCATCGTCTTGATCATGTTCTTCTTCATCGCAAAGACACGCTCCCGTTCACTGAGAATTGTAAAGTCTTGCTTCACGAATCGACATCAATCATCGTATCACGAGCTAAGTTTATCGCATTGCAATAAAGTTTCACAGATGCAACTTTTACCGTAAAAAAAGACTTTGCAGCATCTTATGCAGTTAGTCCCTCTATCGTGACTATCCGCTCTGATGTGCAAAGTCCTAAGAAGCAGCTATTTATTACCGAACCGCCCCTGGCTTCGGTTCCGATTCGACTTGGGTGACTGGCTTGCGCGGTGTCCCTGTCAAACCATATACTTCGTCATAGGCATCGAAGATTTGACGAGCTATCGGCGCCGCACCGTAAGAGCCGTATCCGCCTTCCGGCACAACGACAGCTACAGCAAGCTTTGGCTTCTCCGCTGGCGCATATGCGATAAACACAGCATTCTCTAGAACCTGCCCGCCTACGCTCTGCTGGGATGTCCCGGTCTTGCGATAGAAGTTGTACGGGAAGCCATCGAAGCCTTGAACTCCAACCTTCAGCATCGCTTTCTCAACCACTTCCCAATACTCTTCTTCAAACTTCGTTTCGTTAAGAACTTCGCGCTCAAATTTCTTTAGGACATGCCCGCTGCCATCCTCAATCCGGCTGACTAGCTGCGGCTTCACACGTACGCCGTGATTAGCCAGGGTAGCCGCGTATTGCGCTAATTGAAGCGCCGTATACTTGCCCTGCTGACCGAACGAAGCGTAAACCAATGCGGATTGCGCATTGTTGTTCTCTGCTTCAGTCATATAGTCCTTTAAGCCGGCGGCTTCACGAGGCAGACCGCTTCCTGTCACGACACCGAGACCGAACGCATCCAGATACTCGTCCCAGATCTGCAAGCCGTCCTTGCCATCCTTCTTCGGCATGCTGTACAGCTTCTTGCCAATCATATCAACCATGAAGGCATTCGATGATTTCTCTAACGCTGTGGCTGGATTTATGCGACCCCAGGCACGATTGCTTGCATTCCATACCTTTGTCTCATATCCGCTGCGTCCGAACTCTGCATATCCTCTATCTGAGTATGTCGTGTAGGGGGTAAACAAGCCCTCCTGCAATCCGATCAACACAGACAACGGCTTCATCGTAGAGCCTAGGTATACAAGCGAACTTGCGCGCTTATTGCGGATCTCCTTATCCTCGAACGGTGCGGGATTATCTCGAATAGCGCCATTATTCATATAGAAGCTATATTTCTCGTAATTTTCAGGGGAGATGGAACCATTCTTCCATACATTCGTATCATAGTCCGGCATGCTGGCGATGCTGACTACATTGCCAGTATCTACTTCCATAGCAACGGCAAATCCAGTATAGGCGTTTGGAGCAACCTCGTTCTTATTCGTCGAATGGCGTAGCTTCTCCAGATGTTTCATAATCGCATTTTCTGTTCGGAGCTGTATTTCTTTATGTATCGTCAAATGAAGGTCGTTTCCGCGCTCAGGCTTCGTCACCCGCATGGGTCCGATGATGTTGCCTGCCACGTTAACAGGGAAGTCCTTCACGCCATTTAAGCCGCGAAGCTCATTCTGATACATGAACTCGATGCCGTCCATACCTACATCCTCGAACTCCAAGTACTGTTCCTGCGTCGGCAGCCGATCATTTTCCTCCGAGATCTTCTGATAGAATGGGACAACATTGCGTACGCCCTTGAATTTCTTCAAGTAGCCGACCGTTTGTACCGCTACCGTATCCTTATCATAGTTGCGCACACTGTCATCGATAATCTCAATACCGTTGAATTCCGGCTTATGCTCCAGGAAGTATGCCACTTCCTCCTGCGTCAGTCCTGTCTTAATCAGCCTCGGCACCCAGACAAAGTCCATTTTACCTGATAGATCCATAAGGTCATTATATATCTTCTCAGCTGCAATCGGCTTGGCGTTCGGATCCCCCTTCTCTTCGAACACCGCTGCTAGTCGTTTCGCCAGATCCAATGCTTCCTCACGGTTCTTCTCCTGCGCCTTGGACAGCTTATTCTTCGGATCGCCATACGGCTTCTCAATATTAAAGTAAAGCGACTGCGTTGCAGTTGAGTAAGCAAGCTTCTGCCCGGAAGCATCGTATATCGTTCCTCGAAGCGGTGAGATCGGAGAATTTCTCGACTTCAGCTGATCCAGCTCCTGCTTATAATTGGGTCCCTCCACGAACTGTACAATCGCTAGCTGCACAATAATAATCGTGAATAATAGAAATGTAACAAAGAAGAACATATTCATACGCATGGACATCCGGCGTCTATTTAGAATCTCACGTTTCTGCGGATCATCATGATGTGGATGGCTCAATCGCGCATCACCCTTTCACCAATTCCATATTATTCAATATTCTAGCACATATTGTACAAAACAACTAAGACATATTGATGATTTTTCTTCGTTTACATACGTCAAGATATGCAAAAGAGCCTGCTAAGCGTCGTCAACATCGACAACACTTAACAAGCTCTATATCGCATACCTATTCTTCAACAGTTGGCTTTGCCGCAGGCTTGCGAGGCGTACCGGTTAAACCGTAAACCTCATCGTAGGCGTCAAACATAGCTCGTGCGATCGGCGCCGCACTATAGGAGCCATAGCCGCCTTCCGGTACAACGACCGCAACCGCAAGCTTTGGTTTATCAGCCGGAGCATAAGCGATGAACACACCATTCTCCACCATCTTGCCCGCTACTTGTTGCTGAGAAGTACCTGTCTTCCGATAGAAATCATAAGGGAAGCCTTCGAAGCCATGAACATTAACATTGCTCATGCCTTTCTCCACCATATCCCAATTCTCTTCATCAATCTTTACTTCATTCAGTACCTCTGGCTCGAATTCCTCCACGACCTTGCCGTCACCATCCGTGATCTTGCTGACGAACTGCGGCTTCATCCGCTTGCCGTGGCTAGCCAGTGTAGCTGCATACTGCGCCAGCTGCAGCGTCGTATATTTACCCTGCTGTCCGAACGACGCATACGCCAACGCCGATTGAGCGTTGTTCGTTTCAGCCTCTGTCATATAATCCTTCAAGCCCGCTGATTCATACGGCAATCCGCTGCCTGTCTTAACACCGAGACCGAACATTTCCATATACTTATCCCAAGTTTCCAGCCCGTTTATATTCGTGCTCGAATACAGCGGTTTACCGATCATGTCAACCATGAAGGCATTAGATGACACTTCCAATGCGCGAGCGGCATCCATGTAGCCGAATGATTTATGGTTCGAGTTCCATACCTTCGTCTCGTAGCCCTTGCGGCCAAACTCAGCATATCCTTGGTCAAAGTACGTATCGTTCAAGTCGAACAGATTCTCCTGCAAGCCGATCAGAACAGAGAGCGGCTTCATCGTTGAACCGAGATACACGAGCGAGGTCGGATGCTTCGCCCGCTCCTTATCATCATTATAAGGCGCGTATACCTCGCGAATCGTTCCGTTGCCCATATAGAACTTATACTTGTCATAGTCATCGCCGCTAATCTGACCGTTGCGCCATACATTCGGATCATAGTCTGGGTAGCTGGCCATCGATATAATATTACCCGTGTCTACTTCCATAGCGACAGCGTAGCCCGTAGTTGCATTCTCGGCGCGTTCCAGCGAATTTGACGAGGTGCGAATCTGCTTCAGCGTATCTTCAATCGCCTTCTCCGTCTCCAATTGAACATGTCGGTCAATCGTGAGATGCAGATTGTTCCCGCGTTCCGGCTTCGTCACTTCCATTTCTCCAATGACTCTGCCCGCGACGTTAACCGGGAACTTCTTCAAGCCGTTCTTCCCGCGCAATTCTTCTTGGTACATATACTCCAGACCATCCACACCGACATCCTCATGATCGAGGTAGCGAAGTTCTTCTGGTCGATCAGCACGATTCACATATATATCCTGATAATAATCATATGATTCACGAACGCCTTTGAATTTCTTGAGGTACCCGGTAAGCTGTACGGCTACGCCTTCCTTATCATAATTGCGCACACTGTCTTCTAGTATTTCCAGCCCTGGGAATTCAGGCTTATGCTCCAGGAAGTATGCAACTTCTTCTTTCGTCAGATTTGTCTTAATTAATCGTGGTACGAAAGGATAATTCATCTTGCCTGTGAGGTCCATGCTCTTCAATATCTCTTCTTTAGTCGGCTGTACCTCATTCTTATCGCCGAGTTCCTTGAATATCTGCTCCAGCTGTGCAGCCAAGGCCTCTGCTTCGGCTACGTTTTCTTCCTTGGTATAATTCTTCTCAATATTAAAGTACAAGGACTGAGTAGAAGTCGAGTAAGCGATCGGTTGGCCAGATGCATCAAATATGGTGCCTCTAAGAGGAGGAATAGCTGTTGTCTTGTAACCTAGCTCTGTCTCCTTCTCTTTCAATCCTGGACCTTCTACGAACTGCAATATCGCCAGCTGAACAATCAGCACGGAGAACGCTGCAAAAGTAACAAAGAAAAAAATATTTAAGCGAAATGAAAACTGACGGCGATTCGTCAGCTCGCGCTTCTGCGCATCGTCCGACTTTGGATGACTCAATTCATCATCCTCCTAGCTGTAATTTCTCCGGACAAGTTGTCCATTTGTATAGTTTATCACATTCGACATTAGCACTCAAAGCCTAGTAGATCGTGTCAAATATTGTCATAGATTCATATCAGGCACATGCGACGCATCAAAATTAGGCGGATTGAACCAATCTCCTGAACTCGCCCAGGTTGTGTCGAGCGGAATCCATTCATTCGGTCCGATCTTCACTGTGTTCCAAGCATGCGGCCCGTACCCGCCCTTGCCGACATATCCTGTCCCTGTCACTACCTTCACTTCCAAGCCTACCGAGCGCCCCATCATAGCATATAAGCGGGCATAATCGATGCATACCCCAGTCCGTGATTGAAAAGTATCCTGCGGCGTCTGTTCTTTCCATTCCCCTTTTTCGATGTAGGTGTTCGCTTTATCCCAATCGTATCTCACCCTGCTGCCTACCCAGTCATACAGCATGCGCGCCTTTTCTTCATCCGTCTTCGCATCTTTTGTCACTGCCAATGCAGCTTGTTCAATATCAGCAGGCACAAGGTGGTCAATCACTTCATACTTGCGCTGCATCAGCTCACTAAGCTGCTTCTCAACAGAGGCTGTGAAGATCGGCACTTGTTCCGTGACCCACTCGCCCATCAGCGGCTCTACCAATTGCGCAACTGCATATTGATAGGCATTAGAGGCCTGTACTTCTTGACTGATCTTGCCGTCCGGCTGCAAGGTAACAAATATAAATAGCAGCGCCACTACGAAGACAGCTCGCACCATGCCTGTGACCAGACCGATTATGCCACCGACAAGGCGGCTGAATACGAGCCTGAACCGCTTGCTTACCGCTTCACCTGATATGGTGTTCATGTCGCGCGCTCCGGTTATGCCTGTCCACATATAGATATAGCTTGCGATCCAACCGCTCAAGATACGAATGGGCACATAGCTCACCAGCATCAATGTTGCGAATCGCATTAACGACATGTCACGCAAACTGGTGATGAAGGTATAGTACATATTTTCCCACCAAGCGAGCTCGCGATTCGGAATCGTGATATCAAGCTTATGGAGCCAGTCCGCAAGCGAAGAAGACAGCCCCAGTGCGACCTTAGAGGCAATATACAGGGATAGAATCGTCAAGCCTGCTTCGGCTACAATAAACAAGAGGTGGCGCATTGACCCCGAAGCGCCTCTGCCCACCCCTTGCCACAAGCTGTACAGTACGATCAACGCCAACACAATCGTTACGATGTTCCACTGCACAAACGTTGTCAACGAATCCATCATTGACTCTTGGCCTCGTTAACAAACTTCTTAATCGTATCGTCCATTTCCCACTCGCCTAACGGCACCCCGTGGAAAGAAATGTTTACCTTCGTGCTGTTCTTGGAGCCCTTCACCTCAAGATTAGGCGATTTAATCGTATACGAACCGTCAGACTCCGCTTCGTACGTCGCTTTCTTAGCCTCGCTAATCATGGCGTCCATCGCTTGATCCTTCAACTGTTGTACAGTTTCATCCTTAACCGTGGTAACAGCTTGATCAATATCCGACCACGTAATTCCGCTGTACACCGCTACCGCCGCGACAATCACGATAACGAATGCCCACTTAACCATAGTCTTCACGAAGCTGACAATGATGAACAACACGATGAGTGCGATCAGGAAGACGAGCCAATTCTGCTTAATAAACTCAAACAAAACATCCATATCCATTATTTTCATCACCCTTTCCAAATTGTATTATACAGCATTGACGGATCGGTAGTAAGATCATACATCTTCTCTAAACAGGTCATAAGTTTGTCCGTTATGACGTACAAGTAATAACATAGCAACTAGTGGAGGTGGAGTCATTTGCGTTCGGTCGTGTGGCTGTATTTATTTTTGTTTGTCGCATTTTTCGATTTGCATGCCCAATATCCTATCCTGACCCCGTATGCTGTCTCATTGGGCGCTGCTCCTTCATTTATTGGACTGATGATGGGCATGTACTCCTTCACTCATCTGCCTGGAAATTTGTTGGCAGGCTATGGCGTGGATCGCTTCGGCAGCCGCATCTTCATCGTCCTCAGCTTGATCGGTGCTGGTATTCTGCTCGTGCTGCAAGCCCATGTATCCGATCCGTGGGAACTGTTAATGGTCCGTTCCATCAGCGGCTTCGTGCTTGCATTCCTGTCCCCTGCCTGTCTGGCGCTGCTTGCCCGCTTCGCGCAGAATCATGTACAGCAAGGCAAGCTGATGGCAGGCAATGGACTTGTCCATACGCTCGCATCTGTCGTCTCACCGGCAGCAGGCGCCTTTCTTGTCGCCAAGCTGGGATTCTCAGCTTCCTTTCAGGCGCTTGGCATTGGTCTCATTGCAATTGGCATGCTGTCTGTATTTTTCATCCGTTCTCCCCAACATACCGAGCAGCTGCCGGAAAGCGAGCAGCATTCTATGTCTGTCGGTGTACAAGCAGATAAGCCGCAACGAGTACCTTGGACATTCTATATTCTACCGTTTGCTATCGCTTGCTCGCAAGGCATCCTATTCTTTGAGCTGCCGTTCGTAGGCAACGCCCTGCAATCCATCATGCATTCCGGCATCCTGTTTACTGCCGTCAGCTTAGGCGCTTTAACCACATTGAGCATGTTGTTCCTTCATTACTACCCTGCTAAGACCCGCACTTGGTCAGGCACGATAGCGCTGGCTCTGTTGTTCTTCATTCTATCGGTGAAATGGCCGATTCCGATGCTCGTCGTTCTCTTCGGCATCGGCATGACGAAAGGAATCGTGCTTCCCGCCATGTCCACTCACCTGCTGCAGCTTAGCGGCGGTGTGCGATTTGGGCGCATATTCTCTTACCTATCGATCGCATCCTCGATCGGCTCCTTTATCGGACCGCTGATTGCGGGTCAACTGCGCGATTATATATCGCCGTTCTTTATCGCGTTTATTGTGCTCATGGGCGCAGTTATGCTAATTCCGATGAGCAAACCGCTGATTACGGCTCCACCCCAAAAGCAAACGTTCCATAGAACCGCAGGGTAGCTTCAAAAGGCACATACCTATATTTTAGACGCACTGGGTATTCGCACAGTACACGACCACCCTAAAGACATAGTATACATTGTGTCTTCTGACTTGACATCAGAAAGAGGGGTGAATCGAATGTCACATTGCGTAGAACCTTGTGGCGGCCTTGTGAGTCCTGGCTTTGGCGGTGCCTGTGGCCCCGGGTCTTCTTTAGGAACGATCCTCGTTCTATTTATCCTGTTAGTCATTATCCTGCGTGTATGTATTTTCTAGTAATGTGTCTCGCTCTCTCCTCATGCGGCTTGCTAAGACAGCAAGCCGTTCGTTTCTGACCTCGCATGGACAACCCTGCGCTTCTGTAGTTGTTGAACGAGAACATAATATCCCTCCCGATTGTGGTACACTAAATGAACGATAATATCTATTAAATGACCGCATCAGAGGAGGATGCCACATGGAGCTCGCCATTATTGTTGAAGGCAAAAATGACAAAAGCCGCTTACGCCGCCTGCTCACAGATGATGTTATGCTGTTATGCACTTACGGCACCTTGAATACGAATCGAATGGAAGCTTTGCGCAAGCAAGCCGGTGATCGGCCGGTCTATTTATTTATGGATAATGATGCTTCAGGTAAGAAAATTCGCGGCATACTGCGAGATGTATTTCCTGATGCGGAGCATATATATACACGGCGCGGGTATGCGGGCGTGGAAGGAACTCCAGAAGAATACCTCATCCAGCAGATGGAAAAAGCGGGGCTGGAGGAGTACATCCTGTACCCGGATCCAGCCCCGTTCATGGGGTAGTTATTTTATTAGCGATATGACGTCCTTGGCGATAACTTCTGCAGTGATGTCTAGATCATTCGCATTGTAGAACTTCCGTATCTTGCCTTCTTGGTCAACCAGGATAACCAGATTCGAGTGCGAGAAATTGCCGTCCTTATCCTTGATGACAATGGATTGGAACTGCTTCATCAGCTCTGCGGTACCCGCTTCGTCACCGCGAAGGAAGTACCAGCCGCTCAAGTCAGCCTTGTTCTTAACCGTTGCCCAATTCATCAGCACCTCACGCGTATCCCGCTCCGGATCGAAGCTGATGGACATCAAGTTGGCGTCGGTCCCGAATACTCCCTCGTCCTTCAACAGATCCTGTACTTCATTCAGCATATAAGTCGTCGGCGGACATACATCCGGACAGCTTGCGAAGAAGAAGTATACCAATCTAACCTTGCCATTCGTACCGGACATGCTGACCGTTGACCCGTCCACATTTTCAAGCGTGAAGTCTGGAGCTTGACCTTCAATCGGAAGCTGTTCTCCCTTAGGCCAGTATATCCACGCTGCCGCAATAGCAAATATAAATACGAGTACAAATAAGAAGATTTGAAGTGAATAACGCTTCATCGTTTGAGCCATCGCCAAGCTCCCCCAGTTCTGTTAATCGCAATTAGATACTTCCAACCGTGTCCAAGATCAGTACAATCATATGCAGCATAAGGGCGTTGACCGAAAGAACAAAGCTCTTCTTCGCCCACTTCTCGTCATCCTTGGCCTTGAAGCCAGTTAGATTGATATAGAGCCATGCCAGGTTTACAAGTGTACCTAATACAACATATACGATTCCCGTGTAACCGAAATGGTAAAAGAGATAAGGCAATGGCAGCATTAGCAGCACGTAAGGGATCATCTGCCACTTGGTGCGCTCAATACCTTTCACTACCGGAAGCAGCGGATAGCCCGCTGCGCGATATTCCTCCACACGACGTATGCCGAGCGCCCAGAAATGAGGCGGCTGCCACAGGAACAGAAGCGCAAACATGAGGATAGCTCCCATGTCAAACGTATTCGTAACCGCGACATAGCCGATTACCGGCGGCATTGCGCCAGATATCGCTCCAACCGAAGTGCTCCAAGTCGAAGTGCGCTTTAACCATAACGTATAAATTACCGCATAAATGAACATACCAATGATTCCGAACAACACAGCCAGATTATTTACGAATAAAAACAACGTAGCTAGTCCTGCAACTCCGAGAACGATGGCATACCCCAGAACGAAGCTAGGCTTCAGCCTTCCTGTTGGCAGCGCGCGATTGCGTGTGCGATCCATCTTCATATCGAAGTCACGATCAAAGTAATTGTTGAATACGCAGGAAGATGCCATGACAAGCGCAGTGCCCAAGAGTGTCCACATAAGCGTTAGCCAAGGGATATCCCACTTCGCCGCTACCCAGAAACCAGCAAGTGCCGCCATTAAATTAGAACGGATAATCCCCGGTTTAATTAATAGATATAACTCCTTCCATATTCCAGCCCGCATCGGCTCGGGCGAAAGCACGACTGGTTCGGAAGAAGCGTTATAAGTCATTATTTTTTCCACGCGCGATCCTCCTTGTTGATTCCAACCAAGCAGATATACATATATCGTGCTGTAATTTTTATCATAGCAAAAATGCCCATACCACACAATGTATCCACAAATCGTTCATCAATTTGACATTAGATTGATCGGTATTTTTTACAAACTTTATTTCTTTTGTATAAACTCCCATATATGAAGCTTGCCGCGTCCGCCAATAATACAGTCTGTGACCCCATCCCATTCACTCTGTCCCTCTAACCGCAATTGCTTCATCTGAGCGTACTGCTCTGGCGTTGTATGATGGTACTGTTCAACGAAAACGTTCGGTTGATCTGAGCCTTCATAGAGGATGCAGTCTCGTTGATTCTTTAATAATTGATCCATTAATTTCATATATTGTTCCCGCTTATCCGGGTCGATTCGATATTCCACAAATATGATTCGTTCCACCAACATCCCCCTTTTTCCATAAAGAACCATAAATTCTATTGTGCAACAACATGCACCACAATACAATACCGTTTATTAACCGAATTAGTAACTTCTAGAATCATACCTTCCCGAAGTTCAAACAATTATGATACATTGTACATACAAGAAATAAGCCGCCCCGCGCGCAGGGCAGCTTATCATGTTACGGAATGAGCATGTAATGCCAAGTCAATGATGTTGATTGGTTATTGGCTTCTTCCGCCCAACGATTGTTCAGCCATCTGGACCAGACGCTTCGTCATAAATCCACCGATGGAGCCAGTATCGCGGGAAGTGTAGTTGCCGTAGTAACCATCTTGCGGGATTGGGATACCCAATTCACTCGCAATTTCTAACTTCATTTGTTGCAATGCAGCAGTTGCCTGAGGAACGACCAAGTTGTTTGTTCGAGATTGATTCGACATAATAAAATCTCCTTTCACAATGGCATGTTCTTATGATGCAAGCTTGCAAGCTTATTGTAACCGCTAGAGCAAATGTTATTCCGGACAGCATCAATATTTCGAAAATAGTGTCGTGTTCAGCAGCACAGATGAGTTCTTTCGTAAGATGTCGTTCAAAATGTTGAATAGGAGTGACAGCTATGAATAAAGGTCTCGCTCTCTGGTTCGCATGCTCATCCGTTGCCCTCCTGATGGCTACTGCAATAGCTATCACCAGCAGCGCATGGCTCGCTATCCTGTTCGGTGTGTTATCCGTCCTCAATATGGGACTTGGATTTATCGTGAAGGCTAGATTGCGGCGTCGTGAGGAATCAACGTCTTCCTCTTAAATGCAAACGGGGCTGTCCTCATGTACGAGGACAAGCCCCGTTTTTTTCGGCGTGCCGAGGCCGCGGGGACGGCTGTGACGTCGTTTTTCTGCATCTCAGCCCTCGCGAGAGCTGATTTTGGAGCTGAGATGCAGTTTTTCGACGTCTCAGCCTTGTTTTTCGGCTTGCCGAGGCCGTCGGGATAGCTGAGACGTCATTTTTCTGCATCTCAGCCCTCGCGAGAGCTTATTTTGGGGCTGAGATGCATTTTTTCGACGTCTCAGACATATTTTCGGCTGCCGAGGCCGTCGGGATGGCTGAGACGTCATTTTTCTGCATCTCAGCCCTTGCGGGAGCTTATTTTGGAGCTGAGATGCAGTTTTTCGACGTCTCAGCCTTGTTTTTCGGCTTGCCGATAAGGTCGGGACTGCTGAGACGCAAAGAAGGGGTTGCCTCATAAGTCATGAAAAAAATGACTTATGGGACAACCCCTTTATTCACGCTTACAGCTTAGCTCATTATCTCGGCATTACGAAGCCCATGCGGCGCTTAACCTCATCCAGCGTCTTCTCCGCCGCTTCGTGTGCGCGTTCAGCACCTTGCTTCAGCACATCTTGCAGCTCGCCGGACTGACGAACTTCACGGTAGCGCTGTTGCAGCGGCTCGATGAACGCGGCTACCTGCTCAGCCAAGTCCTTCTTGAATGGACCGTACATTAGCCCCTCATACTTCGCTTCAATCTCAGCAATGCTAAGCCCAGCCGTATGAGAGTAGATACTCATCAGGTTGCTGATCTCCGGCTTGTTCACCGGATCATACTTCACAAGCGCTTCCGAGTCTGTCTTCGCGCGGCTGATCTTCTTGCGAATGACAGCCGGATCGTCAAGCAGTGCTATCAAGCTGCCTGGATTCGGACTGGACTTGCTCATCTTCTTCGACGCATCGTCGAGAGACATGATCCGCGCGCCAACCTCAGGAATATACGGTTCCGGAATTTGGAACGTATCGCCGAAACGAGAGTTGAAGCGATTCGCCAGATCGCGCGTAAGCTCCAGATGCTGCTTCTGATCGTCGCCCACCGGCACGAGATCCGATTGGTACAGCAGAATATCCGCCGCCATCAGCGTAGGGTAGACGAACAATCCCGTACCAATTGATTCTTTGCCTTCCGATTTGTCCTTGAACTGTGTCATACGCTCCAGCTCACCCATATAGCTGATCGTCGTTAACAACCATCCCAGCTCGGCATGCTGCGGCACATGTGATTGCATGAAAATATTTGCTTTATTAGGATCAATTCCTGCAGCCAGGTACAGAGCAGCTACCATCTCTGATTGCTCATGAAGTGCCGCAGGCTCTTGCGGTACGGTGATTGCATGCAGATCCACAACCATGAAGAAGCATTCATGTTCATGCTGCAGCTTGACGAAATTTTGCATCGCCCCAATGTAGTTTCCGATGGTCAGCTGACCGCTCGGCTGAATTCCTGATAATACGCGTTTCATAGTATCGATCTCCTTATATCTGAATTGACGTTTCGTTTTCATGTAAAATAAACAACAAAAAAGGCCTTTCATCTCCCCGTAAGGGACGAAAGACCGTGGTACCACCCTAATTCATTCAGATATGCCCGCAGGCCATCCGAACCTCTACTCCATAACGCTGAGCTGCGGCTTAGCATAATACGATCCTTTCCGCGGTAAACGATCGGTTGCTCCAAGCACTCCAAGGTCCATTCGGCTTATGCTGCGGCACCGGTTCACACCATCCACCGGCTCTCTGCTGACGCGCGCGTAAACTTACTTGTCCTCGTCATCGTGTTCTTACCATATATTATCCACTAGAATAATCAATCTAAACCGGTTTGTCAATGAGCAGTCCAGTAGTGAGCAGGGTATGACTTTATAAGACTGATTTGTTATGATGATTCTCGGACAGGTACTCCCCACATGCTGCGGACTACAGGATAAAGGAGAGATTACTGATGCATCACATTACGACAGGGCAATGGAACAGATATGAAACACTCATTCTGCATAGCGATGAGCTGGAAGCAACATTTCTACCCGGTCTAGGCGGTAATGTCATCCGCTTATGGGATAAGGTCGCAGCTCGCGACGTACTTCGTACCCCACAGGAGAGCGAACTCGACTACTATATGACGAAGCCGTACCATTTCGGCGCGCCAATGCTTATGCCTCCAGGCCGCATTCGCCGTGGACGCTTCTCCTACGCTGGTGTCGACTATCAATTCGATCAGAACACGGCTAATAACAACCATATTCATGGACTTCACCGCACGCAAGCTTGGACCGTTACGGAACATAGCAGCACCGAAGACAACTGCTCCGTAACCGTAGTATTCCGTTCCGTAGACGACCCGAATTGGATTCGTCAATATCCGACCCCGCTTGAATTCAGCATGAAGCTCATATTGACCGGCGGCAAGCTGACGCAGAAGCTGTCGATCACGAACGTCGGCGAACAGGCCGCGCCATTCGGCTTCGGAACACATACTTGGTTCCTCATCGACCAGGAACCAGAGCGCTGGACGCTTAAAGTGCCTGTCAGCGGCGTATATGAGCTGGACTCAGAGCTTATCATGACAGGCCGTACGCTGCCTCTCGGCGATTTCGCAGCGTTAAACGATGGATTGAACGTTAGAGGTACGAACTTCGATACGGTATTCAGCATTGGCGAGCATCGTCCTGAAGCTTGGCTGACTCGCGATGACGGATACGGAATCCGTTATTCCTGCAACGAGCCTTACTTCAAGCATTGGGTGCTCTACACACGAGGCGAGGCTGATGAGATTGTTTGCATCGAGCCTTATACTTGGCTTCCAGACGCGCCTAATCTCCCATTTGATCAGGATACGACTGGGTTGATTGACCTGCAGCCGCAGACACCCGTCGAGCTTGTGCTCGATCTGGACATTACTCGCGCTTAGAGTCCTACAGAGTCCTACATCTTTATAACCAATAATCAGATGCCAGGCGTTCATACGCCTGGCATTATTTACATGAAAGCCTTTTTATCTTCCTCGCATAATTCTATCTATTCATCCCATACTAATCCCACAAGGAGGTGATCAACATGGCGCAACAAGGAAGCCGCTCCAACAATCTAGTAGTACCACAAGCTACAGCAGCTTTGACTCAAATGAAGGCCGAAATCGCTAGTGAGCTTGGTATCCCGCTTTCCCCAGACGGTTACTATGGTAACTATACATCCCGTGATATGGGTTCTATCGGTGGATACATCACAAAACGTCTTGTTCAGATGGCTGAGCAGCAATTGGCAGGCCGTTCCACTCGCTAGGTTATTGAAGAAGATTAATCAATTTATACTTACTGAAATAACGGTGAGAAGGCTTTCAGCTGCAAAGTTGGAAGCCTTAATTGCGTTTCATATCTAACTTTATGTGCCTGATTAACCGATATAATGATAAATAACAATTATCGTACTTATCACCTTTTTGTATATATTTGCATAGACCACTATGTGGCTCAATGCTATAATATATCAATATTGTGAAAAATTTTACTGACGATGATTAAAGGGGCGAGGAAATGGTTTGGTTTAATTCGCTGAATTTCAGACAGAAGTTATTGATCGGGTGTTATGGGATTGTGGGACTGTTTACGCTCTCTACCATTGTTCTTCTGATTACAGGCGCCAATTTACTGTTTGGTCTCATCACTTTATTGGTACTGATCGGCATCAGCTATCCCGTTATTACATTGTTAGAACGATCATTAAGTGACCCTATTAAAGAAATATCCTACGCTGCGATCAAGGTTGCCAAAGGTGATTTCTCCGCTAACGTGCCCGTCCAAACAAAGGACGCGTTGGGTGATCTTGGCGAAGCTTTCAACCGTATGCTGGAGACGCTTCGCGATATCCTGAAGCAGACCTCTGAGCTTTCTAGTCATGTATCAGATGCCGGTCGCGACATGGAGCAGAAGAGTCAGGACATGAAGCTGGTTATGGAGCAGGTTGCCGCTTCATCCAATGAGCTAGCGATTGGCGCTTCCGAGATATCCGAAGATATAGGCGAGATGTCGGATTCTGTTCGTCAGATCGAGCAGAAGATCGTAGCATATGCCCAGTCCACCAAGGAGATGAATACACACTCCTCGATGACTATTGAACTGATCGATAAGGGCCGCGGTGCCGTCGACACTCAGACCGTTGGAATGCAGCGCAATATCGAAGCTACAGAACAATTAGCCAAGACGATTGATCAATTAGCACGTCAGACTGAAGGCATCTCCAAGATGACACGCACGATCTCTGAGATTGCGGAGCAGACGAATCTGTTGTCGCTTAACGCCTCCATAGAAGCAGCTCGAGCAGGTGAACATGGACTTGGCTTCGCCGTCGTCGCTCAAGAAGTTCGCAAGCTTGCTGAAGAATCCTCTACTTCAACGAAAGAGGTATTTGCCCTCGTTAAAGGCATCGAGCAAGCCATCAAGGAAGCTGCCGTGAATATGAAAGCAAACGAAGATATCGTTCGCACGCAGACCGAGATGATTCAAGAAACACAAACTGTATTTCAAGATATTATATCCAGTACCCAATACATAGCAGAAGCTATCTCTACATTTGCTCGTGAGAGCGACGTCATGCTTGAGGGAGCGCAGACCATTTCAACCGCCATTGAAAATATTTCAGCGATCACTCAGCAATCCGCTGCAGGTACAGAGCAGGTATCCGCTTCTATGAATGAACAGATCCACTCAGTTCAAGCAATGGCTGAGTCTACTGCCCAGATGCAGCAGAAAGTAGGTCAATTGCAGCGAACCATTCATGTATTTAAAATGTAGCAAGCAAAAGGCATAACGCAGCGCCGTTCAAGGCTATACGAGGGGTTGTCCTAAAAGTCATGTTTCTTATGTCTTTTAGGGCAACCCTTCTTTTTTTTTACACCAATATGAATCCGCTTAGCTAGTCGATGAAGCTGGATCAGCGGTTTTTTTGTCCGATAGCAAATACGATGGCAGCAAAGCCGTATGACCCACGCTTGAACGGACACAGGCGCCGCTATTTCATGGTTTCGAGGTGTTTTTTGAGATCTTACGGACTCAGATGACGCTATTTGCTCCAAAACTAGCACTAAACTGCTTATTCGGGTCAAATAACAGCTCTACGGTCCGCCAGTATGGTGAATCAGTGGTGTTTGTTGCAAATAGCGGCTCGTGTGTCCGCTCCCAGCCCTTGCAGATAGCAAAGGGCTTTCCCATGTACTTATGGGAAAGCCCCTTCCTCTTCACAATTCGATTAATTGGCCTTGCTATACTCCTGTACAGCAGCCGCACTCCCCGCGCGTCTATTCCATAGAAAGAATCCAATCGCCGCTATTAACGAACAGACTACACCAAATAAATACATGGTCTTGTTGCCATAATTTTCTTGGAGCAGCCCGCCTAATGAACCGCCAATTAGTCCACCTAGACCGATAAAGATCATGTTAAGCAGCGCTTGGCCGGTAGCCAACATCTGCTTAGGCAGTGCACGCGTAACATAATCAATGGATAAGATCCATACTGCCGCGAACGTAAAGGCATGAGATGCTTGCAGTACAACAATAACACTCGGAACAGTCACATATGCATACAGCAGCCAGCGGATAGCATACAACAGCGATGCCGTCGCTAATAACGACAGCAGTTTTTTCTGCTGAACAAATCTGGCGATGAAGATGAAGCCTATAACCTCGCCTGCTCCAGCTGCTGCCCACGCGTATGATATTTGTGCTGCTGATGCGTTCAGATCCTGCAGATGGAGCGACAACATGCCGTCATTCATCCGATGAGGAATGCCAAGCAGCAATATAAGTCCGAAGAACAATAGCAGCGCCGGGCTTGCCAATGTCTTGCGCATCATGGCCATATCCATCTTGGATTCGGCTTTCGCCTGTGGTTCTTCCACAGTCGGTTCTCGCAACAGAAGAAAGATAATGAACACACCAATCCAGATCGGTGCAAACATAATGAGCAATGAATCCAATCCGCCC
This sequence comes from Paenibacillus sp. EB106-04-04-XG159, assembly GCF_058791835.1. Lineage (NCBI taxonomy): Bacteria > Bacillati > Bacillota > Bacilli > Caryophanales > Paenibacillaceae > Paenibacillus > Paenibacillus sp. EB106-04-04-XG159. Next base: position 39,597 of record NZ_JBYTDY010000004.1, on the reverse strand, counting down.
CATGCTTCAAAACGCTGTCCTATAATCAGGAGCGCCACCATAAACCCGACCGAGCCCCATAAACGTAAAGAACTATACGAGACATTTAACGATCTCGCGCCCTTTATCAATAACGTATCCAACAGGGAAACGGCAGGCTGCATAAATATATAAAATGCCAACAAACTAACAGCAATTACAGCGCGTTGATCAGTCATGAATAAAAACACAGAACTAAGTCCTACCCCTACCCATAGCACAAGCAACAGCGGTTTGGTCGCTCTTAATTTATCACTGATGACGCCGACCAGCGGCTGTAAGAACATGGCCAGAAAGGGTCCCAGCATAATCAAGGTTCCTGTTTCTGCAGGGCTAAAGCCGCGTTTTTGTAAATACAAGGAGAGATATGGAATCAATATCGCATTCGTTGCATAAAACATCATTTGCACAGATCTTAACAGCAGTTTCAAGCTAAGTACTCACCTTTCTAATTGCACCATAATGCCTACTATTATTATTTTGTCATTTCCAAAAATTGTTGGACGTCCTGCAAAGTAACATCGATCGCACTCTGCCAGAAGTCTGGCTTCGTCAAGTCAACTCCTAAGTGCTTCTGCGCCAAGTCCTCAACCGTCATACTGCCTGTATCGCGCAGCAGCGCGTCGTACTTCTCAGCAAAGGCCTCGCCTTCTTGAAGCGCACGAGCGTACAGCCCCGTACTGAACAGGTAACCGAAAGTGTAAGGGTAATTATAGAATGGTACACCTGTCAGATAGAAGTGCAGCTTCGACGCCCAGAAGTGCGGATGATAGGAAGCTAATGAGTCGTTAAATGCTTCCTTCTGAGCTTCCACCATAAGCGTGCATATCTCATCTGCAGATAATAAACCCTGCTTGCGCTTCTCGTAGAAACGAGTCTCAAATAAGAATCGCGCATGGATGTTCATATAGAACGAAATCGACCGTTTGATCTTCTCCTCCAGCAAAGCAAGCTTCTCCTGCTCATCCTGCGCTTGCTTCACAGCACAATCCGCAACGATCATCTCTGCAAAGGTTGAGGCGGTTTCAGCAACGTTCATCGCATACTGCTGAGCCATTCCTGGCAGCCCATCCATCACATGCTGGTGATAGGCGTGACCTAGCTCATGGGCGAGTGTAGAAACATTCGATGGTGTTCCCGCATAGGTCATAAAGATCCGAGTCTGATGGGTTACTGGAAGCGAGGTACAGAACCCCCCGGGGCGCTTGCCCGCGCGGTCTTCCGCTTCAATCCAGTTGTTCTCGAAGGCATGAACTGCAAAGTCAGACATCTTCCGACTGAACTTGCCGAACTGCTCCACTATGGTTGCTGCCCCTTCATCATACGAGGTAATGGATTGCGTACTCGATAGAGGCGCTTCCACGTCACACCATGTAAGCTTATCTACGCCAAGCAGCTTCGCCTTGCGTTCAAAATAAGCGACAAATGCAGGCTTATTCAGCACAATTGTATTCCACATCGCATCAAGTGTAGCTTGAGTCATGCGATTGATCTTTAACGGTTCTTTCAGCACATGATCCCAGCCGCGATGCTCATACAATTTCAAACGGAAGCCTGCAATATGATTCAGTGTATCCGCGCAGAAATCCGCCTTTTCCGCCCAAGCGTCCTCCCATAATTGGAACATATCCTCGCGAACGCCGCGGTCGGGATGAGACAGCTTGTTATAAGCTTGACCTGCGGATAATTGCTGTACCTTACCGTTATCTACAGTATCGATACGGATATGCTTAACGATCGTATTGTAATGCTCTGCCCAGCCGTGGTAGCCATCAGAGGACAGATCCCCGATTAAGGCTTCCTGCTCAGGAGGCAGCTTCTCACGCGCCCATTGGCGACGCTCATTCAATCCGAATGCAATAGCAGCCATATCGGATTGTGCTGTGTACTGCTCCCACAGATCGTCTGCCATCGTGCTTAATTTTTCATCGAATAACGTATTGATCGTTACATATTGTGCAAGAAGCTCTGTCAATCGACCATTCAGCTGTACTGCTTTCTTGTCATTAATGTCCTGAGCCGTCAAGCAGCTTATATAGGCGGCCACTTGGCGAAGCCGCATGGTAGCATCCTCGAGCTCCTTCGTCTTCACAACGAGCTGGTCAATGCCAGCTTCATCAGCCGGTACAGGCAGCGACTTCAACTCTGTATTCAATCGCTGTAAATCATTCTGTAAAGTATGTAAGTAAGTTTGCAGCGCTTCGGATTCCGAACCGCCTGGAAAGATGACATCTAAATCCCAAGTTAATTGCAGGGGTTGCTTCATTCGTAACACACCTCTCACATCTAGAATTGATTGTCATTACTCACTTATGATCAAACTTAATTAGGTCGAACGTGATTTGTCATTTCCGTTCTGACCGTGTATAACTAAACTATATCTCATCATACACTGGCTACGCAGGAGGTTCAATCATGAAACCACTACCAATATCCGCAGACACAGCTGTTAAGCTTTCCAAAGCACTAGGTGTCCCGGTCGAACATTTAATGCATATGCCGCAGCATATCTTACTTAAGAAATTAGCTGAATTAGCTGAACAAGATAAACCCCAATTGGAGGAGTCGGGCGATTCGGAGGCTAAGCAATGATTCCGTTAGAGAATACGATACCTTATGACGAAATGATGGGGGACTTATTCGTTGAAGCCTGTCCCTTCTGCTCAAAGAACCATGTTCTGCTGCCGATTAAGCCTGCGGAGCTGCCGCTAATACGCGATGGAAAGAAGCGGCTGCTCGTCTTTCCATGCTGCCATCATCGAGTTACGATTATTAATGCCGATCAAGACTACCTGCTTGCAGACCGCAGCATGCGTTAGTTATGAATCGGATTAAGTAAGCTTTACTTTGCCATCGTTAAATAACTGATCTGGAGTTTCGAGCTGCTGAGCCTTCATCTCTTCACGCATGATCGTCCATTGTTCACGAGCGGCGCGTATCATCGCAGCATCCATAATCCGCTGATCATGTATGATGTGCGCGAAATTCTTAGCCGCTTCCGAGAACTCACCTAAGCGGCGATGCAGGTCTCCTGTAATGAAGATGAGCCGCGCGTCGTTAAGATCTTGAGACTCCCGTTCATATACGGATAGATAGGCATTCAGCGCGAATCGCAAGTATTTCTGCTCTTGAGCTTCATCTCCTTGGTAGCGGTACAGCCAAGCGATATGATGCAATAGTCCAGCAATCACGCGCTGGCTTTCATTGATCGTCTGCGCGGTAAGCAAGGCCAACTGATACGTCTCCAATGCAACCTTCCAGCTTCGTTCCCCGGCATAGGAACGAGGCTGCCATTGCGAAGATACACGCACGCTGAATTCTTCGTGCTGCCTTTCGCTCCATTGCTTAAGAGCATGCTCTGTTGTTCCGCAGCCGCAGTGCTCGCATATCTGAACGACATAGTAATCCGGGTTCAGGCTGGGGTCTGCGTAGTGAGGACAGAAGTCAGAATCCATACGGATTGCTTTCTTATAACGCGGACGAATCCGCGAAGTTCGAAAGTCCCGTTCACAAGCAGGACAGGTAGCTGTAAGATCGTATAATGGTTCTACGTCACTATTATTAGTTTGCATATGCCGACCTCCTTAGATTAAGTCCAAGTTCAATTGTGTAATGGAGTATGCTTACCATATTCAGTAGTTCAAGATTGATTTACAAAGTGATGTGCTGGTCCTGACAAGCGGTTCATAACCATTTCACGCAGCTCAGGCGGCATCCCAATGTCGACAAGCGCGGCATCCATGCAGCTTAACCAGGCGCGTGCGCGTTCAATGGTTATCGGAAATGGCAGATGGCGCGCTCTCATCATCGGATGTCCATTCTGCTCCGTGTACAGCATCGGCCCTCCGAAGAATTGTGTTAAAAATAAAAACTGCTTCTCCAATACAGGCGTTATATCTTCAGGAAATAACGGGGCTAGCAACGGTTCCTGCTGGACTCTTGGATAGAATGCCTCTACCATGCGTCGAACGGTTTGCTCCCCGCCAATCATGTCATATAAGGTTTCGTTATATTTATTCATAACGCTCTCCTATCTATCGGTAATATTACACATGGACATTATAGCACACAAAAAAGACGCTAAACTCTGTTTAGCGCCGAACCTGGAATATTATGTTTCCCAATCTTCTGGTGGACCCATCAACGACTCTCGAATAACGTAAACGAAAGCGCAAACTAAGAGGCCTGCTATTATACTCATCCGAATCACCCCTAATTATCGGATACCGTTTCATCCTTCTATATAACTATCTTATCATAAGGATTCACGCGATGATACGAAAAAATGCAAACGGTTTCTTTACATTTTGATTACAGTTGAGAATGAGTTGTGATAGGGATATCCCCACTCGTCTCTCATAGTGAGAATGTTCCTCTTCTCCCGCTCATATGATGGTGTTGGACCCTTGTCCAACGCTTCGCAGCTGTCTCCCACTCGGCTGGGCGGACAATCGAGGAGGGAGATTACGATGTATCGGTGGCAACGGCTCAATCTCATATTACTGGCAGCCATCTTCTCTATCAGCCTGCTCCTAATGCTTATCTATCCACAGTCACTGCTAACAGCGGCTGAAAGAGGGTTGACCATATGGTGGGACGTACTATTTCCATCCCTCCTGCCATTCTTCATTATTTCTGAAATGCTCCTTGGCTTCGGCATTGTTCATTTTATTGGAACACTGCTTGATCCGATCATGCGTCCACTGTTTCGCGTACCCGGTGTGGGAGGCTTCGTCATGGCGATGGGGTATGCATCCGGCTATCCAGTCGGCGCAAAGCTTACAACGCGCTTACGGGCACAAAGCTTAATAACGCGCGAGGAAGGAGAACGCCTAGTCGCCTTTACGACGACGTCCGATCCTATATTTCTGATCGGCGCGGTATCTGTCGGTTTCTTCGGCCATGCCAGCCTTGCCCTGACTCTGATTGCCGCGCATTATGGATCTGGCTTGCTCCTAGGCTTACTCATGCGCTTCTACGCTCCGCATGCTGCGCCTACTCCATTGCAGAAAGACCAGATGCAGCCGAAACGGACTGCCATGAGGCATATATTCGTGCAAGCGTTCAACGCTATGCATCAGGCGAGAATCAGCGACGGCCGCTCGATCGGCACCATGCTGCGCGAAGCAGTAGAATCATCCTTGAAGCTGATGATTGTCGTTGGCGGTCTTGTTGTATTCTTTTCAGTCGTCATGGAGCTGCTCACCGCCTCTTCCGTTATGCTTATATGGGATTCCTTCCTCAGTGCGGCCCTCGGTTTGTTCGGCCTTCCAGACATACTCGCTCAAGCTTTCTCCAGCGGCTTATTCGAGGTCACACTCGGCGCTAAGAGCGCAGGTGCCGCAACCCAAGCAGGCACCCACCTGCAGCTCGTCGCAGCAGCATGGGTACTCTCATGGGCTGGTCTATCGGTTCACGCCCAGATTGCCAGCATTCTGAATCAAACGGATTTGCGATATACGCCGTTTGTCATTTCGCGCTTGATTCACAGTTTTCTAGCTGCTATCGCAGCTTATTGGCTATACCCTTGGTTGAAGACAGATACGCTCCATGTCCCGACATGGATGTCAACGGCACTAACGCAAGAATGGAAGGGTTGGCCTGACACGATTCCTTTTATTTCATGGGGAATGGCGGTATTCATTGGCATAACGTCGATAATGGCGGTATTAGGGGTGCTCCTTCGCCTTTTGCGCTCAAATCGATAGGAGATAATGATTGTTTTCCAGTAGCGGAACGATTAATATGAATATGTCATGACTTGCCAATAAAGGAGCCGCTATCTTGAAATACGCCATATTGTCGCGCGGCGATGAACTATCGAATCGGTTAGCCGATCGATTTCAACAGCTTGCATCCGACCATCAACTAACGCATGATTCCATATACCCTGAGATTGTCATTTCCATCGGTGGCGATGGAACGATGCTGCAGGCCTTTCATCGTTATATCAACCAACTGGATTCTCTTGCCTTTGTGGGTATACATACAGGACATTTAGGTTTTTATGCCGATTGGCAAGCTGATGAGATCCAGACACTCGTCGAGCTTATGTCCGACCACGCTTCACTGGAAGATATCGCACCTCGCAAGGTTAAGTACCCGTTGATCGAGCTGACGATCAAGCGCGATGACGGTGGAGTGCAGCAATATATTGCACTTAATGAATTCACGCTCAAAGGTGTCGACGGCACCGTAGTCGCTCAGATTGACATTAATAAACAGCGGTTTGAGATGTTTAGAGGAGATGGCATCTGCATCTCCACACCGTCCGGCAGCACAGCATATAACAAGAGCTTAGGCGGAGCCATGGTGCATCCTTCTATTGAATCTATACAGATGGCAGAGATCGCATCAATCAACAATCGAGTATTCCGTACACTTGGAGCTTCCATTGTCCTGCCGAAGCATCACCATATCGATATTTATTCCCGCAAGCATCAGCGCCTATTATTAACGATCGATCATGTGAACGTACCGCTGGACAACCTAAGCTCAGTAAGCTGTCGAGTGGCAGATCAGAAGGTTACTTTTGTCCGTTATCGCCCATATCCATTTTGGAATCGTGTCCGAGAAGCCTTTATCGGTCAAGACGACTCTCGTTAAATACTTGCTGCAGGCTATCCCTTTATTGATTAATCAACATAGGGATAGCCTGTTGTCGTTTCAACGAGCAATTAAAAAAGGTTGTCTCAACCTTCCCTAATAGGAATGTTGAGACAACCCGATAATTGCTTTAGCCGATGAATTCTTGAACCCATTCGCCGTTGTAATAAGCTACGCCAATCTTCGTGTAGCTGCTATTCAAAATATTTTGACGGTGACCTGTGCTATTCATCCATGCGTCCATTACTTCCTGCGGTGAACGCTGACCCTTAGCAATGTTCTCGCCTGCTGTTCTGTACGTAATTCCATTTGCTTGCATCATATCAAATGGAGAACCATACGTAGGCGATTGATGATCAAAGTAGTTATTGTCATACATGTCCTTGGCTTTAAGCATCGCTACATCAGACAGCTTGCTATCGACTGTCAAAGGAGACAAGCCTGCTGCTGCACGCTCTTGGTTAACAAGCTCTACCACTTGTGCTGCATACTCTGATAGATTGGCTTGACCCTGATCTTCGTTAGCTTGTGAGTTATCGTTTTGACCTTGGTTCTGATCCTGGTTCTGACCTTGGTCCTGACCTTGGTTCTGACCTTGTCCATTATTCGGGTTATGACCTTGGCCTGGTGTTTGATAGATTGGTTTCCAATTTGCCAACCAATTTTGCAATGCCGCATTCCAATTAGACGAGTTAAAGCTATATTGAACGTTAACTGCATCACAGTTCGGCGCTTGTGCTGGCGCTGCTGCAGCGGATCCTGCCGCTAAAAATGGACTGCACGCAAGTACACCTGCTACTGCCAATGTAATCATATGTTTCTTCATCATCAATTCTCTCCCTTTGTAGCCTACGAGGTTAGCTGTCGGGTTCGAGTGAAAGAGTCTCCTCGATCGCATACGCGATTTCACCCCATATGTGGTTCCCCCGCGCTCATGTGAGCTTCAGCTTTGTTTTTGAATTTCTTACAGAATTGTAACATGTATGGCAGCAGCATTCATTTCAAATTTATTGTAATTTAATACATATTATTACACCCGACCCATATCAAAGGAATGCAAAAAAGACCAACCGCATATGTTCACGGTTGGTCACACGATTGGTCTTTCTCTTATTAGGAGTGTACGCCTTCTGGAGCTCGCTGCATCTCATTGTCACGGCCGCTGCCAGCTTGCGGTTTACCGCCTGATTGCTGCCCGCCTTGCTTGCCAGGCTTGAATCGGCTGCGCTGTTGACGGCTCGACTTATTGCGATCTCCACGTTCTGAGCGTTCAGCACGGTCATTACGTTCCGAGCGTTCCGGTCTCTCGCCTCGATCAGCTCGCGGTCCACGATCCTGCTCCCCGCGAGCTTGTCTGTCCTGCCGAGCCGGACGCCCATTACGCTCCTGCTTATCGCTGCGATCTGTGCGGAATTGACGCTCTGCACGTCTATAGCGTTCCGCACGCGAGATTGGTTCGTCTGAGCCCGCTTCTGAAGCATCCTGCTTATCGTCAGTCACTGCATTGCCCGGTGTTAACGATATGCCCTGCTGCATATCTGCGCCGTCTGACATATCCTCAGCTGCAGCTGCACCTTCCATCTCCGCATCAGACTCCCAAGATTCTATCGTTCGTCCGCGTCCGTCCTTAGAAGGCTTTTTCTCCAAGATGAAATATGCACAGCCGAAATTGCAATATTCATTAATATAGTCCATGACCCCGCACATCGTAGTTTCCTTCGTGTTCTTGGGATGATTGTCCTTGAAGAAGCCCTTCAATCGCAATTGATTGTATCCCCAGTCTCCAACAATGTAATCGTACCGATCCAGCACTTCACTATAACGGTCACGAAACATTTCCGGATTCCAGGCGGTCCGATGCTCTTTCACGATCTCATACGTTCTACCACCGATATGAATCACTGTCCTATTCCCTCCTTCCCGTCTCTTCCGCCCCCAACGGACCAACCTACTTCGCCTATCCGCAGCTTTGCGTGTTCACGCCTAACTGATGGCAGTTAATCTAAACTTGAGCAGCCTTGTTCTCATGCGCTGATTTTACTTGTTCATGTGCATGATACGAGCTGCGAACCAACGGACCCGATTCCACATGGCTAAATCCGCGCTTAAGTCCTTCTTCCTTCAGCTTCTCGAATTGTTCCGGGGTATAATATTGCTCCACGTTTAAGTGCTTGGACGTAGGCTGCAGGTACTGTCCGATCGTCAATATATCAACATCAACCGCACGCAAATCGTCCATTGTTCTTAGTATTTCCTCCCATTCCTCGCCAACGCCCAGCATAATGCTTGACTTGGTAGGGATGTTAGGCTTCATAAGCTTAGCTTGACGCAGCAGTTCTAACGTACGCTCATACTTCGCCTTAGCTCGCACTCGGTCTGACAGGCGCTCTACCGTCTCGACATTATGGTTCAAGATGTCTGGTTTAGCGTCCATTACAAGCTTAAGCGCGTCCCAATTGCCCATAAAGTCGGGAATCAGTACTTCTACAGAGCAGAACGGCAATCGACGGCGAATCGCTGCAATCGTTTCAGCAAAGATAGTAGCTCCGCCATCCTTCAAATCATCTCGAGCAACAGAGGTTACGACGCAATGACGCAATCCCATGCGTTCCGCAGCTTCAGCTACACGTTCTGGTTCCTGCAGATCGAGCTCAGTCGGCATTCCAGTGTTAACTGCGCAGAAACGGCACGCCCGTGTACAAATGTCCCCCAAAATCATAAATGTCGCTGTACGATTAGCCCAGCATTCATATATATTCGGACAACGCGCTTCTTCACAGACCGTATGAAGCGTTTTAGAGCGCATCATATCCTTTATCTCGGAGTAATTCTCTCCTGTTGTCAGTTTAATGCGAATCCAGTCGGGTTTTTGCAATTTTGTTTTCATTAGCGGGCAACCTACCTTCTTATATCACTTAACCTCGACCCTTGCTGATATCGTCTTCGTCTCTCGCACAATATTACTTGGATACACAGCAAGAGCTCTTACGAAGTAACTTAAACTATGATTGAGCTTAGCATATTTTAATTATTCAATCAATTTATTGTCCAATTTTTACAGACTATTCAATAGGCATAATACCCTTATATGAAGACAGGCTCTTTGGTGATCAGCGACTATGCGATCTGTGTGCCGACTTTGGATAAGTTCGTTATATCCGTACATCCTAAGCATAACTATTCTGTCACTTGTGAAGGAAGGTAAGAACATGAGACGATTCGTGATCCACTTGACGATATGCAGTGTCATCTGGGGAACCATCAACCTTTCCGCAACTAATGCGTATGCAGATCCCGCCCCTGCGGCATCCGAGTCAGCAGAGCATAAACTGCCAGAAGCAGCATCTGGCGATAATCCATATAAACAGCGGAGAGATATTTATGATAAGCTCAGCGCTCTGACAGGCATCCCCTGGTATCGGCTCGCTGCTGTGGATCAATATGAGCGCACCTTAACGAAGGCCAATGCGAAGAAGCGAGAGCATCCCGATCGTGTAATTGGCGTATTCGTTGAGCAGCCCAAATGGACCGGAATGCTTAACCCTGATCCGGAAGATCAGAATCCAAAGTCCATCTCGATGTTCCACGGATTAGGCAAGGATGGTTCAGGAGATTCTCTTGCTGATCGCAACAATGATATTGATCTGCTGTACAGCGTTTCAGCATTTATCGGATCGTATGGAATTCATGAGGATGACTTCGCTGTTGGCTTGTGGAATTATTACAAAAATAGTCGTGCGGTTCAACGAGTGCTCCAGTTCTCACGATTATATGAGCATTTTGACCGCATACAATTGCATGGCAGTGCTTTTCCGCTTCCCGTCAATGCTACTTACTCTTACCGGAGCACCTGGGGGATGGGTCGACATTACGGCGGATTCCGCATTCACGAAGGAACTGACATCTTTGCGCCGCACGGCGTGCCTGTTAGAAGCACCTGCTTCGGCATCGTTGAGGTGAAGGGCTGGAATCGATATGGCGGTTGGCGAATCGGCATTCGAGATATAAACAATCTGTACCATTATTACGCTCATCTATCGGGGTATAATAAAACTCTAAACCAAGGCGATATCGTCACCCCTGGACAAGTTATCGGATGGGTAGGCAGCTCGGGATATGGTAAGCCTGGAACCTCCGGCAAGTTTCCACCTCATCTCCATTACGGTGTGTATCGCGATCGCGGATTAGTGGAATATGCATTTGACCCCTACCCATTGTTGAAGAAATGGGAAAATGACGAGAAGCGCACTTTGCGTGCTGCACAGCAGAAAAAGTCCAATTGATCCTAAACAAATAATAGCGGAGGGATACAAACGTTAATATCGTTTATACCACTCCGCTATATTGCTGTCTGTTGATAACTTAAGGACTATGCTCTTGCTCTGGTTCATTCTCTCCGGTTTGATTGGACTCGCTCTCCGCACCCTCAGGCTTAATGACAGGCGATTCTTCTTGAGGATCAACACTTATTCCAGGATTAGTTCGTGTTGTCCCCTTGTCTTTCGATAATGGAGGCAGCGAAATCGCAGGCGCCTGATCGCGGTTCGTTCCCACAGGATTGCCCTCTCCATCGTAGTAGTACATTGGCACATCGCCAACAACAAGCAGGTACGAGATCGGAATCTCGGTTTCAACTATTTCAGGCTCAGAGTCAAACGGACTGACGATAGCTACTTCCTCCACCACTTTAACATAGACTTCTACCAGCACCATGTTAATGGCTACATCTCGTGCTCTCGTACTCAGTTCAACCTTGACCGCTCCCTGAGGCTCCATCTTTATCGGAATCCGCGGACCGAAAGAAGCGATAAGCGCACTTCCCAATACCTGCCCCAGCGGGATATGATCCTTGAATTCTTCCATCGCATGAAGCGCGTCTTGTACGACCGTAACGGTCTCAGACGTAATTCGCATATGCTCATTCGAATTGAGAATAAAGCTGGATACTTTCCCTTGATTATCTGTATTCCATTGAACTAGCTGATCCAGCGACCTGTCATTCGTAATCTGTTCACTGATCGCTTTATTAATCGCTTGAGTCGCCATCTGCTTCATTCTAATCTTGGCTAAGTGCATAAGCGGTTCGCGGAGATGCCTATCCACATATATAAACATCTGCACCGACAACAATATAAAGATCAGCAGCGTAATCAGCCACAGCCTTCGTTTACGCTTCGGCTTAGGTACCTGCTGCTTCCAACTCGCATAATTGCGGCTTCCAGACGCTGAACTCGCGCTTGAACCTGTCGGTCGCGAAGCAGATGCTGAATGCCACTTCACCCGCTTCACGTGGGGCGCGCGTCCCCACGCGGGCATACGAAAGCTGCTGCCGCTTCCCCAACGCCGCGGCCTTCTTACACCGGTAAAGGCTTGCATAAGCCGTCTGAGCAAGGAATCATTCCCCCATCGCACACGCTCACCTCCTTTACTTATCACATCAACCTCAATCAGCCTGTACTTTGTATATGTATGCACAAGTGGACAGGAACAGTATGACCTAAGTACAACTATCGCTAAATGAGTAGACAACATAAAACACCCCGCTGAACTGCTTCAGCGGGGTGTTCTCTCATTCGTACAATATATTAACGGAATCCAAGCATGTCAACGAAAGCTTGCTCCAGTCCCGGTGTTCCGTCCTTCTGCCGGAAAGACTCCACCGAACCTTCATTGACAATACGTCCTTCTCTTAAAAATACAACTCGGTCTGCAGCTGCTTCCACAATCTGAAGCTGATGCGTCGAGAATATGATGGCATGACCTTCACTCTTGGCAGCACGCACCAGATTAACAAAGGAATTCATCCAATACGGGTCCAAGCCGTTTGTCGGCTCATCCAGAACGAGCAGCGGAGGCTTGGCAAGCAAGGCTTGAGCAAACAGCAGACGCTGCCTCATTCCTTTGGAGAATGAGGACACCGGCTTGGACTTGACCTCACTCAGACCAACCACCTGCAGCACTTCTTGTACTCGTTCCGCAGGTACTTTCCTTAAGCTGGCCCAGAAGCTCAGTGTCTCTCTCGCGCTTAACCCTTGACCAAACAGATACTCATCCGGCATATACCCGATCTGCTCGGCGTATGGCTTGCGATTTCCCTTCCAACGCAGTCCATTAACCGTAATCTCTCCTAGTGTCGGCTGAAGAATGCCGGTAATCATACGCAGAATGGTACTCTTGCCCGCTCCATTGCCCCCGCACAACGCTACGACTTCTCCTTCGTTAATATGCATGTCCACATCATGAATGATAGGCGTTTTTCGAATCTGCTTGCTGACATGTTCAAGCTTAAGCACGGCTTCAGCCACGAGCACGGCCCCTCTCCCAGAAGAAATACGCAGCACTTACTGCAATCGCAACCCATAAGAAGCTGATCACGATAAAGTAGAACGTGCCGTCAGGAACGTAGATCCATTGTACCCATTTATAATATTCGGGACCCAATATCGAACCGCCGCCTAATTTTACAACGACAAATATGCGAACCAGCTCCGCTGGATTCAAGAACGTAAGCGCAATGAGAACAGGTTTAATCCATAGATAAGGTATGATTCCTAGAATAGCGATTAGCAGTGTCGGCCACCCGATGACGGTGAAGAACCAGACTGCTACGCCAATCGTCAGCGCTTGCCAGCGATTAGCCGCTAATGTTCCAATTCCTAAAGCTATTGCAAGATACAGTACGACAAGGCCTGCAGAGAATACAGCAAACTGCGCAAATGCAACCGTGTCAAAGCCGTTGCCAAAGAGAAACCCCACCATGCCTGTTAAACCGTAGCCAAATGCGATAATCGTCAACAGCACTACAAGCAGTCCCGCGTATTTGCCGAGGATGAACGACAAGGTGCTGATCGGATAGGTTGACAGCAGCTGCCAGCTTCCTTCCTCCTTCTCTGCTGTTAACGAGAATGAGCCAATCAGCAGTGTCATTAACGGCAATAGGTATAGGATAAAGTTAAGCATCGTGCCTGTTATGTTGGAGTATCCCTCAATCGTTTGCTGTGCGTTGATGAATAGTAAGGACAGACTGAATAGGCTGAAGAGCACCATGAACGAGTACGACCATGGATTGCGGAATCCGATTTTTATTTCCCGGTTCGCCACATATAGAGCATCCATCTTATTTCTTGTCCTTATCGTCGCCGTGCATATCGTCGCTCTTTTCAGATTTATCGTGCTTATCATCCTCATGACCGGATTCCTTGCCTTTGTGGTGCATCATCGTGTCCTTATTGCGTTCCCAGCTGTGAGAGTTAAGCTCCTCTGCCTTCATCAATTTGCCGACCTTGTGCTCGTCCACATAAGCTTGGGCAGAAGCCTCATCCTTGAAAGAATAGATACCATATGCCATTGGTGTTTTAAAGGATGCGTCGTATACATACGAAGCATTTGCGAATGGTACCCAATCCTTGCTGTTATAATCACGAACATACTCAGCGCCGATGGCTGCATCTCCGTGCTCCTGCGTCCATTTATGCATACAGCCGATATCATCGAACTTCATCGTCTTGCCATCTGTCGTTGTAAGCTGTACAGCGAAGGCATCATCCTTCACCTGCATACTGCATACGGTACATTTGTCTGTATCTTCATGTATGGCTACTGCTGCATACTTGTCTTTTCCACAACCATTCATTACCCCGATAATGATTATGACCATAGCTAATACAAATAATTTCTTCTTCATTAACGCTTCCTCCTCGATATGAACATGATCATCATTGAACTTATTAGCAGACTTAGACTGATGTAAGCCAGTATCGTATTACTACTCGACCCTCCGCTTGCAGGATCAACGGTCTGTCCTGTTTGATCGGCAGGCTTCATTAGCGGCGCCTTATCACTAGTCCAGTTATCTTGATCTGCTGTGAACATACTCTCTAAAAATTGCATGCCTAGTGATTGAAAGAACAATTGATAGGCAGGCTGAGCCGCGGTTAATCGACTGAAGAACGGGTTAATCACATATGCTGTGTTGCTATATCCGTCGCCATCGGTGTCAATGCCGCGGAATGCATCCCAGTAGTTGCCCGACAGTTCATTCTGATCACTGTCCATCGCTTCCGCATCAATCACATTCGCAACAAATTGATTGGCATGCAGGCGGTTGTCAGCAGATGAAATAAGCTGGATCCCTACAAAGTTCTTGTGCACTTCATTGCTGGATAACTCGTTCATCTTCGACTGCTCCATGTAGATGCCGATTCGATTGCCCTCTATGCGGTTGTCATGGATCTTACTGCTCTTCACTTCAAACAGCAATATCCCCTGTGACATGACGCTCTCGTTCTGCTTATAAAACGTATTACCCGAAAGTTCAACTTCTTGAGCGATCATCACCATAGCGCCGGTAATATTGTAGGAACCCTCATTGTTGTTAATATGCGTGCGATCCGTGTACATACAATGAATACCGTAGCGCGAGTATTGGATGGTATTGCTGTTCACAACCGTATCGTTACTTCTTTCAAGATAGATGCCGTCATTTAAGCGGGAGATCTGATTATTCGAGATGACATTGTGATGTGAATTGTACAGATCAATACCATTGCGCTTATCCGACATCTTCACTCGAGTACCCTTCTTGGCGTTTACCCACTTAACTCGTGTGTCTGTAATTTCGTTACGATCCGCATCACGCAGCATAATTCCGTACCCGCTCGTCTCAATATTGAGCTCCTGCAGCAGTACCTCATCAGCCGAGAGCAGCAGTGCTGGAATCTCCCGATCCGCCTTCTGAGTTATGCTCAGCCCACGAATAGAAGCACGGTCTGCCGTTATAGTTACCGCAGGCTTGTCAGCAACGTTGAGCAGCTGAACTTCCCCCTCCGCCACCAGGAAGATCGGCTTATCGATCGTTAGAGTACCTTCGTATACCCCCGCCGGAATAACCACCGTCTCACCCTGTCGCGCAGCATCAACCAGCTCCTGCACTTCACTGGCATTCCTGCTGATTACATCGTCTTCAGCACTTGCAAGTGAGCTATTCCCTAGCCAAACGGCTGTTAATCCGATGATGACACTCAAGCACATAAGCATATGAAGGAACCAACGGGCAGCAGTCTGAGGTCGATTCTGCTTCTTGAGTCCAGTTGTGCTGATGTACCTCACTCCCCCTTTGGTGCAAGATATACCACCGTTTCCATTATAGTCCTGTCTCTAGGCGTCCCGTATGACTCTTTCGAGCTAGGCGGAGCTCTGGTGTGTGGCAGATTTATGACATTTGTCACATATTACCTTGCATCGCAAAGAGAGACAGGCATCCAATCGCCTGTCCCTCTATTCCTCATTCCTATGTTTGCTGCAGACTTACCAATGCTTCCTAGTGTGAATAAATGCGAATGATCTGCTCAGCAGCCTGTTCCAGCAGCAGCTCTGCCGCTTCCATCGCTTCTTCCAGCTTCATAGGTCGGTTCACAATACTCATGACAGCCAGCACTCCTTGCTCATGCAAGCCTTCATATCCCTCTCCAATCGAGCCTGCCAGCACGATAACAGGCACTTGATACCGTTTAGCGATCTGCGCAACACCTGCTGGTGTCTTGCCTCTCAGTGTCTGACCATCGACTCGGCCTTCTCCTGTAATGACAAGATCCGCATGTCGCACCGCGTCTTCCAATCCGGTCAATCGACTGACAATCGACACACCCGACTCTAATTGCCCATTCATAAAAGCCAGTATTCCACCGGCTAGCCCGCCAGCTGCGCCTGTACCCGGAATATGATGTATCGCCATGCCGTTCACTTGTTCAATCATGTCTGCAAAGTGCTTCAAGTTGTGATCCAACTGATGCACCATCTTGCTCGTTGCACCCTTCTGCGGACCGAATACAGCTGAAGCGCCGCTTGGTCCGATCAGAGGATTATCGACGTCGCATGCGATGATGAACTGGCTGTCCTGAATACGGTTGTCTATATGATCTAAGCGTATCGATGCAATCTTGCTAAGCTCCCCGCCGCCATAGCCTATTGGCTGGTTGTGTTCATCAAGAAGCTCGACTCCAAGCGCTTGCAGCATGCCCGCTCCGCCATCATTCGTGGCACTGCCTCCCAGTCCAAGAATAAACCTGCGGCAACCTTGATCAAGAGCCACTAGAATGAGCTGCCCGAATCCATAGGTTGTCGTAACCATGAGATTGCGTTGAGCCTCATCAATCAGATACAATCCGGATGACATCGCGAGTTCAATGATGCAAGTTACGCCGTCCCCCAATATGCCAAAGCCCGCCTCGATGTCTATTCCGAGGGGATTCTTCACGACTGCCGCGACATAACGTCCATTTGTGGCTGCAATTAAGCAATCCATCGTGCCTTCTCCGCCATCCGCCATCGGTATAACAGCAGTAGCGCTATCAGGATTAAATCGTTTGATCCCTCTTTCAATGGCAAAGCCCACTTTCTGAGCAGACAAGCTTCCTTTAAACGAGTCCGGTGCGATTATAATGTTCACTAATCGTTAGTACCTCTCTTTCAATGATCTCTTCAGCTTGAACCTCGCTCAACGCTTCTTTGCTATAAGGCTTGTTAGTATAGTTTCGTTCTGTATCCTTCACTTAAGCGATCAGCAATAATATCAGCTGACATACCATCAAGTTTTGCGTGTTCTGATAATATTTTTGGAGCAGATGGCAACTTATCCACACTAAGCCAAGAATCCGACTCCCATAGCTGCGAACGGTGAAAAGCTTTGGCACAATGCAAGTAACACTCCACTACTTCAACAATGATACCTACAATAGGAACTCGGTTATTGACTGCCATTATACTTAACAAATCTTCGTCTTTGGTAATAAACGCACGGCCATTTACTCTTAATGTTTCACCTAGTCCAGGAATTAAGAAAAGTAGACCTATCTGTGGATTAGATAAAATGTTGCGTAAGGAGTCGATTCTTTTATTTCCGGGTCGTTCGGGAATGACTAAATGTTTATGATCAACGACATGAACGAAGCCAGGCTTATCTCCTCTAGGGGAAGCATCACAATTACCTAAAGAATCAGAAGTTGACAACATTACAAATGGTGATTTTGAAATAAAGTCTCGGCAATTATGATCAAGTTGGGAAATTACCTTGTGTTGGACAAGCTCACTCGGAAATCCTAAAAGTGAACGAAGTTCTGCTTCAGTGTTTATAAACTGGCTGGGATTTATCTCATTCAAAACCTATCACCCTTCCAATAAAAAGTGTAATATAACCACTACTTTGTTATCACCTAAAAGAATAGAGACATATGCGAAAGGCTGCCGAGAAGTTCGGCAGCCTCTTGTTGTATTATCGAAGGAAAAATAAAAATAACCTCGCACTCAATTAATAGTTTATTTCAGAGAACAAGATAAGTCTATAACTTTTTGGTGATTTCAGGTAAAGTGGTTTGTACCCGGCCGGGAGACACTGAATGTGGAGGTTCTAGCATGGTAACTCCAGAGATTTTGTCCAGAGCTGCAGTATCGTTTGAATTTGATGCAAACACACTTCTGTTTATTTGCAACTCAACTAATGAGGTATATCGTTTTACCAAGAATAATGAAAGCTTCATCTTACGATTATCTGAAAAGCCTCTTGCCTATGCAGAAAAAATAAGAGCAGAAGTTGACTGGGTGGGATACTTGGTACAGAACGGGGTGCGTGCATCACTGCCATTAAGGACTATTGATAACCAATTAACTGCTGTCTATGAAGAGAATGAAAAGTGCTTTATTGCAACAGCCTTTACTATGGCACCAGGGAGGTTTTTTGACAAAGATGATCCACTTTTGTGGGGGTCAGCTATATATAAACAGTGGGGAGAAACCATGGGGAGGATGCACCTGCTCTCTAAATGCTATAAACCCTCAGATGGAGTTGCAAAAAGAGATGACTGGAGCAGAAAGAACATAGAGAACCCGCATCTCCAACAAGGCAAGTATTTTGTACTGCTCGAGAAATTAAGATCCCTCGAAAACAGAATCGATTCCCTTCCTCGCGAAGGAAATTCGTATGGATTGATCCATAATGATTTACATCTCTATAATTTCCATATCGACGAGAATATGATTACGGTATTTGATTTTGACGACAGTATATATGGTTGGTTTTCACTGGACATTGCAATTGCGGCGACACATGCCGTTTGGTGGGGATCACCGAAAGATGATCGAGAATCCAAAAACGAATTTGCTCTAACATTTCTGAATGATTTCCTTGAAGGATACTTCAAACATAATCACCTTGATCATTATTGGATTCAACAGATTCCCATGTTTATGGATTATAGAAATGTGTGTTCATTCTTCTGGTGGCTCCATAGTTGGGATGGCGATGAAAGTAAGTTCAATGACTTTCAGAAAAGCGCAATTGCTAAGGCTGTACATTTAATCGAAAATGGCCGCTCTTTTGACGGCTGTGAGATTCAAATGTAGTTAACTCATTGAACGGGCAGGATAGCATAGCCTGGGTGAAGAAAGATTATCAGGAGGTTTTTTCAATAGGAGGAGATGTAATTGGGATATGTTGAAGAGCTCAGGGCTACTGTCGGAACCAGACCTTTAATTTTTGTGGGGTCAGTCGTAATATTAAAGAACGAATGTAATCAAATTCTGCTCCAAAAAAGAAAATATCCTGTAGGTTCATGGGCAATACCTGGTGGATTAATGGAATTAGGAGAATCAGTTGAGGAAACTGCAAAAAGAGAAATTAAAGAGGAAACCAACTTATCTATCGACAATTTAAAACTTATTAATGTCTACTCAGGTCAAGATCATTACATTAAGCAACCGAATGGTGATGAATTCTATGTTGTTGTCACTGCTTTCTATGCAGAGCATGTCGAAGGGGAATTGATTGTTAACCGTTCAGAATCATTAGATTTCGAGTTCATTGATTTAAATGAAATCCCTGAAAATCTTGCAAAGAGTCATAAGCCTATTATTAGAGACTTTATTAACAGTTTTATAGTAAAATAACATACTTTTGTTGAGCTATCGGGTACGTTAGTTGAATCATTACAGCGGCAGTCTAGGGCTGCCGCTGTTTCTCTAGTCTAAAACTTTATTTTCAACGAACAGCAAGCAGTAACGAAAACATTGGATTGCCCCCAATTGCAACCTTTTCCCCATTTTAAAGGTCAGAAAGTTAGAATGAAAAAGGGGGGAACATATGAAGAGACTTCTTATATTTACCGTCACTTGTATCTTGATTGGACTAGTTGGATGTGAAAGCGCGGGAACCGAGGTTAAAGATGGGCTAGGTCAGATGGATGAAAGAAAAATCGTTTCCATCATGCTAAAGGAAGATGGAAACCAATCTGTCAAATTTACAGAAACTTCGTCATTTGAACGATTCGTTCAAGCAATTTCAGCTGCAGAATATACCACGGCACAACTCGATATCGCAGCCCCAGATTACGGGTCCACAGTGGAAATGAAAGATGGATCAAGCCATAAATTCTCATTCTGGATCATTGGAAGCAACACCGGTTTATTTATTAAATCGGGACAAAATGGACACTATCGGCTACCGGATGCTTCAAAAAAAGATTTGCTAAACTTGTTTCAATTGGCTGAGAAGGAACTTGAAATTGAAAAGTACGCCGGTAAATTAGAAGAAAAAGATATCTATGAGATAACCATCGCGAAGTCCCAGGTTCATGGTTCAGTAAACCCCACTGTAATGGTTGAATATACGGATAAAGAGACTATTGAGAAATTCATTCGTGCCATAAAAACGGCAGAAAAAATTCATGGAATTCTAGACACGACTACTCCTGATTATGACATAGTTATTACTCTGGAAGACAAGAAGCACGCCTTTCACATATGGCTTGGCGAAAAAAGTGAGCGCGGCATGATCATGGACGTGAAAGAAACTCATACCGGCTATACACTCACAAAAGAATCAACAGTTGAGTTGAAAAAAATTATTAACGAGAACGCGCGTCTTATAGATGTGGATGTTTCTGTAAATCGGCCAATCAATACGAATCCAACGACCGATGACCTGCAGGCAGTGCAAGAAGCCGCATGGAACAGTCTTTCTGACCATAACAAGAAAGAAGTGGATATCGATTGGAAAACTGCGAAAGTTGAAACCGCAAAGGTAGAGGATATGCCAGTTGTAAAAGGTGGAGGAAAGCACCCAAAGTCGCTCGTCTTTATAAAGTATCTTTCGAAACAAACGATGAGATTCTAGGACCAATACGTGTTTTTGTTGATGCCGACGCCAAAAAGGCTATTGGTTACCTTGTCAGAAAATAACAAGATATAAGTAACCGTTAATCTATCGAATACGATAGTACAATAATTAAAGCGGCAGTTTAGGACTTTATTTTTATCGTCCAGAGCTACCGCTTTTTTATTTATGGGGTTAGTCTCATTCTTTATCTTATCTATTCAACTCGAACACCAAACTTCGACTCACAGCTTTCATTGCTAAACTAATAGGTTAATTGAACTAAGGGACACCCATTTTTGTTCCAATTAATACCATTTTAAGGTATGCTTTAGATATATCAGTCATAGAGGAGGTAAATGATGAAATACAAAGAACTCGCATTATCCATTATTTTATATGCATTTATAGGATTTTTATGGTTACTGTTCATGAATCATATTCTAAATCTGGATAACGGGTTATTCAAGGTAGTTGGTTTCCTTTTAGGTACCATATTATTTGGGGAAATTGTAAGAAGAATCACTCCTTTCCATGAATATAAGATCACTCACCCCATCAAAATAGCAGGATTTTGTGCATCTCTCTTGGTTGTATTATTGGGTGTATTTGTTTTCGATTTTGTCTAGAAGTACAAATAACCACCGCCTGTCGAGCAGAGCAAGGCGGTGGTGTAGACTTACTTCTGGACGATCATCCAAGTGCCTTCTGCGCAGTTTGGGCTCGTAGGAGAATACAGCACATCATTTTCAATACATTTTTCAATCGTATCATTAATTAATCCAACTGTGGTCTGAAGAACAAATTGATGATATTCAGAGATGAGGTGTCGTGGCACGTATTTATGAATGAAACCATGTATTGCATCCACCATAGGTTCTATCAGATCATCGATATCTTCTGCGAAATCAGTAGATAATGCATAAAATGCCTCTTCATCCTCTGCGTCAATGACAAGAATTTTCGGGTAAAGCTTCGTCGCTTCCTTCTTCAAATACCCTACTTCTATCGCCTTTGCTGCAACTTCTTTCTTTTCCTCTTTAAGCGTGTTCACATCCAAACCGCCAATTGCGTTTATCGTCATTAGCATAAGGGGATCCGTTGAAATATTATGTCCGCATCTAAAATGTTTCTGGATTCGATGCCCGTAAATGTTAAAAGCCGAAATTCTACGATAGCCGCCAATATGGAAAGCACCAATGCCATCACAACCGTAAAACCCTAATTCGAACTTGTCATTTTCTTTGACAGCAAATCCAAATGTATAGAACTCTCTTTGACAAATTTCAATATCCGCAAAATATTTTTCAGTTAATCTTTGCTTGATCTTATTCTCGAAAGCCCAAATCATGCGGGATATTAACGTCCAGGCTATAAATTGCACATCAGATTGGTCACTGAGGAATGGGAAGTCGAGAATTCTCTGTTTATTATGGCTTAGATATTCCTCTACTTTTGTGATCAATTCACTCGTGTATTGGCTGTAGACCTTATCAATATCACTAAAGTCTGCAGCGTCTAGCATAATGAAATTGGAGATGTACTTGTTGTTATCCAGCTTTTTCAACAGCCCGTATCGACCGTTCTCGCCTCGACATTGAATTTCTAACTCTTCTTCGACAAAAGGCATTGGGACATGAAGCAAGTCGGAGAGTTCTTTGGGACTACGAGCAGCGTCTTTACATAGATAAACTAGATTTTGTGAGAACAATCTTTCCGCTTTGACACGAGGATCGTTTCCTACAGGGCTTCCAGTTCCTACAAAAACAATTTTAATAGGCTTTAACGTTAAGTTAGTGCTGTCCATTTTCTCTACCTCTTTTCGGATCGTATTGCGGGCAGAAAATAACCGCTGTTTAACAGTTGTTTCGAGAATGCCAAGAGCTTGAGCGATATCCGATGTTTTCATCTCATCCAGATAATACATGATCATAACGTCACGATACATCTTAGATAAGAAGGCGATTTCACGTTTGATTCGACGGATTGCGTTCGCATCATGATCGCTATTGATAAACTCACCAATAGGATCGATCTGATTGTTCAGTTGGTTGTCCGTAAATGCAGCCATAGCGGTTTGGTTGCTGCGCCGCTTCCGCCTCTCACTGAAATCGGCATACGCTCTATGGGCAATAGTCCAGGCAAAACCGTAGAAATAGTGAATGTCGGTTTGCCTACGAATGCTCTTTAGCAGCGCTACAATAATATCGGAGCACAAATCCTCAGCTTCATGCGAACTGCTGCAGCGCTTATAGGCATAGCCAAACAATGCCTCCAGAAACTCTTTGTTATCCAGGTATTGGATTGCCTCTTCTGCTCTCATTTTATACACCCATCTTTTGTGATCTCATTCGCGAATGATTTCATATATATAGTCGGCACAGATTAGACATGGTTAGGAGAAAAAAAAGTTTGACTACAACTCATTTGTGGAGACTTTAGAAAAAGTGCCTAATAATAAGACTGGAAGACAAACAGGGCGCTCCCCGATCATCTTCCAGTCTATAGCAAGTCTAAGGACAATAATTTAGTTCTCAGTCTAAGACAACTCTACTTCGAATAATACCGCTGCCTCATCGCCTCATACAGCAGCACCGAGGTCGCCATCGCCACATTCAGCGATTCCGCTTGCCCGCGCATCGGAATAATAACCGATGCGTCCACGAGCGCCTGAATCTCGGCGGACACGCCTTGGCCTTCGTTGCCGACCACGAGCCAGGTCGGTTCGCGGAAAGAATGGCTATAGCACGTATCTTCAGCTTGCAGGCTTGTGCTCACGACACGTGCACCGTGACGCTTGGCCTCAGCCAGCAGCTCGTTCAGATCGCCTTCCACAACAGGTAAGTGGAATAAGGAGCCCATCGTCGAGCGAACGGTCTTGCTGTTATACACGTCTACTGTGCCTTTGCCAAGCACGACGCCTGTAGCTCCGACCGCGTCGGCCGTACGGATGATCGTCCCCAGATTCCCCGGATCTTGTACTCCGTCTACCGCTACCACGAGGGCGCTGCGATCCTCGAGCACGCTTCTCCAATCCGAAGAAGACTTCTTCACAACAGCAAATACCGGCTGCGGTGTCTCCGTCTCCGTGCATTTCTTAATAATGGCATCCGTCACTGCTACCCATTCAATCTCATCCGAAGCATGCAGCAGATCCGTCAGTTCAGCAGGAATCCCTTTCTCATCATGAAACACGACGCACTCTACGCCTGCCCCTGAACGAAGCGCTTCCTGCACAAGGTGAACTCCTTCCGCGATAAAGCGCCCTTCGCGATTGCGATGCTTGCGCTCCTGCAGCTGAGCCCATTGCTTAACTCGTATATTATTAACCGATGTAATAACCGAAGGTTTATAACTCATACTATTGAATATGCCAACTCCATCTTCTTCAGATCGTTATTCTGACCAACGATAACGAGAATATCCCCTTCACTTAGCGGACTATTCGGTTTCGGCGAGATATCGATATCGCCGTTGTTCTTGATCGCCATAACGTTGCAGCCGAATTTGGCGCGAATGTCCAGCTCGATTAAGCTCTTGCCGACCATCGGGCCAGCTGCGCGCATTTCAACTATACTATGGTTATCCGACAGCTCAATATAATCCAAGATGTTAGGCGAGATCAGATTGTGTGCAACACGAGTACCCATATCCCGCTCAGGGAATACAACCTTATCCGCACCGATCTTGCTTAATACTTTACCGTGAAGCTCATTCTGTGCCTTTGCTACAATCATTGGCACGCCCAGATCCTTAAGGATCAGAGTCGTTAAGATACTCGCCTGAATATCTTGTCCGATCGCAACTACCACGACATCAAAATTACGCACACCGAGCGCCTTCAAGGCATCTTCATCTGTGCAATCAGCTGATACCGCATGTGTAACTATATTCGCAACATCTTGAATTCGTTGTTCACTTGAATCTATAGCCAGTACCTCGAAGCCGAGCTTGCTAAGGCTCCGGGCAATACTGGAACCGAAACGTCCCATCCCTATGATGGCATACTGCTTTTTGGCCATGGTCCCAACTCCCTCCCGTTACCAATACATAATTAGATTTATTATAACACAAGCGATATTCGCTGTTCCATTTTACAGTGCATGCTTCGCAATTAGTTTGGAAACGCTAAGGGCGATTACCGATGCAGGAGGTTGACAATGGGCGTATTACTCAATTTGCGGCAAGCCGTCATACAGAAAGTATCTAACAAATCCGACGAAGACATACGTGAAATGATTGTTGGTTCTATCGATGGGGAAGAGGCCGCGCTTCCAGGTCTGGGCGTATTGTTTGAGCTGATCTGGAAGAACAGCGATGCAGAACAACAGAAGCATTATATTGATATGGTTCAGCAGCAGCTTAAAGCTAAAGCACAGTCACCCACTTCATAATCGAAGCATACAGGAAGACGCAGAGCGCTTAACTCCGCGTCTTCCTTATTGTTCATTCAATCCATCATATTAATTGATGCTTATGCCACTTGTCACCCTTGAAGCGATACAGAAAGATGGATCCTCGCACAGCCCATTCTGCGATCATAGCCACCCATACGCCAATAATGCCAAACCCTAACGTTATGCCTAAGATGTATCCGACAATTACTCTGAACATCCACATTGTCATTAGAGAAACGATGGATGTAAACTTCGAGTCCCCTGCAGCGCGCAGGGCAGAGGGCGTAATAAAGCTGATGGACCATAGAAACGGCTGAGCCAGTCCTGTCATTAACGTAATGGCGAAGATAGTCGGTATGATCTCTTCAGGCGGAGAGAACAATCGCACGATAAACGGAAACATCGGGAACAGAATTGCCCCAGCCACTACAAATGAGAGCGACGACAACCCCAAAAATGACTTAATAAATTTCCTCGCATCCTTCACATTTCGCTGTCCGATGCACTGGCCGACTACGGTGATAACTGCCAGGCTCAACGCATTCGCTCCAATCTGGAACACCAGCGTTATCGAATTACCGATCGCATTAATCGTCAACGCCATCGTGCCTAATTGGACGATGAACGTCTGCGTTAACAGCTTGCCGCCGTTAAAGAACATTTGTTCAGCAGCAAACGGTATGCCGATAAACATAATCTTTCTCTGGAGCTGCATATCAATCTTAAGCGCATTTTTGAGCTGAAAGCGAAGGGAATGATTGTACTTCAACAGGTAAACGATAGCACAGATCATGCCCAACAACCGAGACGTCAGCATCGAAATGATAAGACCGATCACGCCCATATCCAACAGTGTAATAAACACAATATTTAAGATCAGATAGGTCAGATTCAATATTAACGAGAGACCTAGACAGGCCTTCGTATCCGCTACGCCTCGGAGCACCCCGCTCACCGCTTGAAATATCGCAATAAACGGATACGATACGCAGCTGCCAATTAGAAACATTTTCGCCAATCCAAATACTTCAGCATCCGCTTGACCAAACAGCAGGTTCAGTATAGGCGTGTGCAGTACGATAACGAGAGCACTAATAATCACAGATATTACAGTAACTGCAGATATGGCCTGTGCAGCAGCATTAGACACCATCTTCTGATTTCCGCTGCCTTTGTACTGTGCGACGATGACGGTCCCGCCTGTAGCAATTGCAATGAATACATTGATTAAAAATATATTCAACGAGTCCACCATACTAACTGCGCTAACGGCTGCCACACCGGATGAGCTAATCATGGCGGTATTAAGCAGGCTCATAATAATGATGAAGGCCTGGTCCACCAGCAGCGGCAAAATGATGGCAATAATCTGTTTGTAATCAATGGAATCGCCTGTAAAATACTTTTCGAGCAGCGACACGGTTTTCTTTTTTATTGAAGCTGATACGGTTTGAAGCACATCATCACTTCTTTATCAGTATTCCATACCATGGATATGGTTTCTTCCGAGTTAATTAAATATCAAATATTGAGATATGTATGTGAGACCCGTCATACGCAACAAAACCGACTGCGGCAGCATCACAACGTCTCTATCCTGATCGTTGCAGTAGCTGCCGTAGTCGGCTGTATTAATAATAACTATCGATTGGTTGCCTATAGGCTTAAGGAGCTGTCTCTAAAAACTTAACTTCCGGCATCTTACCCATCGCGGTGCGCATCGCATATTCATTTTCAAACAGAGCAACATAATTGTCGTGCCTATCCTTCACGAGCTGCGAATTGATACGGAACTTGGAAGGGTCGATGTCCGGTCCGACAACCCATCGCGCGAATTGGAACGATAAGCGCTGAAGCAACACATCAACGCCGTATTCCGCCTTCATGCGGTGTTCAAACACCTCGAATTGGAGCTGGCCGACCACACCAAGAATGGTTTCATCAAACACTCCCGCATTGCGGAATACTTGAATCGTACCTTCCTCTGTAAGCTGGTCCACACCCTTCTGATACTGCTTATGCTTCAACGCATTCTTCACGGTTACACGCGCGAATATTTCTGGCGAGAACGTCGGCAATTCATCAAAGTGCACTTCCATCCCTTGGCTCAAGCTGTCTCCGATACGGAATATGCCTGGATCGAATAAGCCGATAATATCGCCTGGGTACGCTTCATCCACGATATCACGGTCTTGCGCTAGAAACTGCTGCGGCTGTGACAGCTTAATATCCTTACCGGCACGCACATGTCGAACACTCATACCACGCTCAAACTTCCCGGAGCATATACGCAGGAACGCGATCCGGTCACGGTGAGCAGGGTTCATATTCGCTTGAATCTTGAACACATAGCCTGAGAATTTCTCGTCCGTTGGCTCGATAACACCTTCCGTCGCCTGACGTGAAGCTGGTTTAGGAGCCAGCTGAAGGAAGTTTTCCAGGAATGTCTGCAGCCCGAAGTTGTTGATCGCCGATCCGAAAAATACGGGCGTCAGTTCGCCGCGCTTTACTTTCTCATAATCGAACTCATCACCGGCAACATCCAGCAGTTCAAGCTCTTCGCACAGCTGATCGTGCAAATAATCGCCCGCCATCTTGCGAATTTCTGGATCATGATAATCTTCTACCTTCTGTACCTTGATCGTCGAGTGGTCATCTCCTTGGAAGAGCTCCACTTGATTCTTCATGCGGTCGTATACGCCGCACAGCTCGCGGCCCATACCGATTGGCCAGTTCATCGGCACCGAACGAATACCGAGCACTTGCTCGATCTCTTCCATCAGATCAAACGGGCTGCGACCTTCACGGTCGAGCTTATTGATGAATGTAAAGATCGGAATGCCCCGCTTCGCGCATACCTGGAACAGCTTAATCGTCTGTGCCTCGACACCTTTAGCTACGTCAATCAACATGACAGCAGCATCAGCCGCTGTTAACGTCCGATACGTATCTTCACTGAAGTCTTGGTGACCTGGCGTATCCAAAATATTAATGCGATGCCCGTTATAATCAAACTGCATCACGGAAGACGTAACGGAGATACCCCGCTGCTTCTCAATTTCCATCCAGTCACTTGTTGCGTGCTTACTAGCCTTTCTCGCCTTTACCGTACCGGCAAGTCGGATGGCTCCTCCGAATAGCAGCAGCTTCTCCGTAAGCGTCGTCTTACCAGCATCCGGGTGAGAAATGATCGCGAACGTGCGGCGCTTATCGACCTCTTCAACTAATAGGTCTGTTAACGATTTGCTCATGATATTAATCCTCTCATCTCAAAATCACATAAGGTCAATTGTAACACAATTGAGGATCGTCATAAACGGGAATTTGCATCGAATATAGCGCGCATCACGAGCGACACAGCCTGCTTATTCGAATCTCCTTCAGCCGCATTCTCAACAACTACCCAGTTGCTTGCAATCGTCTGCTTCAATAACGTGATATCTAGACCGCTTAACAGCATTCCATCCATACGTCCTTCTTCTGAGGTATAATCTTCACCATCAGTGAAACTGAATCGTTCTTTCAGCCATCTCTTTAAGCCGTAAACGGTGTTAAAAGTCATCTGATAGCCTTCTTGAACAGCCTTCTTTAGATCCTCGCCATGTTCCTGCGCGTAGCTAACCCAATCCGCATAATGAAAGTACTCATCATCTGCTTCTTGAAGGGTCGTCATATTATTATGCTCGATCCACTGAAGCAGTTGGTCGTCACTATAACCTAAGTGTCTCGCATGCTCCAGATACACCGCGCTATTTTGCGAAAGTCGTACACGTGTCATCATCATCTATCCCTTCCTCATCACAGTTGCATGTCAATTCCATCTAATCAGCAGTATACCACAACTACAGTAATCACATGACCACTCCTGTAATAACATCCTCACATGGACAACCGGGAGCCTTACAGATTGACCCTATATGATAAAGAGGCTGCTCCACTACAATGGAACAGCCTCTTATATAGGTTAAGCATATAGAACGCTCAGGACTGCGTTAGACGCTTATTTCCACACGACAGTATCTTCTTCCTGACCGTTTACCGGCCACCAATGGAATCCGTCCTTCTCAAGCAGCTCATTCGCGCGCTCTGGTCCCCATGATCCAGCTGGGTACATATTCAGCCCCTCGCTGCTATCACGCCATACCTCTGCGATCTTGTCTACGAATGACCAAGCCGCCGACACTTCATCCCAGCGTGTAAAGTATGTAGAATCCCCGCGAGCCGCATCAAAGATCAAGCGTTCATACGCTTCCGGTGTATTGATACCGACTACACAGCTTTGGCAGAAGTCCATGGCAAGCGGTTGAATGCCGCCTTCTGATCCTGGCGTCTTGCCGTTGATTCGCACATAGATCCCTTCACTAGGGTTAACTCGAATAACGAGCAGATTCGGTTCAAGCTTATGCTTCTGTCCCAGATATACATTGGACGGCATGCTCTTGAATTCAACAACCACTTCTGTCGTCTTCACTGGCAGACGCTTGCCTGTACGAATGTAGAACGGAACACCTGCCCAGCGGAAATTGTCCACGAATACGCGAGCAGCAAAGTACGTTTCCGTTACAGAAGCCGGGTTCACCTTGTCTTCTTCACGGTAGCCTGGGAGTTCCTTGCCATTAGCTGCGCCAGCCGCGTATTGACCGCGCACCACATTCTCGTGTACATCCTCTTGTGTCTGGAATTGACGCAAGGAACGAAGCACCTTTACCTTCTCATCACGAATATCTTCAGGATGCAGACGGCTCGGCGGCTCCATCGCAATCATCGTCAGCATCTGCAGCATATGGTTCTGTGCCATATCGCGCAAAGCGCCCGCATGATCGTAGTAGCCTCCGCGTTCTTCTACACCTACTGTTTCCGATAGTGAAATCTGGATGTTCGCGATATGCTTATTGTTCCACAAAGGCTCGAAGAATGCATTCGCGAATCGAATCACTTCAATATTCTGAACCATCTCTTTACCGAGATAGTGGTCAATACGATAAATCTGCTCCTCATCAAATACAGAACGGAGTTCTTTATTCAATTTCTTCGCAGACTCCAGGTCGTAGCCGAATGGCTTCTCAATAACGAGACGCGCCCAGCCTGGTGTTTCCAGCATGCCGCCTGCACGCAAGTTATGTGATACACTGCCAAACAGTTCAGGAGCCAGCGCCATATAGAACAATCGATTACCAGGAATGCTGAACTCTCTTTCGATCTGTTCCGTTTGAAGCTTGAGCTCGCGGAATCCGTCAACATTATTGATGTCGAGGGGTTTATATTCAAAATGCTTCGCAAATTGATTCCACTCATGATCATCTTGAATCTTATAACGACAGAACTCATTAATCGACGCTTGAACATCTTGACGGAATTCATCGTTATTCCGAGGACGACGCGCCAAACCAATGACAGCAAAACGTTCGCCGAGCTTTCCTTCACGGTATAAGCTATAGATTGCTGGGAATAGCTTACGCCGCGCTAAATCTCCAGTAGCGCCAAATATAAAAAAGACGGCACCTTCGGCCAGTATGGAATCTTGATTTTGCATAACAGTCATCTCTCTCCATCATCTCTAGGTTTTCGTTAATATACCACAATTTTTATTTCGAATTTGATGACATTTTAGCATAAAACGGAGCGAGTTTCCATCTTTGCCGTCAAAATGGATGCTAGTACTCACCCGCGATGAGCGGTGTGCCAAATGAAACTCGCGTCTTATGCATGTCGGTATTCTCATGAACCGCGACCTGCAAATTAGCCCGCTTCCCATTCATCATGATGCCATCACCCATGTAATCTGTTTCAAATGATACGCTGATCGTTCGATCATCCTCATAGCGATCAAGTGGTACTGCCTGGCCCCATTCCTTCACAGCTGCCTCCACTCGCTTCCATGCCTCTAAGCGGTCAGCATCAACCTCCGTCTGTACGGTAGCATTCCAACTAGACACATAGCCAGCGTCATAGAGGGCTGTCTCCAGTCTTTCCACTTCAGCAGCGGCCTGGCGCAGTCCGCCTTCTTCTTGACCTTTCACAGTTATGACGTAGTAACCGCGTCCTGTACGCTCATGAAAGAGCAGAACATCTGCCGTCAAGCCTAACATTTGATAGGATGCTCGATACACTTCTCTCCCACGCTCCTGAACTGCTTGCAGCGGCGCACTTATTGCAGCGGCTTCATGCCAGCGTTCACGCTCAGACTTCCATGTTGCTCCATCAGCAGGGAAATTCCCCTGCAGCATCACTTGCGTATGAAGCCTGCTTCCTTTCGTTAGATCAGCTAGTACCCGGAGCATGTTAACTCGCTCAGACAAGTGCTCTTGCTTCTTATTATGGTCAACACTTTCGGTGGAGTATGTTTTATTCCAGTATGCCCCTCCACCGATACAGGCCAGCATGATCAGGCATAAGCCTGCTGATATTGCTCCCTTATTCCATTGCAGCATCACGTCTTCTTCCCCCATTCATTTCAATAGGTTCCAAGCTCTACGTATTATGCCGGCTTAATCCTGATGACAATTTAGGCCTTTCCTTAATGTCCTACTATAGGTTTCTGACTATACACTCCCGCCCCTCGGCGAATACACTGCTGTCAGATATATTCAGAGAAGGAGGTATTCCCATGATTAATATCCCCTTGCATGAAGATTACATTTCACAATGTTTCGGAAGCGATGTTTGCGTCGTCATGATGGATGGTACAAGACATTACGGAACTTTGAGCGCGTTCCAAAACGGGAGATTGTTTCTCAATGGTGGAGAAAAGAATTCTGTACAGCAAGAATCAAGTGCTCCTAACTCTTCAAAGAAGAAAAAAGGCAAGCGTTCGAAGAAGACTTCAGCAGCGAAATCCATATCTGCATTGGGACCAGAAGGTCGTGACGATACATTCGGCGCTTCTTTTTACGGCTCGCCAATCGGGTTGGATCTGGGTCAAGTCGATTTACTCTTTCTGTACTTTTTTTAATTATCCTGCTTCCCCGATACAACTTCCCCTTATACGACACAACCCGGCAAACTGTGCGACCAGTTGCCGGGTTGTCGTTTCTTGTTTATTTACTTAATCCGTTCCTGTAAGCATATATCGCCGCTTGAGTGCGGTCTTCTACACCAAGCTTAGCCAATATATTGGTGACATGGAACTTGACTGTCTTAATACCGATAAACAGATCATCCGCGATATCTTGATTCGATTTGCCCTGAGCCAGCAGCCGCAAGACATCCATCTCACGTTCTGTCAATTGCTCGTGCGCCGCCTGTGCCGGCTTAGGTTGTCTAAAGCGATTCATCATCTTAGAGGCAACCTGAGATTCCAATACCGATTGTCCTCTTGCCGCGGCACGGATCGCATCGGCAATTTCTGTCGCGCGAGATGTTTTCAACAGATAGCTGAACGCCCCCGCTTCAATGACCGGATACATCTTCTCATCATCCAAGTAACTGGTTAGTACGATGACTTTGCAGTCCGGATACAATTGCAGCAGCTTGCGCGTCGACTCGATACCGTCCATACCATCCATGACCAGATCCATCAATACGACATCCGGCTTATACTCCTGTGCAAGTCGGATACCATCTTCTCCATTGCTTGCTTCTCCAATCACCTCGATACCATCCTCAGTGCTCAGCACAGCAGCCAAACCGATACGCACCATCTCGTGATCATCGACGAGCAGCACCTTTATCTCATTTTCCATCTCCAGACTCAGATCCATCTCCATTGATCCCATCTCCAACTTCATCCTCCCCCCACATCGAATCATTTTTCACTAGCGGTACCCGGATTTCGATACGTGTTCCTTTATCAGGCGCAGTGATGATCTGAATAGAGCCTCCAATTTCATTCACGCGCTCTTGCATTGTACGCAGACCATAACTGGCTTGCTTCTGAACATCCCAGTTAAAGCCAACCCCATTATCTCGAATCATAAGCCGCACCGAATCATTACGGTTCTGAAGCTTAATCTCCATTCGTTCCGCCTTCGAATGGCGAAGAGCATTGGACAGCGCTTCTTGTACGATACGGAACAAGTGGTTCTCTACACCCTTCAATAGATGAATCTCCTCATCTACCTCACAATGAATCTCAATCGGAACTTTGGTTTGCAGCTCTTGCACAAGTTCACGCAATCCTTGTACCAGTCCCTTTCCTTCCAGATGAACTGGACGCAGATGCAGCAGCAGCGCCCTCATCTCAGACTGCGCGACGGAGGCCATCTCTTCAATCAGCTCGACCTGCCGTTCAGCTCGATCAAAGTCGCGACCCAACGTTCGCTTAACAGCTGTAGCTGTCATCGATATCGCAAATAGCTGCTGGCTGACGGCATCGTGCAGTTCTCGCGCCAATCGTTGCCGCTCTTCAATGATCGCGGTTACACGTGCTTGCTCCGCTAATTGTGCATTGTTAGTGGACAAGCGCTGCAGGGAAGTTACTTGCTCTTCCCAACGCTTGCTTACTCGCTCCAATTGTTCAGCAAGCTGTCCAAGCTCATCATTGCCGATATCCGGCATCGGTCGGGACAGATTCCCCTTCTCCAAGAGCAGCATCGATTCGCGCAAGACTTCAATTCTACGCTTCATTCGGTAGCCTTGAATGAAACCGAACAGCAGAGCAATGAAACCGACGACAATAAGTGTCGACAGTGTCGCCCATACACCTTCTCTCCATGTTTCATACGGCTGCACAAATCCCGAAGACTGCAGCATATAGGAAATGGCAAAGAAGAGTACGAATGCCAGCAACATGGACTCTCCAATTGTACGCAACACCATATTCGCAGGTTTCTTCGAATTCATCCGGTTCGTCTCCTTTATCAATGCAGTCTTATATCTATATCTCCTACGATATAGGATAAATTCAGTTTGACTCGCTGGTCGGCAGAATCATAATTAGGAGAACGCCACTTCCATCGATTGAAGAAGCCTGTTTCTCGTTCAAGACCAAGATCAATCTGTCCAAATAGAACGGTTGCTTCTATCTCAACTCCTACATCATCTGGAATCATAATATCCATATCTCCCAGCACGCCTTGGAATAGCAGAGACGTCTCTTTCTCTCCAAGAATAGCCAGCGATAAGTCAATATCACTCTCCCCTACGATATGCCATAAGCTTTGTGAGGATAATTGGTACGGCTCGCGGTCCCACTTCAGCATGGTTGTGAGGCTGTGCCGCTTCATCACATGCTGATCCTTCTGAATCTTTTGCGAACGATAATAGAAGAACACTAAGGACAATATGAAGAGGCCGATAAATAAGGCAAGGTGCTCAAGCAGGATTATCGATGCGCCGACTCCTATCAAGATATATCCAAGCTTACCTTCCGCCTCTTGAACTTTACGAATACCTAACACGATCATGATCAGCGCGACGATTGTCCCGAAGGTTAGCCATTTGCTAATTATGATCAATAGCCCAATCGCGATGAGTACATAGGCAAGTATTCGGTTATTCATATCTTAGCCGCACCTCCCTGTCTGTCAACTTTCATAGATGTAAGTTCAAGCGTTTATGATATAGATGCAACAGCGGCGATGCTAGTCGCATCGCCGCATGCCTTATTGATAAGAATACCATAATTCGATCGGATTCCCCAATAGTTTATTCCGTTTTGCCAAGCTTTTGCTTCATAGCAGCAAGCTGCTCTTCTACTTTAAGCTGCTTCTCTACATCAACTGGCGGCTGATAAGTTGTCATGCCTGCAGAATAAGGAACACGCATAACTTCTGCTTCTGCCTCCATCTGCATGATCTTCTCTTCCATACGGTGGAAGCCACGGGATGCGCCGCCGCTTTCGATGGTATGGACCGTACTGATGGAAGACATTTGCTTGCGAGCCTCAGCCATTTGAGCACGAGCTACCAGTTCATTGCGCTTGTTGCGCAGCTTGTAGAATTCATCCTTCATCGAGTGCATTTGCTGCATCAGCTCTTGAGCTTGTGCATGCGCTTGAGCATGGAGATCGCCATACTCTTGAATCTTTTGATCGAAGTACAATTTCTCTTCCAGCAATTTGCGAGCCATCTCTTCATGTCCTGCAACAATTGCGCGCTCTGCTTGTGCTTCACGCTCAGCACCCATGCGGATTGCTTCGTCGTAGCGCTGCTTCATGCGGCGCTCATTTGCCATTTGCTTCGCGACTGTAACCTCTGCCTCGTGGATTTCAGCCTCCATGTCGCGCAGATATTGGTTCAACATAACAACTGGGTTCTCCACTTTATCAAGCATGTCATGCATCGATGCCTTTGTCATATCTTTAATTCGTTTGAATACTCCCATTTTATTATTCCCCTTTCTCGAGTTTCGCGAGCTTTTCGCGAAGTTGTTGGATTTCATTCTTCATAGCCTTCTTCTCGATATCATCCATCATGGAATCAATCGATGAGGTTTGATTGTTCGACTGGTTGTACTCTTTAGAGTAGTAGTCACGATTACGGTGCTGATCACGGTCTTGGTTATAGCCATTGTAGCTATTGGGATTATATCCGTTTGGTCCATACCCGTTCGAATTATTTCTGTTCGGATCATAATATCCTTGACCACCATAATAGTTCATTGGTCCATATGGTGAACGCGGCTCCTTCGGAACTACCAAAGCGATGATGAAGTAAGCGATCAATAGTGTGAATCCAGAGAAGACGACACCAATGACGAACAGGATCCGAACTAATGTAGCATCAATATTCAACCAATCTGCGATACCGGCACATAAACCGGTAAGCTTAGAATCGCGTGTAGAGCGATACAATTTCTTATTCATGCGTTACCTCACTCCTTAGGTCGGTTCAACTTCTGCTTCAAGCGCTCCATCTCTTGCTGCAGTTGGGATTCCTTCTCATAGGACGAGCGGTAACTTCCTTCGTTCATACGGCGAACATCTCGTAAACTCTGAGATTCCCACTCCATGTCCGTTACACGGTCGTCTAGACGTCGGAACATATTATCTACCTGCTGCCCACCGTAGAATCCAGCGCGTTCATTCATGCGCTGCTGCAGACGCAATGTTTGCATGCGGGCGATGTACATCTGACGCTTGTCATATACCGTTTGGAACTCGCTCTTCAGCGTGTGAATTTGCTCTTCCAATTCAAGAATCGCTTGCTTGCTCTTATCGTACAGCTCTCCGTAATTCTTCGCCTTTTCCTCGTGCATTAATTTCTCTTGAAGAGCCAGCTTAGCTGCATATTCTTCGTTTGCTTTAAGGGCAACCATCGCTTGCTGCTCCCGACGGTCGCGCAATTCAATCGCTTGCTTCAATTGCTGCTTCATCTGGTTAGCGTGCATCACATACTGCTGATACAAACGCTCTGCTTCGCCAATCTCCTGCTGAGTTTGCATCAGGAACTGATCGATCAAGCGAACAGGATCTTCTGACTTTTCCAGGTGTTCGTTCAAGGTAGCAACTGTGATGTCACGAACGCGTCTTATAATATTATTACTCATGCATCGTTAACCTCCTTAACCCATCATTCATTTCACTCAATAGCGATATCGCTTATTTCCTTTATGTGTTAGCAGCGCTATACCCCATACAACTAACCCTATCCCGATGATAATTCCGATCAACCAAGAGAACTTGCCGATCAGTGAAATGGCACCTATGATGATGAACACCCAGCCGAAGAATGAATTTCCAGCCTTTACACCATAGTAGCCCAGTGCTATAATCGCGATTGGTATAAGATATCCCATCAATCCGCCGAGCAGAAAGCTCATCTTGCTCAAAAGGATGAAAGCGCCTAATCCGATAAGTAGTAATGCCAGTGTATTTCCTTTCCTTTGCATCGTACCGTCACCACCTTTCGATATCGTTTGCTTATGTCTTTATTTTAGGCTGTTTGTCGTTTCATCAAAACAGGCTCCGGACGGTTTTTGTACCTAGACCGAAGTCGGGGAACGAGACAGACCGCAGCCAGAACACATCCTTACACTTCACGAAACCAATGCCTTCCATGTTACGTATACAATTCCATATAAGCCCATTGCATAGCAGTCGTCTCGATTGCTTCACGATGGAGCCTGTCAACCAGGAGTGATGCTATGGAAACCTTGTACTGGGGGCTGATTATATTCGGCATCCTATATGCCTTAGTCACCCTCATATTCAGCGACGTCATCGAGCATTCGATCGAAGTCTTGTTCGGCGAGACTGACCTCCCCTTCTTCAACCCAACAGTGCTCGTTAGCGGATTAACATCAATCGGAGCTGCCGGCATCCTGCTGACTCGATACACGGCACTTGCCGCAGGCTGGATCATCGCAATAGCGATTCTGATTGCAATCGTAGTTTCTATTGGTGTCTTCTTTCTATATATAAAGCCAATGGAGAATCGAGAAAACTCAGTAGGATACTCTATGCGAGACCTTGAAGGCACTATAGGCGAAGTCAGCATCCCTATTCCGGCCAAAGGCTACGGAGAGGTGATCATCAGAATTGGGATCGGCAATACGAATCATATAGCCGCATCCTGGGATGGAATTGATATCCCGCGGGACACACGTGTTGTTATAGTAGAAGCGAAAGATAACACAGTCTATGTCTCACCGCTTGAAACCGATGTATTGTCCTAATGAATCCACACCATGGCTGCACACATAATCAAACTTTTCGCACGGATGATACGCTATATGTAAATATGGTTTTAGCCAGAATGTCTATCGCATTCTGAAACTTTATATGATGGGAGTGTCATGCTATGCAAGATTTTTTGATTATTCCACTCATCGTTGTAGGGGTAATCGTCGTGCTTGGCCTTGCCTTCTGGGCACGCTACAAGACGGTTAGCCCTGATGAGGCCATGATCGTAACAGGTACATATCTAGGTACGAAAAATGTTTCAACAGACGAATCAGGCCGTAAAATGAAGATCGTTCGCGGCGGCGGCGCATTTATCGTGCCGATATTCCAGCAATCACAGTTCTTATCTCTATTGTCGCACAAGTTGGATGTTATGACCCCAGAGGTTTATACCGAACAAGGCGTACCTGTCATGACAGATGCAGTAGCCATTATTAAGATTGGTGGTACTGTAGAGGACATCGCTACTGCAGCGGAGCAATTCCTTGGCAAGCCTACAGAGGGCTTGAAGTCAGAGGCTCAAGAAGTATTGGAAGGTCACTTGCGTTCAATCCTGGGTTCTATGACCGTCGAGGAAATGTACCGCAACCGAGACCGTTTCGCGCAAGAGGTTCAAGCTATTGCTGCGAAGGATCTGAAGAAGATGGGTCTGCAGATCGTCTCCTTTACGATCAAGGATGTACGCGATAAGCATGGATATCTCGACGCTCTCGGTAAACCTCGGATCGCAGCAGTTAAGCGTGACGCAGACATTGCTGAAGCGGAAGCAGTTCGTGACTCTCGAATTCAGAAGGCGAAGGCTGAAGAAGAAGGTCAGAAAGCAGAATTGCTGCGTGACACGAATGTGGCCGAAGCCAGCAAGGATAAGGAACTGAAGGTCGCATCATTCAAACGTGAACAAGATATGGCTCGAGCAGAAGCTGACCAGGCTTATCACATTCAAGAAGCGCGCTCCAAGCAGAGTGTGGTCGAAGAGCAGATGCGAGTTGAATTGGTTCGTAAGGAACGTGAGATTGATCTCGAAACAAAAGAAATTCTGCGTCGTGAGAAACAGTACGATTCCGAAGTGAAGAAGAAAGCCGATGCTGAGCGTTATGCAGTAGTTCAATCGGCTGAAGCTGAAAAATCACGGAAAGTGCTAGAAGCTGATGCCTTGCAGTATCGTATCGAAGCTGAAGCGAAAGCGTTGGCTGAACAGAAGCGTCTCGAAGGCTTTGCGATTGCCGATGCTGATCGCGCTCGTGGTACGGCAGACGCGGATATTATCCGCTTGCGCGGTATTGCGGAAGCGGAAGCGAAGCAGAAGCTTGCTGAAGCATTTAATGTATTCGGAGAGGCTGCGGTTCTTGATATCGTCGTTAAGATGCTTCCAGAGCTGGCATCTAAGATCGCAGAGCCGCTCAAATCGATTGATAATATAACTGTGGTAGATACCGGCAATGGTGAAGGGGCTAATCGAATCAGCAATTATGTAACCCAATTGATGGCGACAGCACCTCAGATGATTAAACAAGTATCCGGTCTTGACATTGTAGATATGATTCAGAACTTAACAGAGCCGAAACCAGCGCCAGTTGAGCCTAAGACTGTCATTGCTGCTGATGCAATGACTCCTACGCAAGAATAAGCTCAAGCACTCATTATTAATACTGTGCCCCTATTGGATTAGTCATCGACTATTGTCCAATAGGGGCATTTTATACAGCTCATAAATAAGGCATCTGATATGCTGCTGCAACAAAAAAAAAAGCACTCCATCAGTCGACTGACTGTGAAATACTTATCTGTAATAAGTGGTGCCGGTGAGAGGACTCGAACCTCCACGGTTTCCCTCACGATTTTGAGTCGCGCGCGTCTGCCATTCCGCCACA
>NZ_JBYTDY010000003.1:139751-370321 GCF_058791835.1 Paenibacillus sp. EB106-04-04-XG159 | reverse complement strand
ACATCAGAAAAACTCCCATCATTGTAGCAGTAGAAGTTTTTGTTTTATCTACTGTCTACTATGATGGGAGCATATCAGGAGCCGCTGGCTTATTGCGTTATGATCTGATCGAGGTAAACATTTCTTGTGTTAACGGGATATCCGAGGTTAAGCGACGTATGCCAAGCTTGTAGAGCTTGATGGCTGTCTCTTCATCACGTATAGTCCATACCGCCCGATCGATACCGAGCGAGGTTGCTTCCTCCAGCATATCGGGATGATTCATAGCGAGCGAGCTGCTGAAGCAGCAGGTTGCATGGCCTAATTGGTGCAATGGTTGCAAAGATTCGCGCTTATCGGTTAAGAAGCCCAGTTCAATGTGAGGGTGAAGCTCACGCATTAACGTCAGATTAGGAAAAATAAACGAAATAATCATCGTATGCTCGAGCATGTCATGAACCTTCAATAGATGGAGCAGAGCTCGGCCTTCGCTCTCAGTTATCGTTTCCTTCAATTCGAGCTGCAAGCCTGCACGCCCGGAACATAAGTCCAACGCTTCTTCAAGAAGCGGGACTTGGCTGCCGGCGAATTCAGGACTGAACTTGATTCCCGCATCAGCTTGTCGAATATCTTGAAGCGACAGCTTGCGGATGCTCCCTGACGAAGTCGTCGTACGATCAAGCGTATCATCGTGAATAACGACAGGAATCCCCTCTTTTGAGTAGTGAATGTCCAATTCAATCGTATCGGCCCCGAGCTCCAGCGAACGCCGGAACGCTGCCATCGTGTTCTCGGGATAGAGTGCGGCATAGCCGCGATGTGCGACAATTTCAACATTGTCGGATTGGGTATTGAACTCCATATGTACCTGCTCCTTTGCGGATAGGATAATAAATCAATTAATATGAGTCTAACCCCTATTATTTATATCTGTTTGATGAATAAGGCGCATTATTAATGCTAACATGGATATTGTCCACATGACGCTTATGAATCATTATAGTACAAACCAGATAAATGCGTAAACGAAATATGTTTCAATCAGAATGTACCAAAAGTTGGAGTGAAGAGGAAGTGGCAAAAATGAAATTATCATCGATTTCCGTATTAGAAACGGATGATCGTTGGCGGTGTACATTTTTAGGAACAGGGGATTCATTAGGGGTGCCTCGTGTATATTGTGAATGCAATGTCTGCAGTGAGGCACGCACGACAGGAGTCAATCGCAGACTGCGTTCTTCCATCCTCTTATATAAAGGCGATAAGCGGTTATTGGTCGATTGCGGTCCTGATTGGACGCTGCAAATGGAAATGACGGGTCTGCGCTTCTTGCCGGATATATTGATCACACATGCTCATCATGATCATATCGCAGGAATACCTGCATATGCCGACGTATGCAGATGGACCAAGTGCAGAGGGAATGTTATAGCGCCGCAAGAGGTATTGGATCTGATCAAACGCATGTATCCATGGGTTGAACGTCACATCCAATTCATTTCGATCCAAGACAAATGGCAGTGGGATGAATGGTCGATAACACCGATTCGGGTCAATCACGGCAAGAACGGATATTCATACGCATACCGATTGGAACGATCGGAGCCTAGCACAACTTCCGAAGGAAGACATACATTAAGCTGGTTATATGCTTCTGATGCGATAGGTTTGAGCGTGAATGAATTGGAATATATGAGAGGACTTGATGTATTGATCTTGGGCACCAGTTACTATCATGAGCCATACCCATATGAAACTCGCTCGGTTTATGACATGATAGAAGGATCAGCATTGATTCAAGAAATTCAGCCTGTGAGAACTGTATTTACCCATATGTCGCATGGTGTGGATATTCGAGAGCCTTACTTGCTGCCAGATAGCGTTCAATTGTCATATGCGGGCTTAACGATCGAGGTCTGATTCATGGTCGTTTGAAGCAATGATACAGAAAAAAAGCTCAAACTATGAAGGAAATGCTCGACTTGCTGCGAATCAGTATATGTACAGAAATAACGATGCATTAAATATGGAAAAATACTTAATAAGATGACCGATTAGAACATAACATAAGGTAAATCATTATTCACTGGGGAGAATATGTGATGAATTCAGTTATATTCGGAGTATCTAGTCTTTCTTTCTTGCTCGTTGCAGCGTTAATGCCGCTTCTCATATGGGGACTTCGGACGTTGAAGCTGACGCAGCCGATTCGTGTTGAGCTTCCGCCTGACCATCAGGCAAAACGCGGAACTCCTTTGATGGCGGGAATTATCTTGCTCGTTGGAGTTATCACTTCTGTCATCACTCATCCGCAGCCGCTGATGTTATTTATAGCAGCAACCTTTATCTTATTCAGCGCAATCGGATTTATGGATGATGTGAAGAAGGCGGTGTTTCAAGATCCTTCAGGCATCTCAGGGAAAATGAAACTCCTGTTCCAATTCAGCTTCACAGCCGTGCTCTTATACATATTGATGACGCAGTTCGGAATCACATCCGAGATTATGATTGGCCAGACATTGGTGATGGAGCTGCCGATCTTCTTATATGTCGTGATCATGATGCTGTTTATCGTTGGTTCAGCTAACGCGATTAATTTTACAGACGGCTTGGACGGTCTCCTGATCAATGTGGCGATACCAACTTATTTGTTCTTCTTCCTTATCTCTGAACATAGCGAGGTAAAGGTCTTCTCGTTAGTGATGATCGCGTGCTTGCTCGGACTGTTCATCTACAATATTCATCCCGCCAGGGCCTTCATGGGGGATACAGGCTCACTTGCTATCGGAGGGTCGTTGTCCTTTCTTGCGGTAATTGAAAAGGTAGAGCTGCTCGTACCGATATTGTTCCTCGTATATTTTGCTGAGCAGTTATCGGTTATCCTGCAGGTTTGGTATTATAAGCGGACGAAGCTGCGCATGTTTCGCATGGCGCCGATTCATTTTCACTTTAGCTTAAAGTATGGCTGGAGTGAGAATAAGATCGTAGTTATCTTTGGATTTATTTCGTGGGTATGCGTGCTGTTGTGTTATTTGATCTGGTATATGTTCCAGTAAAATGAAGCTGGGGTACTGCCAATTGCAGCAGTTATTAAAAATAAGCCTGTACAGTGGACCTTTTCGTCCAGCTGTTCAGGCTTATTGTTATAGTTGCGGATAGTTGAAGTGCTATTAGGATGGGTTCGTTTGCAGTACGA
This sequence comes from Paenibacillus sp. EB106-04-04-XG159, assembly GCF_058791835.1. Taxonomy (NCBI): domain Bacteria; kingdom Bacillati; phylum Bacillota; class Bacilli; order Caryophanales; family Paenibacillaceae; genus Paenibacillus; species Paenibacillus sp. EB106-04-04-XG159. The sequence continues at coordinate 367,146 of NZ_JBYTDY010000003.1, read as the reverse complement.
ACTTCTCAATTACATGACGTACGCCTTCTTCATTGTTGGAGAGCGTGACATAATCTGCAGCTTCCTTCAGAGTCGGTACGGCATTAGCCATAGCAACACCAAGACCGGCTGTCTCGATCAAGTCATGATCGTTCCAGGAATCACCGATTCCGATCGTTTCCTCTAGGGAGCAGCCAAAGTGCTTAGCTAAGAAGCGAAGCGCGTTACCCTTAGTACCGTCACGATGAGTTACCTCGAGAAAATGCGGTTTCGACTTTGTAATATGGACCTCTGGCCCAAGCAGCTCACGGATCGCTGGTGTCAGCTCATCCAAACGCTCCGGCGTATCAATCATCAGCATCTTCGTAGACGGTGTAGCTAACAACTTGTCCAAGTCAGGCTCAATCTTGTACGGGATGTTGTTAAGCCCGACATATCCTTGAAGCTGCTCATTGTCCTCGCGGGCATACAGCTCGTCATTAATATACAACTGCAGGTGCAAACCGATCTCCTCGCAGTACTGCAGCAGCTTGCGAGCCGCTGAATCCGGTACGGCGCACTCGTACAAAACTTCGCCGTCCATAATGTTTTTAATCAAGGAGCCTTGGTAGGTAATAAGCGGTACATTCAAGCCTGTTTGCATGGCGATCTTGCGGGCAGAAGCGTACATACGTCCAGTAGCCAGCGTAACGTGCGTGCCTTGTGCAATAGCCTGCTCCAGAGCGCGTTTTGTGCCCTCTGTTACTACTTTTTCATCCGTGATCAGCGTATCATCTACGTCAATCGCGATTAATTTGTAATTCATATCGAATCTCTCCTTATGTGTATCTTTATCTCTCTATATCTAATTGTACCTTTCTCGGCTTCCATTTCAATTCCGCAGTGACCATACTGACAAAGATTAACGCGCATCCGGCTAAAGCATACGCTCCGAGCTGCTCATTGGCAAAGGTTACACCTGTAATCGCGGCAAATACAGGCTCCATGGCATAAATGATCGCCACTCTGGATGCAGAAGTATATTGCTGCGCCCACGTTTGCGCCAGAAAAGCAAATGCTGTGGATAATCCGATCGATACGAGCAAAGCGCCCAAGACAAGTGGTTCGGACATGGATTGCAGTAAGGCGCTAGGCGACTGCAGCGGTTCAAACAGAAGCGCGCCGATCGTGGCGAGTACACCAACGATGCCAAGCTGGACTGTTACGAGCGTCAGTGTGTCGTGCAGGCTGGCGAATCTATCGGTTACGGCAATCTGCAGGGCGAAGCAGATGGAGCAAAGGAATACGAGCATGTCCCCTTTGTTCCAAGACATGTTTGCCCCATTGAATGTTAACAGATATAAACCGAATAAGGCAATGGCAGCAGCGATCCAGGTCTGTATAGAGAGTTTACTGCGCTTCATCCACATAGTGAAGAAGGGGACGAGAACGACAGATAAGCCGGTAATAAAACCGGTATTCGTGGTTGTCGTGTGCAGCAGTCCGATTGTCTGGAAGGCATAGCCTCCAAATAATATGATCCCTAGAATACCACCGTGCAGCAGCAACTGTCGGTTCTTAAAACGCTTGAGGCTGCGATCCGAGATCAATATGAATAGAATAAATAAGCACGCCGCGCCAAGAAAGCGGACGGCGTTGAAGGTAAGAGGCGGCAGAATCTGTACTGCAGCTTGTACTACGATAAAAGTAGACCCCCAGATAAAGGCGATGAACAATAAGCAGAGGTCGGCAATCCACGAACGCTTCATGATGATCTTGACTCCCTTATCAATAAACTTACAAATTCATACTGTTCATAACATTGTATCGAACAAGCGAGGAAGGTGACAAGGAAAAATTGGACACTTCAGTCATGAAGTAAAGAAAAGCAGCTTCATGAGCATGTGGACAAGAGCATTAAAAAGCTCTAGTCCACCCTTGCTTGGCAAGCCAGAGGTGGATTAGAGCCTTTAGTAAAGCGGATTAGATCTGTAGAAGGAGCAGCTGTACGAAATCATCGCGATCGATATTGCCAAGGTAATGTTTAACATCAATCTCAGCCAGTGCTTCCTGCAGCGCTTGTTCATTGTAGCGAACTCCTGCAAGCTTTGCTTCAACATCGCTGATTTCCCCGATACCGAAGAAATCACCGAATATTTTAGCGCCTTCGATGCGGCCGTCCTTTACATCCAATCGAATATCTACGATGCCAGCTGGGAACTTCTTCGCGTTCTGAACGTTGAACTTCGGCGAATGCCCGTAGTTCCAATCCCAATTCTGATATCTTTCTTCGGAGATCGCATGGATCTTCTCCCAGTCCTGCTCGGTCAGCTTATACTGCGACACTTGATCAGGCTCCATACCGAATACATGGCGCAGGATGGTTGCTCGGAACTGTTCGATCGTCATCGGCTCATTGAGGAACTCGGCAATATTCGCTACACGAGCGCGTACGGACTTGGTGCTCTTCGATTCAATCTTCATCTGTTTCACTTTGAGAGCAGATGCGACATTGTCCATCTTAGAATCGAACAGCAATGTCCCATGACTGAACATGCGGCCGCGGGTGGAGAATTGAGCGTTGCCGGATATTTTCTGCTCGCCGACTTGAATATCATTGCGTCCCGTTAATTCGGCATTAACACCCATGCTTTGAAGCGTATCGATTACAGGCTGCGTGAATTTGCGGAAGTTATGGAACGATTCGCCGTCGTCCTTCGTCAAAAAGCTGAAATTCAGGTTGCCGAGGTCATGATAGACTGCGCCTCCGCCGGACAAGCGTCGAACGATATGAATGTTCTGGTCTTTCACGTAATCGGCGTTAATCTCCTCGATTGTGTTCTGATTACGTCCAATAATAATGGATGGCTCGTTTATATAAAACAGCAAATAGCTATCTTCATCCATAGGCAGATGCTTCAATACGAACTCCTCGATCGCGAGATTGATACGCGGATCCGTGATGCCTTGATTATCAATGAATTTCATAGTTGGACCTCCTTTATGCGGTCTCTTTATTGTAAACGATTTGCGCCCAAAAGGAAAAGGTTGTCACGCTGCAGGATATGAAAAAACACAGCAGCCAGAGAGAGTCTCTGAACCTGCTGTGCTGCCAATTGTTGGTGAATGATAAAAGTAATCGCTTTCAAGATAAGGCTTTAAGAATGCTTGTCAAGGCTGGTCATCGAGTAAGAACGGTGGTAAATGACGAGCTCGGAGGCATGTTTCACGATCCAGGCAACCAGCAATACGCTGACCAAAAGATGGGCGCTAATGAGCGGATTTAGAAGAGGTGTCTGAGTATCGGATACGTATATAAGATAGAAAGCGCAGCTAGCTACCGTCAAAACCAGAAATGTGAGCGCTGCTTTATTCGCACGCAGGGAAACATCGCGTGCTATTTCTTTCTCTTCAGGTTCATCTTTCGATACGAAATTGATAAAGTACATAACCGCTTGAAATACGATGGCTATACCAAATACATTGCGCGCCAGAGCCATCATCTCCGTGCTGTAAAGTCCAAGATTGCCTTTGAACGTAAATATTAGAGTAACCGCATAATATATCGTCACAGCTATGGCTGCCGAGAGCGACGACCAAGAAGTTTTCTGGTGTACCGACATTGCGGTTCCCCCCTTGCACGATCGGACACAATCCGATCAATAGTCTAGTAATCATATCAAAGATTTAGGCTCATTATACATGAACCGTTAGAACGGATACAGTGTGCAATTGACCAATGTTTTTCGGCATTTCGTTGAAATCAATTCAGGTTCAGATTAGAATAACGGTGACATATAGCGTGAATCGAAGAAGGGGTGGACAGCAGTATGAATGACTTGGAACGCTATGGACATGGCGGGGATATATGGAGCGCTGCAACGGCATACGGCGGACAAGAGGAACGGTTCCTCGATTACAGCGCGAATATTAATCCGTTAGGTCCGCCTTCTCAAGTGCTCCGGGTAATGGAAGAAGCGATCAAGTGGATCATACGCTATCCTGACCCTGGGCACCGCAGTTTGAAGCAGAAATTAGCGGCTCGACTCGGAGTGGACGCTGCTTCCCTCTTGATCGGAAACGGAGCGGCGGAATGTATGGCACTGCTGCTTCTAGCAGAGCGACCTGCGAAAGTAGGTATTGTAGAGCCTTGTTTCTCCGAGTATGCAGGGTTGTCGCGTCAATATGGTGCAGAAGTTATATCCTTGGTAGGGAATCCGGACGACGATTACCGCGTATCAGCTGAGCAATTGGAACGGCTCATGGCGGAAGTGGATCTATGCATTATCGGCCATCCGAATAATCCTACAGGTGTCTTGTACGATGTCAGTACACTGCAGCGAACAGTTGAAGCAGCTGAGCGCTGTGGAACGGTGCTGGCGGTGGATGAGGCCTTTATTGATTTTCTTGCTGATGGTGAAGAACGATCTGCACTTTCCATGGTGACGAAGCATTCGAATCTGGTTGTGTTTCGTTCCTTGACTAAATTCTATGCCATTCCTGGCCTTCGTCTCGGTTATGCGATCGCTGATCCTAAGCGGATCATAGCGATGACGGGCAAGCAAGTGGCTTGGAGTGTTAACGGTTTAGCTCTAGCAGCGGGTGAAGCCATGTTCGATTGCGATGCTGAGCTAGCGGCATACGAACAACATACGCGAGAACTCATTGCTTCAGAACGCAAATGGCTGAGCGGGCAGCTGGAGCAGCTCGGACTGCGGGTGTGGCCGAGCGAGGTGAATTATCTATTATGTGAAGTGCCGGCACCGTGGACAGCCAGCTCCCTTCAGACTGTGCTTGGACAGCGCGGAGTGCTGATCCGCAGCTGTGCGATGTACAATGGTTTGTCGGAAGGGCATATTCGCTTAGCGGTGAAGGATCGAGCAGATAATGAGCAGCTGATCCGTACGATGCGACAGGTGTTCGAGTTGTAAGGCTAGTCTACAGAACAATAGCTGAAGAATCATCGTCATAGAGCAATTAAGGGGGAAGTGGAGTGCAGCCTTATCGGAACGGAACGAAATGTTATGACGCAAAGCATCTGCCGGGAGTGCGTGTGGTATGGCGCGATGCCCATGCTTCCGTTGAATGGACAGAGAGGGTAAAGATATACAGTAGCGCGGTATTACACGGAGGTAATTCGACAGGCACGCGAATCGTCAATTATATGGTGGATCGCTTTTTCGATTGCAGTGATCCTGTGCAGCATATGCAGAACCAGTGTGAGCAGTGGGGGTACGAGCCGAACGATACGGTTGGTTTGATAACCGCTGCTAAAGTGACGCATATGTCTGTTGACGAGCTCAAAGGTGACCAATTCTCAATTCTGTGCTGTTCATCAGCCGGTACGTCTAATGCGGCGCGCGCTGGAGTGGAGCGGGAGACGTATTCTGCTTATATAACTCCGCAGGATCAGGTGCGTGGACGCGAACATCGGCAGCAAAGAGGAGGGAAGCGGCATGCGCCGGGCACGATTAACATTATGATCGTGCTGGATGGGTTGGTGCATGAGAGCGCGATATTCAACGCGTTGATCACGATTACGGAGGCGAAGACAGCCGCACTGCTGGATCTCGGCATCCTAGACCGAGAGACAGGGCTGTCCGCGACAGGAACGACGACGGATGCGATTGCGATAGCGGTACATAACAGCGGCAGATATACGTCGGAGCACCAGTATGCTGGCACAGCGACTACGTTAGGGAATGCGCTAGGCATGCTCGTATATAGAACGGTAAAGGAAGCGGCAGCGACTCAGTTCGAAGAGGATGCAGAGCTGTTTCCACACGCGGAGGAGCGGAAGCCAGGTAATGAAGGCAGCGGTGGTGAAGAATGAACAGCGCTGCTTGGATCTGGATAGCTGCATATGTATGGGACCGGATAGTCGGCGATCCCAGGTGGATCCCGCACCCCGTCATCTTGATGGGACGGGGGATCACGGGTATGGAGCGCTTGGTGCGGCGCATCGCGCCAAGCGAATCCGCGCTCAAGCCGCTGGGTGCGCTGCTGCCGCTAGTGATAGCGGGCGGTGCTTTCGGACTGACGTGGCTGGCGCTGTGGGGGCTTCACGCCGTGCAACCGTGGCTCGCGTGGGGCGTTGAAGCTCTGCTGATCGGCACGACGATCGCGGTTAAAGGCCTTCAGGATGCGGGCATGGCGGTATACCGCCGGCTTGCGGAAGTCGATATGGAAGGCGCCCGCCGTGAAGTTGGGATGATCGTCGGCCGTGATACAGCGGAGCTGGACGAGCCGGAGGTAGTGCGGGCCACAGTAGAGACTGTGGCAGAGAATATTGTTGATGCGGTGATCTCGCCGCTATTCTATGCGCTGATCGGCGGCGCACCGCTTGCGATGGCTTACCGCGCGGTCAATACGCTTGATTCGATGGTAGGGTACAAGAATGAAAAGTACCAGAACCTAGGGTATGCCTCGGCGCGACTGGATGATGTCGCGAACTGGATTCCCGCACGGCTGACGGCGGTACTTATAGCGCTAGCCGCTTGGTTGTACCGGGCAGGGGATGCCAAGGGCGCGCTGCGCATGGCGCTGCGCGATGCAGGGAAGCATCCAAGCCCGAACAGCGGCTGGCCGGAAGCGGCGACAGCGGGCGCGCTGCATGTGCGTCTTGGGGGCTACAATGTGTACAAAGGCGTACGCAGCCTGCGCGCCTATATGGGTGAGCCCGTTGAGACGTTAGCGGCACGCCATATCCCTGCGGCGTGCCGACTGCTGCGCGGCTCGTCGCTGCTGTTCGCGGCGGCGGGCCTCGCCGTGCTGCTTGCGCGCGGCGGGTGGCTGCTGTGAGCCGGCGCGTGCAAGTGGTGCGCATCGCGGTGCTGCGCCACGGCGTGACGCGCGAGAACGCGGAGCGGCGCTACGTGAGCCGCACCGACGCGGCGCTGCTGCCGGAGGCGCAGGCAGCGCTCGCCCCCGCGCGGCGGCGTCTCGCCGCGGAGCGCCCGCTCGCATTCGCGAGCGATATGCGCCGCTGCATCGCGACGCTCGAGCGCGTCTCACCCCGCACCGCACCGCTGCGCGCGGTGGTGGACGCCCGCCTGCGCGAGCTGGATTTCGGCCGCTGGGAGGGCCTCACCTATGCGGACCTGCAGGCGGACGCCCAATACTGCGCCTGGCTGGATGACATGACAGCCGTCATCCCGCCAGGCGGCGAGTCCTGGCAGCAATTCGCGGCCAGGACCGAGGAGGCTTGGCGCGCCATATTGGAGCGCGCCCGCCTCCACCGCGCGCCGCGACCACGCCAGGGTCGCCGCGCGCGGCCGCCGATCGCCGTGCTCATCGTGACGCACGGCGGGGTCGTTCGCCGCCTGCACAGCATGGCATGGCCGGCGGCGTCATTCTGGGACGTGCCCGCCCCTACGGGAGGCGGCTTCGTCATCGTCGCTCAGCGGCAGGGCAAGCGCTATCGCTTTCTGCGCACCGAACCGCTCACGCGCTGATCGCCGCTCACGCGCTGATCGCCGTGAGCGGCTCGCCCATGTCCTGCAGCCAAACATTTTACAAGATATACTTGCTAAGGAGATATATATAGCCTATAATCATACCTTAGTTCATATCAAGTACGGACAATCGTATATATACGAATTCAGGTCTTTCTGTTCGGCAAGCTTCATGCTGTCGGAAGAAAGTGAAAAGGGAAGCCGGTGCAAATCCGGCACGGTCCCGCCACTGTGAATCGGGTGATGCGCTCTTGTGCCACTGTCTCCAAGCTGAGATGGGAAGGCGAGCGCATAGCAGCATCCCGTAAGTCAGGAGACCTGCCTGAATCGAGACGACAAGTATCCTTCGCGGAAAGGAATACGTCAACCAGCCGCTCATGCGCCATAGAGCTCTCTTGCTCAGATGCGAGAATCAGTCATTGACGCACCGGCAATCCATTGGATGACGATGATCCCTGTTTCGCCTAGCGCGAGGCAGGGATCTTTTCATGTTCATATGGAGGACGTTGAGTACACAATCTTATCGAACCGGATACGTTGGTCCGTAGCTTGCCATGCGCAGCAGAATATGGACTATAAAAGGGGAGGATGAACGACGTGAAGACATGGTGGAACCGCTCGCTAGGCGTGCTGATGACACTCGTGCTGGCCGTGACATTGGCAGCGTGCGGAGCAACGGAAGAGAAAGCTCCGAATGAAACAAGCGGCAAACAAGAGACAACGCAACAACCGCAGCAGGAACAGAAAACTCCTGACGCGCTGAAGACAACTTACCCATTGACGGTGAAGGACGCTACAGGCGAAGAGTTCATATTTGAGAAAGCGCCTGAGCGAATCGTGTCTGTATCACCTGCTGAGACGGAAGCCTTATTTGCTATAGGCTTGGATGCTGAAATCGTGGGCGTATCCGATTATGATGACTACCCGGAAGCAGCGCTGACTAAGCCGAAGATGGGCGACATTACGAAGCCTAACGAAGAAGCCATTATTGCGGCTAAGCCGGATATCGTATTTACAGGTGTATCCATGAGTGAGGAAGCAGTTAAAAAGTTCCGCGATCTTGGCATCAAGATCTTCAAGGTAGAACCTAAGACTTACGATGATGTGATCGCCAGCATTGAACAGTATGGCTTGATTACAGACCATCAAGAACAAGCCAAGGCTGTTGTCGACCATATGAAGCAGGTGCGTGACGAAGTTCAAACGGCTGTGAAGGATGTTAAGGAGAAGAAGAAAGTATACATTGAGTATGCTCCAGGCTGGACGGTTGGTTCAGGCGAATTCATGAACGAAGTGATTGAAATTGCCGGCGGCGTAAATGTGGCAGCAAGTGAACCAGGTTGGATTCAACTTAACGAGGAAAATGTGATCAAAGGCAATCCTGACGTCATTCTGTATGCTGACGGTATGGTTGATTTTGATTCCAAGAAGCCGCTTGAGGAGATCATTACTAACCGCAGCGGTTGGGCCAACATCAAGGCTATTCAAGACAAACAAGTGATTGGCATTGATACGAATATTATTAGTCGTCCGGGACCGCGCTTGGCTGACGGCTTGAAGGAAGTTGCGAAAGCGATCTACCCGGATCTCGTAAAATAGATTGGATGTGGTAACGATGACACCCAACAGCGAAACAACATCGCGCCGCTTGCGGCGAAACAGCATCATGGCAGGGGGAGCGGGCATTACGCTCCTCCTCTTGTCCGTTATTGGATGTCTAGCTATCGGGTCGGTTAAAATGCCATTTGGCGAGATCGCGATGATTCTGCTGCATCATATTCCTTTCGTGGGAGACCTCATTCCCGTTAGTTGGGATGATGCTTCCGCTCAGATCATGATGAATGTGCGATTCCCGCGTGTTGTATTGGCGATGCTCGTTGGAGCTTCATTAGGAGTTGCGGGAACCGCCTTTCAAGGCGTGCTGCGCAATCCGCTGGCAGACCCGTATACGCTGGGTGTATCCTCGGGCGCTTCTGTGGGCGCGGCTGTGCTCATTTATTTCGGACTGCAGTACAGTCTGCTCGGACAATGGTCCATACCTGTGGTTGCCTTCGCGACTGGGATATTGACCTTACTGGTTGTGCTTCGGATGGCCAGAACGAACGGAAAATTACCGATTGAGACCCTGATCTTGTCCGGTGTCGTCATGCAGGCATTTCTCGGTGCGATCGTGTCATTTTTGGTGGCGATGTCTGAGCAAACGGTAAATGAGATTTTATTTTGGACGATGGGCAGTCTCGCGCTTCGGGGATGGAGCTATGTCGCGGTAATCGCGCCGTTCTTCCTCATCAGCTTCATCATTCTGCTGGCTTATGTGCGTCCTCTGAACCTGTTGGCTCTAGGTGAACGTCAAGCCGCGCATCTCGGTCTTCATGTGGAGCTTACGAAATGGATTGTATTGCTGACAGCAACCTTCCTGACAGCGGGAGCGGTGTCTGTATCCGGAGTCATTGGCTTTGTAGGCCTGGTTGTTCCGCATATGCTTAGATTAGTAGTTGGACCTGATTATCGATTGCTGATGCCGATGTCCGCGATTGGCGGCGCGTTATATGTCATGTGGGCGGACACGATTGCGCGTTCCCTGCTCGCACCGACAGAGATTCCGCTCGGGGTCGTTACAGCGTTTGTAGGAGCGCCGTTCTTTGCCTATCTATTAATTCGCAACAAGAGGCTGAAACGAGGAGGGAAAATGTAATGGAGATTCAGACTCCTGCAGTGGATGTAAATGGAGTATCTCATGCATATGGCAATCAAGCAGTGCTCCATGATGTAGACCTTCAAGTTTATCCGGGAGAGTGGGTCGGGATTATCGGTCCCAACGGCAGCGGCAAGTCTACTCTTCTATCCCTCCTTTCTCGTGCGGAATCAGTGAAGCGCGGCAGCATTAAGCTGTATGGCGCCTCGATTCATGATTATAGCCGCAAGCAGCTATCGCGATTAATGGCCGTTCACCAGCAGGAGGTGCTGCCAGACGTTCATTTTACAGTAAGAGATATCGTAGAGATGGGGCGTTTTCCTTACCAGTCTTGGTTTGGCAGTGAACGTGAGGATAGCGGTCCGTTTGTAGATCAGATTATGGAGCAGCTGCAGCTGTCGGATATTGCGGATCGACAGTTGAATCAGTTAAGCGGAGGGCAGCGGCAGCGCGCGGCATTGGGCAAGCTTATGGCTCAGTCGCCTAGCCTCGTGCTGCTGGATGAACCGACAACCTATCTTGACATTCACTATCAAGTACAATTTATGGACGTTATGCGTGAATGGCAGCAGACATGCGGGCTGACGATCGTGTCCGTGCTGCATGATTTGAATCTGGCATCCTTGTACTGTGATCGAATTATTGTGATGCATGAAGGAGTTATTATTGGAAATGGAGAGCCTGAGGAGATCATGACTCCTCAACTGATCAGCCGCATATTTCAGACCGATACCGTAATTGTCCCTCATCCGGAGAGCGGCCGTCCGCAAGTCTTAATGGGAAGTCGGAAATGAATGGAACTACATCATAATTGACCAATATTAAACGACAACATATGGAGATGATGATATGAACAAATATCCTTGGACCGATTCAATCGCACCGCTAAATAAGGAGGCCGGTCAAGCGGCAATGAACCACCAGAACCAGTTGACGAAGCCTCCTGGCAGCTTAGGTATGCTGGAAGTGCTGTCGAAGCAGCTGGCTGAGATTACGGGGGAAGCGATGCCTGCATTTGAGAAGAAAGCGGTCATTGTGATGGCAGGCGATCACGGTGTGTGCGCGGAGGGCGTCAGCGCTTTCCCTGCAGAAGTGACACCGCAGATGGTGCTTAACTTTATTCATGGCGGCGCGGCGGTTAATGTGCTGGCGCGCGAAGCAGGCGCAGATGTGGTATGCGTAGATGTTGGCGTCAACGCGGAGCTTGTCCATGAGAAGCTCGTCAATCGCAAGGTAAAGCACGGAACGGATAACATGGCTAAGGGTCCCGCAATGTCGCGTGATGAGGCATTGGCAGCTGTGCAAGCGGGCATCGATATCGTTACAGACATGGTGAAGCAAGGATACAGCATGTTTGCGACTGGCGAGATGGGAATCGGCAATACGACCGCGAGCGCTGCTTTGATGAGCGTATTTGCGGATATGCCGCCGGAAGAAACGGTTGGCCGCGGTACCGGCATCAATGATGACCAATGGAAGCATAAATGCAATGTCGTGCGCCGCGCGTTAGAGGTTAATCAGCCGCAGAAGGATGATGCGTTGGATGTACTGGCGAAAGTCGGCGGCTTGGAGATCGCTGGATTGGTCGGCGTTATTCTCGGAGCGGCGATGAATGGCAAGCCTGTCGTCATCGACGGTTTCATATCCTCGGCTGCCGCTTTAGTGGCTGCAAAGCTTGCGCCAGCTGCGCAGGGCTATATGATCGGCTCTCATCTATCGGATGAGCATGGCCATCGCGCGCTGCTGCAAGCGGTAAAGCTTACGCCGACCTTGCACCTTGGCATGCGGCTGGGAGAAGGCACGGGCGCTGTGCTGATGTTCCAGCTCGTTGATGCGGCTTGCCGAATTATGCGCGAGATGGCTACTTTTGCCCAAGCTGGCGTATCGGGCAAGGACGAGGCGCAATGAGCGGGCGCATCATCCTGGTAACGGGCGGCGCTCGCAGCGGCAAGAGCTCGTTCGCGGAGCGGTTGATGCGTAAGCGCTCGCCGGAAGGCTGTTTATATGTGGCAACAGCCGAGGCGCTGGATGAGGAGATGAAAGAGCGCATCCATCTTCATCAAGCAGAACGAAACGCTGCGGCTTATCGCTGGGATACAGCCGAGTGGCCGTTGAATCTGCCAGAGCAGCTCGCAGCATGTACGGCTCCATCGGTTATGGTAGATTGTTTAACGGTATGGCTGTCCAATGAGCTGCTAGCTGTTGAGAACGAGCCTGATTCCACAGCTCGAGTGGAGCGGCGAATTCAGCAGTTGGCTGAGGCTGCGGCTAAATATAACGGAACGCTGGTCATGGTGACCAATGAAGTGGGAAACGGTGTCGTTCCCGCCTATAAGCTTGGGCGGGTATTTCGAGACGCAGCCGGCCGACTGAATCAACGAATGGCCGGAATAGCGGAGGAAGTTTATCTGGTGACAGCCGGCATTCCTATTGAATTGAAGAGTCGGATGGTGGAGCTATGACTCAGTTCAAGCAGGCTTTGATTGCCGCAGTACAATTTCTGACTCGAGTGCCGATACCTGTAGAGGTGCCGTTTACCAATGAGGTGCTGAAGCGCAGCACCTTGTTCTTTCCCTTCGCCGGTGTGCTCGTCGGCCTCGTATCATGGGGCAGCGGCTGGCTGCTGATGCAGGTGCTGCCGGTGATGCCCGCGGCCGTATTGACCGTACTCGTCATGCTTGCGATGACGGGTGGATTGCACCTCGACGGGCTTATGGATACCGCCGACGGCATACTAAGCCATCGCTCGCGTGAGCGGATGCTGGAGATCATGAAGGATAGCCGAGTGGGGGCGATGGGGGTCATAGCTTGCGTTATCATTCTGCTCTGGCAATGGTCGCTCATTGCAAGCTTGATGGAGCAGCAGCGATGGAGCATTGCCGTTGTGCTGCCATTTATCTTCAGCCGCTATACGATGGTGTGGGCGATTGCTAAGCAGCCCTATGCGCGAGCTTCGGAGTCGGGGCTTGGCTCGCTGTTTCAGGGTTTAAGCTCCAAACATGTGATCAGAGCGGCGGGAATGAGCCTCTTGTTGTCCGTTCTGCTGCTGGAGGTTAAGTTGTGGATAATAGGCCCTGAAACGCTTCATAATATATGGCTTGTGCTTGGTTATACAGCAGGCATGCTGCTGCTGGCTGCTCTGCTTGCGTATGTACTGGCACGCGCCATTGTACGCAAACTAGGCGGACTGACAGGAGATACGTACGGAGCGATTTGTGAGCTGGTGCTGACCCTTCTCTTGACGATTCAGGTCGCTATATATCCATTAATATAATGAGATTGAACGAGGCAGGTAGTTTGAACCACTCGGATGAGAGCAGAATCGATGAGCATCCATTCAAAACATGCATCTTTTTCAAGATGGACGTATGAATATGATGCTCGGCATTTCTGCTTTTTTTTGAAATGATATGTTATATTTATGCGATTTATTAGGAATAGAGCCAGTAAGCATCGCCTGGCAAGTGCCTATAAAAGAGTGTCTGCCTATTATACCAATGACTCAGTAAGCGAGCATGTGAGTAATGCTTGGCTAATGTGACTGATTAAGTATCGGTTCACGATCCCGTTTACTCAGATGCTTACTGAGCTAATGGGAGAACGGTCAAATGGTGTGGATAGGGACACATCTCGATGAAGGGTGGTTGGTTATATAGTGGAGGAATCAAATGGGATAGGGCGAGCGATTATGCTGCAAGGGACGGCCTCGGATGTGGGCAAGTCCGTTGTGACGACTGCGCTGTGCCGCATCTTCAAGCAGGACGGGCTAAAGGTGGCTCCGTTTAAGTCGCAGAATATGGCCTTGAATTCATATGTGACGCTGGATGGCAAAGAGATAGGCCGTGCGCAGGGGGTTCAGGCGGAAGCGTGCGGCATAGCTGCCACGACGGATATGAATCCAGTGCTGATTAAGCCGACTCGTGATATGCATTCGCAGATTGTTGTGCATGGCAAGCCTTATCAGCATATGAGCGCGATGGATTATCGCCGTCAATTTTTGCCGGAGGCTCGGGTGATGGTGACGGAAGCCGTTAACCGCTTGAAGTCGGAGTATGACGTAGTAGTGATGGAAGGAGCGGGGAGTCCAGCAGAGATTAATCTGAAGCACAACGATATCGTGAATATGAATATGGCTGCATGGGCGGAAGCGCCGGTCATTCTTGTCGCAGACATTGACCGCGGCGGGGTGTTTGCTTCTATTGTTGGTACTTTAGAGCTGCTAGAGCCTGATGAGCGGGATCGAGTAAAGGGCTTTATCATCAACAAGTTTCGCGGTGATGTTGCTCTTCTCCAGCCTGGTCTAGACTGGTTGGAGGAACGGACAGGCAAGCCAGTACTTGGAGTGCTGCCTTATGTGCGCAATCTGAATATAGAAGCTGAGGATTCCGTCGTACTGGAGCAGATGAATAAGCACATTTCTAGCAGCGAGTCAGATAGTTATGAGCTAGATATTGCTGTGATTCGTTATCCTCGCATTTCTAATTTTACAGATGTTGATCCGCTCATGGCTGAACCTGACGTGCGAATTCGATATGTGGAGCAAGCTTCAGATCTCGGCACACCTGATGCTATTATCCTGCCAGGAACGAAGAGCACTATTGAGGATCTGCGCTTTCTGCGAGAAACGGGGATACAGCAGGCAATTGAGGTACAGGTTCACCGCAGTGCGAAGCTGGTTGGAATCTGCGGTGGCTATCAAATGCTAGGCAATCTAATAAGTGTTCCAGATGGTGCTGAGGCTGAACCGGGGACGGTCGTGAAGGGCTTGAGTTATCTGCCGATAGAAACGTGCTTCTACGCGGAGAAGAAGATTGAGCGTGTGTATGGCGAGGTAAGTCGAAATCTAACCGACAAGGAACACTTAGTGGGGTTGAAGATAACAGGCTATGAAATTCATATGGGGCGCTCAACGGTAAATATGAGCGAGAAAGCCGCAGGTCCTTTGTTCATACTTCAAGGCGCTGGAGAAGCCTTTGGCGATGGCTATGCCTCGATAGATGGGAAAGCTTGGGGAACGTATGTGCACGGTATATTTCATAATGATCATTTTCGCCGTGCGTGGCTTAATCAGCTGAGGGAAGGGAAGGGTTTATTGCCGCTCAATAGCTGTATTAGCTTTGTGAATCGACAAGAAGAGGCTTTTGACAGGCTGGCTGATACAGTGCGCGAGCATCTGCGAATGGAGCTTCTCTACGACATTGCAGGAATCACTCCTCATGACTAACGGAAACATCATACTTACGACTCCAGGTTTGAAGAAGCGCACTAACGGTTAACGTATGTAATACAACAAATGTATAAACTTGAAGGAGATGTAGGTTATATTTACTATCCTATTATCGATCTTTTGCATACAAATCGTATACGTCGCGTTCTTCACCTTGCGCATGATTCTGACACTGAAAGGCCAAAAGTATTATGCTGCTGTCCTAAGCTGTGTAGAAATTACGATATATGTGCTTGGCTTGAATATGGTTCTGAAATATTTGGATCAGCCGATCAGCCTGATCGTATATGCACTTGGATACGGCTTAGGTGTATTAGCAGGTTCTTGGATCGAAGGGAAGCTAGCGCTCGGATATGTTACGATGCGAGTTATCGTAAACGATCCGTTCAGCGAAGTACCTCAGCATCTGCGTAAATTAGGTTATGGCGTTACCACATGGATTGGTCAAGGTCGCGATGGAGACAGGCTCGTGCTGGAAGTGTTAGCGAGACGCAAGAACCAGAAGAAGTTGTATCAATCGATTATCGAGATTGATTCGAAGGCGTTTGTCATTACACTTGAACCTACTCAATTCCACGGAGGCTTCTGGACTAAAGCGACTAAAGATTAAGTTTAGAGGCGAATATCATAAGTTAAATTTCCTTGATAAGAAAGTGGCGAGCACTCGTTGGGGTGCTCGTATTTTGCATTGCTGGAAAATATTGAGTGGTAATCATGTTGACAATATGTCAATATTCATATAGCATAGAAGTACGCTTAATTCCCAGCAATGGGAAGCGGGGGAACCAATCAGTGGGGCTAGTCGCAGCAATGCGTAGGAAACCATCTTTTCCGAGTCCGTCAGCTAACCTCGTTTGCAGGAGATGGGTCACATCACAATTATGAACATATCACCATGACCCGAATCTTTATTCGGGTTTTATTATTTTGCTGACCCTATTTCACAACAATGACCGATGAGTCATTGTTTGTGTTGGGGTCTTTTTCTGTTGACCCGCAACAGTATTATCTTCTGCAAGCAAGAAAGAACCATTTCCCCCCCCCCGTCTCAGTCAAGACGCATCTAGACTGAATCCAATCACCGATCATCATGATGATCCGCACATCACTTGAAAGAGAAGGACTGAGTAAGCCAATTCTTGAGTAAAGGGGCGATCGTAATGCCGCAACCAAAGTACATTACGCAGATTGATCGAATTACTGCTATTCCCGAGGAGGAGCGCGCTAAGCTCAAACAGATCACGGAGAAATTCGTGTTCCGCGTGAATGATTACTACCTTGGCTTGATCGACTGGAACGATGAACATGATCCTATCCGCAAGCTCGTCATTCCGAATGAAGGAGAGCTGTTGGAGTATGGACGTTGGGATGCATCTGATGAGCATGCCAATTATGTAGCACCTGGATGTCAGCACAAGTATGGAACAACGGCGCTTCTCATTGTATCGGAGGTGTGCGGCGCTTACTGTCGTTATTGCTTCCGTAAACGCTTGTTCCGCAATGATGTGAATGAGGCTTCATTGAATGTAGAGCCGGGCCTAGCTTACATCGAACAGCATCCTGAGATCAACAATGTGCTGCTCACGGGCGGGGATAGCCTTATTCTCTCTACGAAGAAGATTCGTGAGATATTGGAACGTCTTCGCAGTATCGAGCATGTAAAGATTGTGCGATTCGGCTCCAAGCTGCCGGTGTTTAATCCGATGCGGATCTATGAAGATGAAGAGCTGCTTCAGGTGTTTCGTGAGAATTCGAGTGTAGATCAGCGGATCTATGTGATGGCGCACATCAACCATCCGCGAGAGATTACTCTTGAAGCGAAGCGAGCCTTTGATGCACTCCATAGCGCTGGTGTTATCGTGGTGAATCAGACGCCTGTATTAAAGGGGATTAATGATGATCCAGCGGTGTTGAGTGAACTACTTGACCAATTATCATGGGCTGGTGTTACACCGTATTACTTTTTTATCAATCGTCCAGTTGCGGGCAATTCTGACTTTGTCTTGTCCTTGCAGCGTGCATATGAAATTGTGGAGCAGGCGAAGGCACGAACCTCGGGGCTTGGTAAGCGGGTTAGATTGTCCATGAGTCATGCGTCCGGCAAGATTGAGATATTGGCGATCGAAGATGGCAAAGCCTATTTGAAGTTTCATCAATCGAAGAACGGAAATTATGGGAAGTTTATGACTCTGGATTGCCCTGAAGGTGCTTCATGGTTTGATGATCTACCAGGACATGAACGGTACTTATAATCGAGATGGAACATCTAGAAAGAGTCCTGTAGTGATTAGCTTGGCAGGAGAATGTTTAATCGCAAATATTGGGTAAACTGTGATCAATAAAAGTAGAGGTGAGAGGATTATGATTGAATTTAAGCAGGTAAATAAGATTTATGAAGATGGCTTTCAGTCTCTCAAAGATATTAATCTGACGATTAATAAAGGGGAGTTAACTGTACTTATTGGACCGAGCGGCTGTGGTAAATCAACGACGATGAAGCATATCAACAGCCTGATTACCCCCTCCAGTGGAACCATCCTGATTAATGGTGAAGATATCTCCACTCAGAACCCGGTTGAGCTTAGACGCCGAATCGGTTACGTCATCCAAAGTGTTGGCTTATTCCCCCATATGACAATCGCTAAAAATGTCGCCGTTGTTCCTAATCTGATGAAATGGAATCAAAGTAAAATAGATCAGCGTGTAGATGAATTGTTGAACATGGTCAATCTGGATCCGGCAGTTTATCGTGATCGCTATCCTTCTGAATTAAGCGGAGGGCAGCAGCAGCGGATCGGTGTTATCCGCGCTTTGGCCGCGGACCCGGATATTATATTGATGGATGAGCCGTTCAGCGCGCTTGATCCGATCAGCCGTGAGCAGCTGCAGGATGAGCTGGTTCGTCTGCAGGAAGAGTTGCATAAGACGATCATCTTTGTTACGCATGATATGAATGAAGCGATTAAGTTAGCCGATACGATCATCCTCATGAAGGATGGGGAGATTGTGCAGTCTGGATCGCCTGAGACCATACTCCGTTATCCTGCAAATGACTTTGTTCGTACCTTTATCGGACAGAAACAGGTTGAAGATACCGTTCAAGGCGAGCCTATGCGGATGACTGCGGTTGACGATGTTATGGTCACGCAGCCCGCGACGATCTATCCGAATCGCGGCTTGGCAGAAGCGATCAAGATTATGGAGGCGCGCCGAGTGGATACCTTGTTCGTGGTTGACCGCTACCGGAAGGTGCTTGGGATCGTTTCGATTTATCGCGTTCTAAGTGAATTCGGCAGTGAGAACAAGACGGTTCAGGATGTGATGCGTCCGATTGGGTATCAAGTTGCTCCTGGGACCTCGCTGCCTGAAGCAGTAGAGATGATGACGAATCATCGATTATCGAACCTGGCTGTGGTAGATGAAACAGGACGCTTGGCAGGACTGTTGACACGGGGCAGTATCGTCAGCCATCTGAACGAAGTGTACCCGGCTCTCATTGATCAATATGGCAAGAGCCTCGAAGAGGAGGCGAAGTAATGAACGAGCTGTTTACTTTCTTCCAAGAGCGCGGCGGAGACATATTGATTGCGTTGCAGGAGCATCTGACGATCACGTTCATATCCGTATTGCTTGGATGTATCGTATCCATTCCTCTCGGAATCCTGTTAGTGTATAACCGTGTCAAATGGATTAACAGCATCGTGTTCTTCTTGGCCAACCTGCTGCAGACGATTCCGAGCTTGGCTCTGCTCGCTATCCTTATCCCGCTGCTTGGCATCGGCATGAAGCCAACTATAGTTGCCTTGTTTCTCTATTCCATCATGCCGATTCTTCGCAGCACCTATGATGGGTTTCAGTCGGTGGACGCGAGCGTGCTAGAATCTGCACGCGGCATGGGCTACAGCACGATCCAGCGAATCTTGCGCGTTCAGCTCCCTTTATCTCTTCCGTACATGATGTCGGGAATTCGCATCACGACGGTCTATATTATCAGCTGGGCGACATTGGCGACACTCATCGGCGCTGGCGGGCTGGGGCAGTTGATCGTTGCCGGCCTCGGTGTTAACAAGGTCGAGCTGATCGTCGCAGGCGCAGCTGGAGCTATTCTGTTAGCATTTGCGGCAGATCTGCTGCTCGGCTGGTTGGAGCGTGTGCTGACACGACGTTATGGCAGAACGAGCTCTGTTGCTGCTTAATACGTTTTATACCGATAAGCATAATGCTGGAGCCAGTCTGAATAAGGAGGAATATAAGGATGAAGCATAAACGAATAGCATTCGGATTATCCATGCTGTTGTTGATGATGACGGTACTCACAGGCTGCGGATCGAGTTCTGAGCTTGTCATCGGCACCCAAACCTATACCGAGTCGAAGATCATTGCCGAGATGTACAAGGCGCTGATCGAAGATAGGACGGAATTGAAAGCCAAGATTATACCTGACTTGGCTGCTAGTCCAGTCATTATTAGCGCGATGAAACGCAATGACGTTCAGATCGCAACGCTTTACAGCGGAGAAATTTTCAACAACTATTTTCCGATAGAAGAAACGAAGGATCGCGCGCGCGTTCTGGAGCAGGCGCAGCAGGGATTCGACAAGTATTATGATTTCAAATGGATGGACTCACTCGGTTTCGAGAATACGTACGCATTTACAGTCCGAGAAGATCTCGCGCAGGAGAAAGGCTATAAGACCATATCGGATGTAGCGAAGGATGCGGACAGCTTGCGTCTTGGTGTGGATACGACGTGGCTTGAGCGTTCGAATGATGGTTATCCGGCATTTCAGAAAGCATATGGTTTTAAGTTTGGGAAGGAATTCCCAATGGAACAGAGTTTAGTGTATCAAGCGGTAGGCAATGATCAGGTTGATATTGTGTTAGCTTATTCCACGGATTCTCGCCTCAAAGCCTATAATCTGCAAACGCTGCAGGATGATAAGCATTTTTTCCCGCCATACGATGCATCTCCAGTCATACGCAATGATGTGATCGAAAAGTACCCTGAGGTAGAAGCGGCCATTCAGGAATTAGTGGGTACTTTAGATGCGGAAACCATGATTAATCTTAACTATCAGGTGGATATCGAGAAGAAGAGTGAACGCGAGGTTGCGCAGCAATATCTGCGTGACAAGGGTTTATTAAGCAAATAATTCAATCGGCAGATACAATGCCGGAAGGGAGGACTATATGGGCGATTATGAATGGTCAATTGTAGATTTGCTGTCCTATATGAGCCGGAATTCGGATATGCTCTGGGAGTATTTTATATCGCATGTACTGATGGTGCTGGGCGGTGTTGGACTGGCGATTGTGATCGGGATTCCGCTCGGAGTCATCTGCTCTAAAAATGAAACCTTAGCGAAGATTATCCTTGCTATTACGGGTGTGCTGCAGGTTATCCCTAGCTTGGCGCTGCTCGTTCTGCTCATGCTGGTGCTTGGATTGGGACAGACCACAGTGACGGTCGGTTTGCTGTTCTACTCGTTGAACCCGATCGTGCGCAACACTTATGTAGGCTTGAAGCAGGTTAACCCCAGCTATATTGAAGCGGGACGCGGCATCGGAATGAATCCGCTGCAGCTGCTGTTCAAAGTGCGGTTTCCGCTAGCCTTGACTTATATAATGACAGGACTGCGCATTGCCGCGGTCATCGCGATTGGAGTCGTGACGATTGCTCCGCTCGTCGGCGGCGGAGGGCTCGGACGCGAAATCTATGCGGGCATTAACAATCAGAATCCGCTTCGCCTCTATGCAGGGGCAATACCTGCTGCTGCGCTTGCGATCTTCGCGGATATCGTGCTGGGATATTTCCAGCGCCGCTTGAAATTCGATGAGCGCAGATCGAAGAAGAATGGAGTGAAGAAGGTATCTCCTTCTAGATAAGAGCTCAAACTATAATGGTAGCTTAGCATGCAAAGTGAAGCTCAGGTAAGCCTAGAATAGGCAGCCTGAGCTTTTTTGATCCGTAAACATGTGGAGCGGAGGTTGTAATGGAGCTGCACTTCACTGGGGAATATATGTAACAATTGACACATAGAAATAAAAGATGTATTCTATTAAAGCGAATTTATGTTAAATTCTTAAATTTTATGGTAAAGAATGGTGGAAATTGAATGAACGATGCCTCAGCATTGTCGAAATCTAAATTTTGGAGTATGATGTTTGCTATATTTTTTGGTAACTTCCTTGCTGTTCTTAGCACGAACATGGTGACGGTCGCATTGCCGGTGCTAATGGAGCAATTTGATGTTAATCTGACTTCGATTCAATGGGTAATGACGGGCTTTCTGTTAGCAACGGGTACAGTCGCACCGGCAATTGGATTTCTAGGGAATCGATTCAGCACAAAGCGTTTGTATCTTTTTGCCTTGATGGGGTTCGTAGTTTCCTCCTGCTTGTGCGCGTTAGCTTGGAATGAAACGAGCTTGATCTTATTCCGGGTACTGCAGGGCTCGTTCAGCGGCATTATTATGCCAACGACCATGTCGATCGTATATCAGGTCATTCCGAAGTCGCAGCAGGCATTCGGTATCAGTATATGGAGCTTGTCCGCGATGTTGGCGCCGGCAATTGGACCTACTCTTGCAGGTTGGCTCACTCACGTGTTCAACTGGCAATGGCTGTTCTGGATTAACATCCCGATTGGATTAATTGCGATCTGGGCAGTTATTAAATTTATTCCGATGTATAAAGTTGGCGGACAGACAGGCTTCGATAAGCTGGGCTTCTTGATGGTCGTGAGCGGAAGTATTCTGCTGCTGTATGCCATCGGTAATACCCAAGCATGGGGATGGTTAGGATGGAAGACCATCTTATGTATTGTGATCGGTGGAGCGATCATAGGACTATTCATATACCGCTCGCTGCGCCAAAAGTACCCATTGCTGCAGTTTAAAGTGTTCCAGTCGAGACAGTTTGCGTATTCGATGATTCTTGTGAGCATTATTACGATCAGCTTGTATTCAGGATCCTTAATAACGCCTCTGTTTCTGCAAAATGTACAAGGAGCATCGACCTTGACAGCAGGTCTTATTCTGCTCCCCGCATCGCTGCTGATGGCAATGGTCATCCCATTCACAGGCAGATGGTATGTCCGTTTCGGACCAGCCAAGATGATTTCGATCGGCCTTGCCTTGATCGCGATCAGTTCTTTTGCGATGAGCCGCTTGCATGTGAATACGTCGCATGCTGCTATCATATTCTGGCTCATATTCCGTAACGTCGGTATCGCATTAGCGAACACGCCGTCTGTTAATGCAGGTATGAGTGCCATTCGGCGGGAATGGACGGGATATGGCTCTTCAATCAATAGTTGGCTGCGCCAAGGATTAGCAGCGCTGTCTATTAGCATGTTCTCCTCACTCCTTGTATCCAGAACGATGCATCATATAGAGGTATTGTCGCAGGGCGGAGCAGTTGATCAGGCAACTGTTCAATTGGAGGCCTATACTCAAGGGATTAATGACGTTAACTTCATCGGCTTCCTGCTTGCCTTGATCGCAATCCCGATTGCGCTTCAGCTCAAAGGTTATTCTACTCAAACGGATAAGGTAGCAGCCGCGCAAGTATCCTCAAGCAGCACCGCTGATCATGCGGTTAAGCCTGAACAGCATAAAGAATAAACAGAAGAGACTTCCCTTATCGATGGACGGCACAGCAACGTGTCCAAACCGTGGATAAGGGAAGTCTCTTTGCAGTTTCAGCTATTCGCTGCCTTTGATGCGTGCATCCGTGTTCTCCTGCGCGCCAAGCAGACGCTTGTTCAAGGAGGCGCGCCAACTGCTGGACAGCGCTGGCACGGCCAGCAGCCGTTCAATGCCCTCAGCGCCATGAAGCTTCTGATGCATGACCTCATTCGCATATTGGATGCTGAGCGCAGACGGCTCTAGAGAAATAACCTCGATCGGGTTGCCAACGGTTACCCGCCCCGGCTCAAGCACCCGCAGATAATACCCGGTATACCCGGTATTCTGCATCCAGATCGGCAGCTCCTTGCGGTCGTATCGAGCCGCAAGCTTGAAGCAGGGCTGCCGGGGCTGGCTCACCTGAACAACCGCTTCGCCAATGCGAAATGTATCGCCGATATGTACATCATTTTCAATTAAGCCGCTCGTGGTCAGATTCTCTCCGAATGCAGATGAAGGAAGCGGGCGGCCTATCTCCTTGCTCCAGTAGGCATAGTGTTCTTCCGCAAATACGCATACCGCCTTATCAGGTCCGCCGTGGTGCTTCTGATCTGCTTGTCCATCACCCTCGAAGCCAAGCGAGGCCAGCATAATAGAAACAGTGACGAGCTCTTTAACCATGCCCGTTAGGACAGGCTTGCCGTTATAAGTGAACGACTCGGCCGGCTTGCCGACGTGAAGTGATGCAATATGTGCCCTCAAGTCTTTATGCCTCCTTGCTCAAAATCATGATGTCATCGCATTTTCGTAAATAGTAATATGTATATTATACCAAGCTGAAGTCATCTTGGCTCAACATAATCCAGGCGAATGGGTTCAAGTGTGCAAGCCTGCAATCTTCATATTTACTATTATATAATTGGTCAACTTCCGATTCCTATAGTATAGTTTAGTTAATATAGCTTGTGATGTTGATAATCGAGAGGACAGTAACAAGGGGGATCTGCATGTCTTACTCTGATAAAAGCGAGCGGTCCCGTCATTCCTTGCCCGATCATGTCGTATTCTTTCGTGCGGATCGTGAGATTGGTACAGCCATGCCGTTTAAGATATACGATTGGAAGCGCAACGGGATAAGCATTAATGACCATGCTCATGATTATATTCAGATCTGGTACGTGGTTAAGGGCGAATTCATGCACACGATCAATAACCACGCATACCGAATGGTGAAAGGAAACTTGTTCGTCATTCCGCCTTACACCGTTCATCGGGTAGATCGGATACTAGAGAAGGGCTTCCATGTCATAGGATTAGAGTTCATGCCTCAGTTCGTATATGAAGGATATCAAGCCGTGCATGAAGGAGATGAAAGCTTTGATGCGCTTTATCTCCATCCATTTATGCAGGATGAACGGAATGTGAATCCGAAGATCGCATTAATAGGCGAGGCTGATATGGAAGTTACACGACTGCTGCAGGGGATGCTGAATGAATTCCAGTCTGCTAAGCGCTATTATGAACTCGTATTGCGTGCCGACCTATTAAAATTGCTTTCTATTATTATTCGTGAACAAGCGAAGCAAGCGGGAAAGCTGAAAGACGAAGATGAGCGAGTGGAGAAGTATCGCGAGTTGATGATCTCTGCTATCAAATACGTACAGGATCATCATGCGGAAGAGCTTCGATTGGAGACCGTCTGCCGTGAGTTTAGTATATCCAAGAGCTACTTCTGTCAGCTGTTCAAGCGCTTTACGGGCAAAACATACGGTGACTATCTGATTGAATATCGCGTCCATAAAGCAGCGGAGCTGCTGCTGAAGAGCGATATGTCCGTTACCGATATTAGCTATGGAGTCGGCTTTAATGACCATGCTTACTTCTCACGTGTATTCAAGCGTCAGACGGGCGTAGCCCCGACTCTGTATAAGAAGCAAGCTTCCTCTATACAACCTTAAACAGCCAAGAGCAATCCCGATGCGTATACATTTTCCATTGGGATTGCTTTTTCATATGCGCCAATTGCACATCTTCATAAGTTATTGCTATATTTCATACATTTATAGTCTATTGGACATGAGAGGCAGTTAGCTACAATAGAATCAACAGATTGGCGAAAGTGTTCTACGGGCTGCTGATCTAGAGTTAACAATTATGAAAGCGTGTAAGATAGTCCAACATTT
This sequence comes from Paenibacillus sp. EB106-04-04-XG159, assembly GCF_058791835.1. Classification (NCBI taxonomy): domain Bacteria; kingdom Bacillati; phylum Bacillota; class Bacilli; order Caryophanales; family Paenibacillaceae; genus Paenibacillus; species Paenibacillus sp. EB106-04-04-XG159. Next base: position 342,002 of record NZ_JBYTDY010000003.1, on the reverse strand, counting down.
GTGGAACATAGTCCAATGAGCGAAAGCGGTTACCTATTATAATGAAGGAGATTCAACTAATATGGAGCCCAGTATACGCCAGCTATTCGGTTCAGCCGAGCAGTTGGCATCATTTGTGGGAATGGAGTGTGCCAGATGAAATTAGGTGTCAGTATTTACAGTTTGTATGGTGCGATGAACGATGGTCGAATGGATCTGTTTCAAGTGTTGGAATGGTTGAAGGAGCAAGGAGCTGAACATGCGGAGATCGTCGAGTTAGGCTTTAACTTGACTGAGACTCCGGAGCTTGCGGATCAGATTCGCGAGAAAGCGGCTTCGCTGGAACTTGAACTGTCCAATTACTGCATTGGCGCGAACTTTGCCGGCTTGAGCGACGAGGCCTTCGAAGCAGAGGTAGAGCGCGTCAAGAAACATGTAGATGCAGCACATCGTCTTGGTGTTAAACGGATGCGGCATGATGTTGCTTCTCGTCCGCTTGCTGAAATGGGTACCGAATATTTTGAACAGGACCTGCCTAAGCTCGTGGAGGCGTGCCAACGCATAGCTGATCATGCGCAAGCTTATGGCATTACGACCAGTGTGGAGAACCATGGCTTTTATATGCAGGCAAGTGAGCGAGTGCGTCGCCTCGTTATTGCGGTTGATCGTCCGAACTTCCGCACGACACTTGACGTAGGCAACTTCATCTGTGTGGATGAGCCTTCGTTGTTCGCGGTTCAGGACAATTTACCGTACGCTTCTATGGTGCATTTAAAAGACTTCTATGTTCGTCCTTCACAACAGAATCCTGGCGAGGGATGGTTCCAATCGGTGCACGGTCAGTATGTGCGCGGTGCGATTGTAGGCCAAGGAGATCTTCAATTAAACGAGATTGTTCGCTATGTGAAGCAATCCGGCTATGACGGATACTTGTCGATTGAGTTCGAAGGAATGGAAGATTGCTTGAAAGGCACGCGAATCGCGCTTGCGAACGCGCGTAGAATGTGGGAAGAAGTTTAAGCAGCAGCTATCCTAACAATAGTCGTACTTAAAGCCGCTAACGGCTTACATAGAGGAGGAAATCATAATGAGAAAGCTGAAGGTCGGCGTTATCGGAGCAGGATCGATCTCCCAATCTCACTTGGATAGCTATGTGGCGAATCCAGAAGTTGAGCTTATCGCGGTGTGTGACTTGAACGAGCAGCGCGCTAAGGACAAAGCGGAGAAATATGGCGCTAAGTTAGTATATACAGATTATCATGAATTGCTGGCTAATCCTGATATTGAAGCGGTCAGCATCTGTACTTGGAACAACTCGCACGCATCGATCGGCATCGATGCGATCAAAGCGGGCAAGCATGTGCTGGTTGAGAAGCCGATGTGCCGCACGGTTGAAGAAGCTCTTGCTATGCAGGAAGCGGTTCGCGCTTCCGATAAGACGCTGCAAGTCGGCTATGTTCGTCGTCATGCGATGAACGCTCGCGTGCTTCGCAAATTCATCGACAACGGCGACTTGGGTGAGATCTACTTCGCTAAGGCTACTTGCCTGCGTAAGATCGGTAACCCAGGCGGCTGGTTCAGTGATATCGAGCGTTCCGGCGGCGGTCCTCTAATTGACATTGGCGTACACGTTATCGACCTGTGCTGGTACATGATGGGCAAGCCAAAAGTAGTATCGGTATCCGGGAACGCCTACAACAAGCTCGGCAACCGTAAAAATATTGAGAACTATTCAATCTACAAAGCGGCTGACTATGATGCGGATCATAACACAGTAGAGGATCTGGCAAACGCCATCATTCGTTTCGAGAACGGCGCTTCCTTGTTGGTAGATGTGAGCTTCTCCTTGCACGCTAAGCAGGATGAGATAGCGGTTAAATTGTACGGAGACAAAGGCGGAGCTGAGCTGGAGCCAGAATTGCTGATCGTGGGCGAGAAGTACAACACGATTCTGAACATGACTCCGCAGATCGATCACCGTTCTTTCGAATTCCAACAAGGCTTCTACAACGAAGTGGAAGCATTCGTAAACTGCGCCTTGGGTAAGGCAGATACGATCTGTCCGGTTGAAGACGGCGTTGAGATGATGAAGATGCTATGCGGTATCTACGAATCTAGTGCAACTGGCCGCGAGGTTGTATACGAATAAGAGAAGGAGCGAATCAATCCATGGATAAATTGACGAACAAGATTGGCGTTATCACAGACAGCTTTCGATTGCCGGTTCGCGAAGCGCTTCTGAAAGCGAAAGAAGCAGGTGCTGAAGGCGTTCAGATCTATGCGACTAAGGGGGAAATGGACCCAGACAATCTGTCTGCTGAACAGCGCAAAGAGCTGAAAGCTTATATCGATGAGCTTGGCCTCGAAGTATCCGCATTGTGCGGTGATATGGGCGGTCACGGCTTCCAAGAGCACGCTGCGAACCCAGAGAGAATCGAGAAGTCGAAGCGTATTCTCGATCTGGCTCTTGATCTCGGTACAAATATCGTGACGACTCATATCGGCCTCATTCCTGAGAAGGGCAGCGAAATATATTCTGTGATGCAGGAAGCTTGTGAGGCGCTTAGCCAATATGCGAACAGCGTAGGCGGCCACTTTGCGATTGAAACAGGCCCAGAGATTGCTGAGCATCTGAAAGAATTCTTGGATTCCTTGACTGGTACAGGAATGGCAGTGAACTTCGACCCAGCGAACATGGTTATGGTAACGGGCGATGATCCGGCAAAAGGCGTGTATCTGTTAAAGGACTACATCGTACATACTCATGTGAAGGACGGCGTTAAGCTGGTTGATGTTGATCCTCGTGACGTGTACGGCATGATCGGATATGAGCCGATGTCCCATGAGAAGATCGCGGAGATGGCGACTGATGGTCCGTTTAAGGAAGTTCCGCTTGGAGAAGGCGGAGTCGACTTCGATCTTTACTTCAAGGCGCTGCAGGATATCGGATACACAGGCTACTTGACGATTGAGCGTGAAGTAGGCGATTCGCCTGGCGAAGATATTATGAAGGCTGTAAAGTTCATTAAACAATACAGATAATGAAAGAGGGGTATTCTCCGTCCTGGAATGGACGGCAGAATACCCCTTTATACATTTAAAATAGCAATTCGGACAATGCTTGAGCAGCCTCTTCACCGCATACTTGTTGGACAATGTTGATGAAGCCGTTCGTTGAAGCCATCTTCCCTTTATACGTATCATAGAATTGCTTTAGCGCTTGATCGAACGCTTCTGTGCCGAATTGGGAAGTCCATTGATGCAATGCGTTTGATCCATACAAGCGATAATGAAGCTCAGCATCTGCTCCCAGCTTCTTCGCTGGAGCGGCAGCAGGCAGTGTCTGCGGCACGGGCTGCTTCATATCCGGCGAGCTCCATGGCTTCTGAAGCACTTCTTCGGTATAACGCGAAGCGATATACTCAGATAGTCCAGAGCTCAAAAAGCCGTCTGTCTGTGGGTTGGAGCCAACAGCATGCTGGACCCACTGTTTCGCAAGCGTCCGATAGATTAAACTCTCATCTATGGTCCCGTCCTGCTTGCGGCTGAACATGATGATGCCGTCCATGCTCTGTGTTATTCCCGTATACGGAGCCTCGATCAATTTAATCTCCGGATACGGCAGTCGTCCGATCTTCTCCGTCATCCATTCTGCTGCGGCAGCGACTTGATTGAGAAGCTGCTGACCCGCTTCTGGTGATAATGGCTGGAGTCCATCATGACGAACAGCGGATGAGTCTTGACGGTACAAGCGAATGTTGAGGCCGCTGTCCAGCTTAATCGATCCTGCTTCCTCCAAGTCTCCGCCATACCACACCATTTCGCGCACACCGTGAGCAACGGTGGACACGATCTGTTTATCTCCAACGGTCGATGTGTGGGTATTGTCTCCGTTCGTGATTACATTCCATTCAGCCGGAAGCTCCAGCTTCACATTGTAATCGGCCATATTATAGAAATCGCTGCGATAGTTAGCATCATATGGAACACGGTTCCAGGCTTGGTGCACCGGATCGTATACCGCTAATTGCGGAGTCCACCACGTTCCCCCGGTTAAGCTCTCACTGCGCATCAAGAGATTGGCGCCGTACGGATATTCCACCGCGTAGTTAATCTTAATGGTAATGCTGTCTCCTGACTTGAGCTGTTTCGGGAGCTTTATCGTAAGCGCTTGTGCTCGATGCTCAAACTCAAGTGCCTCGCCTTTCTTTGTTGTAACACTTTTCGTCGTTATACCGCCCAGCCAATCCGATTCCGGCATAGGATGATCTGCACCAAGTGACTTAGCCCATTGTTCGCCTACGCCTCTGGCTTGCGGTGTCTGTGTCGCGAGATTGCTGGTCGAATCGCCATGCCAGTGAAAGACGAGCTCGGAGAGCGCATCGGGATACGGGTTCGTGAATGTCACTTCCGCAGTAGCATGCAAGGTGTTGGTCTCCTGTTCCCAGCGAGCTTGAATGTCGTAGCTAAGAGGTGACAGCTGATACTTGCTGTCCCTAGAATCTGCCGCTAGGGTGCCGATGAATCCCGCGATCATAAATACAAATACTATTGTAATAACTGCTATAGCAGCGTATAAACGTGTGCCGTATTTGGTTAGCATTGTCTTGATCATGCCTAATCTCCTCTTCGAGCGAACGGACAGGATGAAGATGAACTGCCCTTTACTAACAGCTTACCGAAGTTCCCATTCCTATTCTATCGATGTCTCTTACATGCGTCTTACAGGTTTGTCATGTTGTGATTCTATTGTAAGTGTTGTGTATCCCTATTTTCAAATACAGATAGAGCCGCATTAGATTTTCAATAGGTTACAGTTCAATGAAACCTCTATTTCGTGCTTCATCATTGTATCGTATTCGATGTTCCACAGCCACGCTTTGATGCTTGTATATTTTGGAGTTAAGAATGAACAGAACTTTACTTGAAAACATTCCTTATTATGTTAAGTTAATCTCAGTGACAAACGATATTTACGACATCTATAATCGGATAGCTAAGCATAACAAAGCAGCCGGGCACTGTATGCCGCGGCTGCTTTGTCATATACTCATTGCAATTAGATTCCCCACTCGCGCAGATCCAGATCACGCACGCCTTCTACAACATAAGGATCGTTCTCCGCGATTGCCTTCGCCTCTTCAAACGAATCCGCCACATAGATGACCATGCCGCCAGAACCATCCTTGAATGGGCCCTTTAAATGTACTTTGCCTTGTTCTTTTAGCTTCTCCAGGTAATCCAGGTGGTCCTGGCGAAAGACCATGTTCTTGGATGCATCCTTCATATTCAGTATTGCAGCGTAATAAGCCATGAACACTTCTCCTCTATATCCAAGATTAGATCCGCCGGTAAGAACTAGATTGCCCAGTTGCCGTTTCTGAAGATCGGCTCGGACGAACCATCTTCGAGAATACCGTCAATGTTCATCTCTCCTGAACCGATCATAAAGTCTACGTGGGTCATGCTGCTGTTCACGCCGTTTGCTTCCAGCTCTTCCTTGGACATGGACGTGCCGCCTTCAACATTGAACGCATAACCGCTGCCGATCGCAAGGTGGTTCGAGGCGTTCTCATCAAACAGCGTATTGAAGAACAGGATGTTCGATTCCGAGATCGGGGATTGATGCGGTACGAGGGCAACTTCACCTAGGTAATGGGACCCTTCATCCGTCTCAACCAGCTTCTCCAAGATTTCTTGGCCTTCTTCCGCTTCCACCTTCACGATGCGGCCGTTCTCAAACGTAATCTTGAACTTATCGATAATGTTGCCGCCATAGCTGAGCGGCTTCGTGCTGGAAACATACCCATTAACGCCATCTTTCTGCGGAACAGTAAACACTTCTTCTGTTGGCATATTCGCCATAAATTGAACATCGTTAATGTTCGTGCTGCTCGCACCGACCCACAGATGCTTATCATTAAGCTCAATGGTCAGATCTGTGCCAGGAGCAGTGTAGTGCAGCTTGCGGAAATGCTTGTTGTTGAGCACTTCAACCTTCTTATGCAGATTCGCATTATGATCATTCCAAGCTTGAACAGGATCAGAGCTGTTTAAGCGGACAGCCTCGAAGATCGCGTTCCATAGCTGCTGAACGGCCTCTTCAGGAGCAGCATCAGGAAATACCTTCTTAGCCCAATCCTTGCCTGCGCCGGCAACGACTGTCCAGCTCACCTTATTGGATTGAGCGGCTTTGCGATAGTTCTCCAGCGCTTTGCCGGCTGCTTTTTGGAAATTGCTGATGCGGTTGGAGTCTACGCCTTTCAATAGATCCGGACTCTCGGACACGATGGAGATGAAGGCTGCTTCGGCTTCAACGAAAGTGTTGCGTTTTAATGCTTCATATTCGGGGTATGTAGTAAACACGTTAGCATCTGCTTTGTCGTATTTCAGGCGAGTGAGAGTTTCGTCATTCCAGTCGACGTGAACATTACCGGCACCTGCTTCATATGCTTTGCCTGCGATCAGTCGTGTAAGCGGAGCCATCTGGATTGAGCTTGTAATGAATACGGCTTGACCCTGTTGTACGTTAATGCCTACCTTAACAATCAGATCTGCATACTTGTCTAACTGTTGTTCGAATAAATTCATTAAGTCATCACCATTTTCTTGAAATATTTGTTACTTCCTTATTGTAGCTTATTTGAATTCATTTGTCCGTCTTCTAAATAAACATATTGAGTACGTTTAGCAGAGACGCAGCGATCATCTGCAGCACGTAGTGGAAGTACTGCAGTCTTACCTGAATATTGTACCCAACTATGTGAAAATTACGGTGGAGTTCTATTATTGAACCGAGTCGGCAGTAATATATTATAACTGAAAATATGAACATAAATAAGCGCTTACATAATCTCCGATGTATTGCTATATTGAAATGTAAAACATCATTGTGCATTAGAGGTGTCCCACATTAGACATCTGATGATGCATCATCCAAAGGGAGAGACAACGATATGCCGAACTTACATCTATTGACAGAGACAGAATTGAAACAACTGAGAGCATGGTACAATCAGATGAACAGCTCGATTCAAGAGGCGGCTGACTCCTGTTATAAGCAGATCAATCAAGCCGCTGGGCCAGGAAGTATATCAGAGAAGATGTTACAAGAGCACGTAAAGTCCTTTTTTCTAGAAGCGCGGAATGAACAGTTTATCCGTAAGGCATCTGATTTCTATCAGTTGCTGCATGCAAGCGGACTCGCGCTCGGACAAGCACTCGCGATCCTGAATGAATTGCACTATTCCTATATCAAAGTGGCAACGCACAAGCACAACTTGTTTACAAGCAAATCTAATTCGCTCATGAATGGTCTGCAGAAGGCGGTTGGATTAGAGCTGGAAATGCTGACGGATGAATATATGAACAGCTTGATGATAACGGCTTCCGAGGGGATTGTGACGCTCTTGGATAAGAACAGCGAGATCAGCTATATCCGTGAACTGCTGAAGAAGATGGAATACCAACGAGGCTTATCTCATAGCGTTGCCGCCGCCTCGGAAGAGCTGTCTGCTTCCATAAAAGAAGTAGCGAGCAATGCAACTCTCGCAGCAGAGCGAACAGATGATGCGGTTAAGTATATGGATCACGGCAAGCAAGTAATCACGGAAGCGCTGGAAGAGATCATTCATTCTGGCATAACGATAGATCAGGTTATTAATCATTTTAATGAGTTAAGAGAAAGTCTTGTAGAGATCGAGAACGTAGTGGGGATGGTTGACGGCATTGCGAACCAAACGCATTTGCTTGCGCTTAATGCTTCTATAGAAGCTTCCAGAGCAGGAGAAGAAGGCAGAGGCTTTGCTGTTGTTGCCGCCGAAATTCGCAAGTTGGCTCATTCCACGAAGGAGTCGCTTCAGGGTGCGCAGGATCATGTGCAGAGAATTAATCGTTTAACTTCAGATGTATCGGTAGCGATTCAGTCCGCTTCCAGTGTCATACAGAAGGGGGTAGGCGAAGCGGATGAAGCTGTGTCCATTCTGACTTCGTTTACCGATCAGATGATCAAAATAGGGACGGCTACTTCATCAATCGCAGCTATAACCGAAGAACAGTATGCATCGGTTGAAGAAGCATCAAGTCAAGTAGTTGAGATGGCCGAAGTAACGGATCAGGTGTCCAATCTAGCGAACTCAACCGGTACAGCTGTGCATGAGCTCAGTAAAACGACAGAACAGTTTAGAAATTCGATGTTTACGAGTCAAACAGGGATGCCGATTATTGCGCTGCTGAAGTTAGCAAAGTCCGATCATATTCTGTGGAAATGGCGGATCTACAATATGTTGTTAGGCTATGAGAAGGTAACGCCAGATCAGGTTACTTCGCACCATGAATGCCGCCTTGGCACATGGTATTTTGATTCGGAGTCGATGTCGCGTTTCGGACTGAAGCCTGCCTTCCAGTCGCTTGATCAACCGCATCAGAAGCTTCACCAAGCTGCGCATGCGGCTGCAGAGGCATACGCGGCAGGCAATATGGAACTGGTAGAGGAGCATATGCTTCAGATTGAGCAAGCTTCGAAGGAAGTAGTATATTATATCGACCAGCTGCTGAATGCTATCGCGGATCATCACAACAGTAATGGTAAAGGTTTTGACTAGTTAGGAAGAAGGTGCAATTTGAATAGTAATCATGCAATAAAAGGTGTCTTTTTTGATGTAGATGATACGCTGTATGACCATATGGATCCGCTGCGTCACACTTTGCTCGAGGTGCTGAAGCTACCTGAGGATTATCCATATGAAGAGATCTATCATCGCTTTCGATATTACAGCGACATCTTGTCCGCACAGCAGGAAGGCTCATTTTCCGAAGAAAATATAGAAGCTCTGGAGGATATCCGTATAAGCCGATTCATACTGACGCTGAAAGAGTTTGGCATTGAGATAGATGATGAACAGGCTCGTAGGCTCCAGGATGATTATATCGGCAGACAATACGATATTAAGATGTTCGAAGGCGCAGTGGATGTGATCGATCAATTGATGGCTGCGGGATATGTCGTTGGCATCATTACTAACGGCTTGGAAGAGCATCAACTCAAGAAGATCAGCGCCATGTCGCTGGACAAGCGCATACCTCTTGAGCGAATATTTGTGTCTGGAGCTGTAGGGTGGGATAAGCCGGATGCGCGGTTGTTTGCCCATGTAAATGAGAAAACGGGGGTGCCCGCATCCAACTGCATCTATGTAGGGGATTCCTGGCGCAATGATGTGATGGGCACGAAGGATACAGGTTGGACCATGATCTGGTTTAATCATCGGCAGGTAGAGCCGGAATCGGATTATAATCCGCAGTACGCAGCTAAGAGCTATGATGAGGTGCGCCGCATTCTGCTAGGCAGCTAATTCAATCGATCGGCTTGACAACTGAAGCCACCTATTGACTGTGCGTCCATAGTCAATAGGTGTATATGAAAGTAAAGACTAGTATATGGAATGAGAGCCCTTTCATTTCTATACTTAAGATGTGAAGTAAAGCAGTGATACCAGATATGCTGCTTATTCTGAAACATGACGGAGGGGTTATATGAAGAGCAAGTGGAGTATGCTTCTGATCTGCACACTGGTACTCAGCTTAGCCATGACAGCATGTGGGAAATCGACAGAGTCTGTTGCGCCAAAAGAAGAGAAGCAGTCAGAAACGAAGTCGTCTCAAACAGATACAAAAGACACAAAAGACACAGAGGTAATTGAAGTATCGACGGTTTCTCCAAGTGACCAATATTTAAAGTTTGACCCAGGTGAGAGCTTTGAGAAGAACGCCGTATATGACGCTTACGAGAAAGATATCGGCGTGAAGATTACAAATAAGTGGATAGCCGACACCAGTCAGTTCAATGAGAAAGTGAAGATGTCAATCGCTTCCAACGATCTGCCTGACTTCTTCCCAGTCAACGCTACTCAATTAAAAGAGCTTACGGAAAACGATATGATCATGGATCTGACCGAAGTATATGACCAACATGCCACAGAACAAACGAAGAAGTTCATGTCGATGGACGGCGGCATGCAGTTGAAGTCGGCTACGTTCGATGGCAAACTGATGGGTATTCCGAAATCTTATAATCCTTATAACATGCAGTATATTTATATTCGTACCGATTGGATGAAACAACTGGGGCTGTCTGAGCCTAAAACGATGGATGACTTGCTCAAAATTGCGGAAGCGTTTGCAACCAAAGATCCAGGCGGTACAGGCAAATCGTACGGGTTGGCGATCAGTAAGAATCCATTCGATCAAAATACAGGTGTAACTGGGCTTCATGGATTCATGAACAGCTACCACGCGTATATTAACATGTGGCTTGATGATGGCAAAGGTGGATTAATGAACAGCGATATCCAGCCGGAAATGAAGAATGCTCTAGCTGCACTTCAGGATATGTTCAAGAAAGGCCTGATTGATCCTGAATTTGCCGTCAAGGATGTAGAAAAAGAAGCCGAGCTCGTATACAACGGCAACATTGGTATGGTATACGGCGCTTTCTGGACACCAGCACAGCTTGTTAAAGGCGCTGTAAAGGACGGAAAAGTCGTTCAAGAATGGGGCGTATTCCCGATCCCTTCGATTGATGACAAAGGCGCGAACACGCAGATCGGATTAGGCGCTGATGAATATTATGTTATAGCGAAGGATGCAAAGCATCCTGAGGGCGTTATTAAGCTGATAAATCAATACATCGTTGTTGAAAGCAATCCAACGGAAGAACAGAAGGTATATGAATTCGGTAAAGACCGTGTGGAGAAAGGCAGCAACTACTGGCTGCTTAGCCCGCTCCGAGTTGGCAGTCAATTCGATGATAACGGTGTGATTCTGCCGGAGGCGATTGCGAATCGCGATGAGAGCATCTTGAAGACCAAGGATCAAAAATCTCGCTATGGACGTGCGATGAAATATGTTGATGGCGATACGAGCTTGTGGTGGGAATACCTGATCTCCGGACCAAATGGCGCATCCTCGCATATTCCGAAGGTCAAGGAGGAGAACCGTTTCCTTCAAAATAAATTCTATGGAGCACCGACTCCTACTATGGTTGAACGCCAAGAGATCCTGATCAAAAAGCGCGATGAAGTGTTCAACAAGATTATTATGAACCAAGTTTCTGTTGATGAGTTCGATAAGTTCGTAGAAGAATGGAAGAAGCTTGGCGGAGACGAAATAACTAAAGAAGTGAACGAATGGCACGCTAATAACAAATAAATGAACTAGTAATGTGGAGGGGTTGGAGCATTAGCAATCCCTCTTTCTATTCTAGAGAGGTGATCAGCATGCATACTTTGAGACGGATGTGGAAGAAGGAATGGCCGCTACATGTGATGCTAATTCCGGGATTGGTCATGATCTTCATATTCAGTTATATTCCGATGGCTGGTATTATAATGGCCTTTCAGAAATATGTACCGAATAAGGGCTTGTTCGGTTCACCCTTTGTCGGGCTGAAAAACTTTGAATTCTTACTTGACTATCCCGATATTGGGCAGATTTTTTTCAATACCGTATATATTGCAAGTATGAAAATTATTGTTGGACTCGTTGTGCCAATCACAATTGCGATTCTGCTAAACGAGCTTGGAAAAGAATGGGTAAAACGAACGTTTCAGACGCTAGTTTATTTACCTCACTTTCTATCTTGGGTATTGTTAAGCGGTATATTGGTCGATATTCTATCTCCTTCATCTGGTATTCTGAACCAAGCGCTCGGCCTATTCGGCATAGATCCGGTATTCTTCTTGGGCGATAACGACTGGTTCCCTTACGTCATGGTGATATCGGACGTTTGGAAGGAGTTTGGCTTCGGTACGATTGTCTATTTGGCCGCACTTACCGGAATTAACCCATCTCTATATGAAGCTGCAGAGATCGATGGGGCTGGACGCTTCAAGCAGACATTGCATGTGACGCTGCCAGGCATGATGCCGATCATTGTCTTGATGCTTACCTTGAATATCGGGAATGTACTCAATGCCGGCTTCGATCAGATCTTCAACCTTTACAGTCCTACCGTGTATGAAAGCGGGGATATTATCGATACTTTCGTCTATCGGTTGGGTATTGAGCAGTCGCAGTTTGGCTTAGCTACAGCCGTGGGTCTGTTGAAGTCAGTCGTTTCGTTTATATTCATATCGATCTCGTATTTCTTAGCTTATCGTGTAGCGAATTATCGCATCTTCTAATCGTGTTGCGACTAATTCAGAAGGAGGCCACATCATGGTTTCAAACAAAACATGGAGTAGAAAGCTGTTTATCGTATGCAATTACATATGTTTAGGATTCGTATCCTTTTTATGCCTAACGCCCCTTATCCATATATTAGCGATCTCTTTCAGCTCAGGATCTGCAGCGGCTTCCGGCCAAGTATTCCTATGGCCGGTAGAATTCACAACAGCAGCGTATGAAAATGTGTTTGGTAAACCCGAATACCTGCGTGCATTCTGGGTATCGATTCAACGGGTAATAATAGGAACATCGCTCAGTATGCTGCTGACGATTATAACCGCCTATCCGTTATCTAAGGATACTAGACAGCTTCGGATGCGTACGTTGTATGCCTGGATATTCGTATTTACGATATTGTTCAACGGCGGACTTGTCCCGACGTACCTGACAATAAAGTCGCTGGGAATGATTGACACGATATGGGCGCTTGTGCTGCCAGGAGCAGTTCAGGTATTCAATATCATATTGCTTCTTAACTTCTATCGCAATCTGCCGAAGGAGCTGGAGGAATCCTCGCGAATTGACGGCGCTGGGCATTTTAAAACATTGTGGAAAATCTATGTGCCATTGTCTCTGCCCGCACTGGCGACGACAGGCCTCTTTACAGTGGTGGGTCATTGGAACAGCTGGTTCGACGGCATGATCTATATGAATCATCCCGATAATTATCCGCTGCAAACCTTCTTGCAGACCATTATCGTAAACTTGGATTTCCGTTTTATCAAAGCTGAGAATGCCGAATTGGCACTTCAGCTGTCCGACCGTACGAGCAGAGCGGCGCAAATCTTTGTAGCTGCATTCCCGATCCTAATCGTTTATCCGTTCCTGCAGAAGTTTTTCATTAAAGGAATTGTGATGGGGAGTGTCAAAGAATAATATAGGGGTTCTATTACATTATTGCAGGAGAACTAACGATGAAAAGTCTTATCTTTTTCCGCGACTCCTCTATATTTAAAAAGATTATGGCGGCCTTTCTGGCTGCCTTGCTGCCGCTTATGGCGATTACGTGGATGATTAACGAACAAGGCTCGAAAAATATACGTACGGAAATTTCGGAGTCCATCTTGAACACGACCCGGTTCTATCTAGATTCGCTAGAGAAGGAAGCGGATCGGATCAGCCGCTATTTGCCGAACTACGTCATGGACGATGATCTGATGGAGATTTCTACCACTGGCAACTACATGAGCCATTACGAGCGCGCGCTCAAAATATTAGACATTCAGAAGCGCCTGGATCTCATGAAGAACTCAAGTCCCTTTATCAAGGAAGCGAAGGCTTACGTACCGCTCATCGAGCGTACGATCTACAGCTTGAACTACGATACCTCTGTTGATAGTGAGGAATATCTCGCGATGCAGCAGAACGCTAAGCTGTATGAAGAACCGTTTATATACTGGGATGATCGATTGTTCATCAGCATGCAGTACCCTGCCAACTCGTTACGAAGACCGATATACATAGTCGGGGTTGAGCTGTCTACTAACAAGATCAAAGAGACACTGGCTCAGATCGTTGGCACGCGGGGCGGTCAGAGTGCGCTTCTTAATCTGGATCGAGATTGGGAGATCGTTAGCGGTTCTGATGAAGGGCTGCTAGAAGAAATGAAAAGCTTTGCCATAGAGAAGCAAAACGCCCAATCCGTTGAAGGATATGAAACTTTGAAATATGATGGAAATAAGTACTTGACCGTCTATAAGTATTCCGAGCTATGGAATTCGTATTCGATAACGTGTATTCCTGAATCGGATATTTTGGGACCGTTGGAAAAGTATCGATTCTGGTTTTGGTGGGCATGTGCGCTTGCCGTGTTGATTGTCTTTTTCTTCTCTTACTTTTTGTTGCGGCTTATCTATCGTCCTCTCATGCGGCTGGTTTATTCCTTCAGGCGTGTTCAGCAGAATAAGCTGGAGTTAATCCCGATTGATCGGGGAGATGATGAGTTCGGCTACTTATATCATGCCTTTAATAATACCGTTCGTTCGTTAAAGACATTAATCGAGGAAAATTATGAGCAGCAAATTCGTAACCAGCGTTCAGAGCTGAAACGATTGCAGTCACAGATCAATCCTCATTTCTTATACAATTGCTTTTTTGTGCTATGCCGCTTGATTAAATCCGAGAACCAGAAGGAAAAGGCATATCAATTCTGCCTGTATATCGGACAGTATTTTCAATTTATAACCCGAAACGCTGAAGACGAAATACCGCTCGCGCTTGAGGTAGAGCATTCCCGCACGTATGTGGAAATGCAAAAGATCTGCTACGGTGAACGCATTCATGTTCAATTTGAGGGGGATGTCCCCGAGATGATCGTTCCAAGACTCATATTGCAGCCTATTATTGAAAACGCTTATGCGCATGCGCTGGGCAATATGGTTCAGAAGGGCGAGCTATGGGTCCATAGTGATCGAAAGGGAGATGTTCTATCCTTGTATGTTGAGGATAATGGTGATGGTGTCAGTGATGAGGAAATAGAGAAGCTTAATGAACGTTTGCAGCAATCTTCTAATCGTATTGAAGAGACGACAGGACTCATTAATGTTCATCGCAGAGTACAGCTTCGTTATGGAGAGGATTATGGAATACTGATATCACGTTCTGTTCTAGGAGGAATGAAGGTAACCATTAATCTTAGCGTGAGCTAAAGGGGGGGGAACCAACATGTACCGTTTACTTCTCGTCGACGATCTACCAATTATCGTTGACGGCCTTCTTGAGCTGTTCGAGCAAACCGATCATTTGAATCTCGATGTATTGAAGGCTTATTCAGGCGAAGAGGCATTGGAAATCATGAAGCAAAATAAGGTTGACATCGTCATTTCCGATATCAAGATGCCTGGCCTTGAAGGTATTGAATTGCTGAGGGAGATTAAATCCCATTGGCCTGCGTGCAAGGTTATTTTTCTGACGGGGTACAATGATTTCCAATATGCTAGAAGTGCTCTTACCTACGGCGGCTTTGAGTATATATTGAAAGTAGAAAGTGACGAGAAAATTATCGAGACCGTTGAGAAGGCGATTGAGAAGCTTGAAGAGGAAAATGTGCAGCAGAAGATTATCGCTCAGGCGCATTCCAATATGAGATTGGCACTGCCGTCACTGCAGAAAGAGTATATGTGGAGCTTGCTTCAAGGCAAGCAGGCGACGGAAGATCAATTGAAGGATGCATTTTCCGAGATTCATATTCCATTGGATGCGGAGATGCCGGTCTACTTGCTGCTCGGCAGAGTGGACGTCTGGAAGGAACGGTTTACGACAGCTGATAAAGCGCTTCTGACTTATGCATTTCAAAATATAGCCGACGAATATTTATCTGGGCAAGTACGCTGCTATTCCTGTGTATACGATTTGTCTAAGATCGTCTGGCTTATTCAACCTATTAGCAAAGTGCAGCCTAATGGAGACGATGGCTCGTTGGAATGGACTCGAGCTCACCGCTCTGCAAGCAGCATTCTTGCGACCGTACAAGGAACTTGTAAGAGAATGCTCGGGTTGTCTGTTTCCTTTGTTCTAGGAAGCGAATGGCTGCCTTGGGATCATCTATCCGAAAAATTTCATTCGATTAAGTACGGTTTTGTATACGGTTACGGCTGGTCCAGCGAGGTTATTATGACCGATGAGGACATTCGTAAAGAAATAGAGAACGTTAGAGTGGGTACCAATCATGATGTGTTCTTTCATACGCGTGTTCAATTGTTGATGACTTGTCTAGAGAACAATCATCGGGAACAATTCAACAAGCTGTTTGTCGAATTGACAGCCATCTGGAGTGATCCGAAGGCATCTTATGAGCGGAAGGCAGAATTATACCATTCGCTATCTGCTGTATTTTTGTTCTATATCAATAAGCATCGGAATCTCCGCGATTATGTCAATAGTCTGCTGGATCTGGATAGTTTGTTTCAGCCCAGCGATACGGCCTCGTGGTCGGATCTCAAGCAATATTTTTGGCAGCTGGCTGATTGTTTGCTGGAGTGGAATGCATCTAACGTCACACATTCGCCGACTGAAGTGGTGACGAAGGTCCATAGTTACATCGAAGAGAATATAGCATCGGACATTTCTTTGAATGCGCTCGCAGATTTCGTAGGCCTGAATCCATCCTACTTGTCCAGGTTGTACAAACAGATTACGGGGATTGGCCTGTCTAAATATATTATGGATTACCGAACCTTAGCAGCGAAGGAAATGCTCTTGAATACATCCAAGAAAGTGAATGAAGTAGCCTCTGCGCTTGGCTATAATTCCGCGCTTGCGTTTATACGCTTCTTCAAGAAGCAGAACGGAATGACTCCACAGGAATTTAGAGGGGGGCGTTCGGAGGCGCAGCATCAAGGTCAATAAATGTATATCAAATGTCAGCAGCAGTCTCTTTATCCCTTATTGGAGCTCAACTAGAATTATAGTATATAAGGTGAATTAGGCGAGGAGGAGCAGGATTGAAAAAAATTACTGCAGTCATATTAGGTGTTGGCAGTCGAGGACGGTATATATATGGGCCGTATGCAGAAAAGTTTCCGAATGAATTAGAATTTGTCGCTGTAGCAGAGCCCGACGATGAACGAAGACAGCGGTTTGCGAGCATTCACAATATTGCACCCGAATATGTTTATGATTCATGGGAGAAGGCGTTTGAACATGGGCGGATTGCTGATGTGATGATCATCAGCACGCTGGATCACATGCATTATGTGCCAGCCATGAAAGCTATGGAGCTAGGGTATCATGTTCTGCTGGAGAAGCCGATGTCGCCTTCGAAGGATGAATGCATTCGTCTGGAACAGGCATCTCATGAACATAAAAGGCTGCTGGTTGTCAGTCATGTACTGAGATACGCTCCTTTCTGGGCAGGGATCAAGAGATGCATAGAGGATGGAGAGCTGGGTACAGTAGCAACCATTCAATTAACAGAGAATGTTGGCTTTTTACATATGGCACACAGCTACGTTCGCGGGAACTGGCGCAATTCAGAGGAAACGAGTCCGATGATATTAGCGAAGTCGTGCCACGACCTTGATCTTATCTCTTGGCTGATGGGGCAGCCGTGCACAAGTGTAAGCTCATACGGCAACTTGCTGCATTTCCGAGCTGAGAACGCTCCTGAAGGATCGGTTGATCGCTGCATTAATGGCTGTGAGGTTGAAAAGGAATGTCCGTTTTCCGCGTTGAAGATGTATATTCAGCCTCCAGACCATCCATGGGCGCGATATATGACGAATGATCTGTCACAGGAGGGCATCCTGAAGGCTATTCAGGAAGGACCGTTCGGTCGTTGTGTCTATCGCTGCGATAACAACGTGGTCGATCATCAGATCGTCAACATGGAATTTACGAATGGCGCGAATGCCTCCTTCATCATGTCAGGACTGACACAGAGTGGAACTCGCCGCGTCCAGATCATGGGGACGAGAGGCGAGATTATCGGGGATATGGATGAGGGCTCCTTCACCTTGTATCGATATGCGACAGGGGAGAAACTGGACATTCAGTGCAATACGAAGGGTGACGGACATGGAGGCGGCGATGAACGGATGGTTAGCTCGTTCTTGAAGGATGTCAGAAGCTTTGAGCTTCATCCTGCTCAAGGATTGACTTCCGCGACAGCATCCTTGCAGAGTCATTTGATGGCATTTGCTGCGGAGCACTCCAGATTGAACGGTGGACAGCCGGTCCGTATAGGTGAATGACGGTATAGGTAGCAGAACGACTGCTTTTCGATATTGAATCGAGGAGCAGTCGTTTTGTTTTGATGGTGCTGCATATGAGCTTGTATATACAGCAAAAAACCGACAGTCCCAGAAAGGAGCTGTCGGTTCGATAAGAACCTATTTCTTATAGGCTTGGTACATCGCTTCAAGCAATGTATGTGTGCCGTCACAGGTGTATTCCCAGAACATGATGCCGCCGAGGCCGTGCTCCTTGATGTAGTTGCACTTGTGAGTCAGCGACTCAGGGTCATCGTATGTGATGAATGTGCTGCCGTCATAGAGATAAGGAGCCTTTGCTTCGTCATCCCAGTGACGAACGAAACCATTCTTGTTAATGTATTCAGAAGCAAGCTTAGTATAATCTGGACCGTAACCACCTGATGAAGCTGTCATCTGCAAGTAGCCATTGTTCAGGTTCGGCACATCCTTCCACATTCTAGAGTAGAATGCAGCGCCAATTACGAGCTTCTCACTAGGTACACCTGCGTTGATGAATAGACGAACCGATGCGTCAACACTGATGCGGAACAGGTCGCCAGTAGATGAATACAGATTCGTATGATGACCAGTCAGCGTCTGGAAGCCGCCGCGCATATCATAAGTCATCAATTGAATAAAGTCCAGATACTGTACAATGACGTCCATCTCAGTGCCATCGATATAGTATTGGTCTGCGCCAGCAGCGATCGTCAGCAGATAGTGGCGTCCATCTTCTTTGCCTTGGCGATCCAATGTTTCACGAAGAAGCTTCAAAAGGGCTGTGAAATTCTGTTTGTCATCCGGGCTGGAAGCGATGCCAGCTACAGCATAACAAGGGTATTCCCAGTCCAGGTCGATTCCGTCAAATGGAGCAGCCTTCAGTACTTCTAGCGCGGATTCGGCAAAGCTCTGTCTTCCTTCCGGAGTTGAAGCTGCTTCAGAGAAGCCGCCAGCGCTCCAGCCGCCAACAGACAACAGGATTTGCAAGTTCGGGTTATGAGACTTAAGAACGGCCAGTTCTTTCAAGTTAGCTAGATGCTCGATCGAGATTCGATCGTTCTTAACGTGACCAAATGCAACGTTCAGGTGAGTCAGCTTAGCTGCATCCTCAGCTGTTACTTGTGGGAGAATAGAATCACCGGCATATCCAGCGAGAATAGGGCTGTTCGTATTCATATTCTTGTGACCTCTCATTTCATAATGTAGTAAAGAGTTAACGGTAACGCTAGCGTTAAAAAATGAAGCGATTACATATCGCTAGTGGCATTATATCATTTGTTCAACGCTTAGGGTATACAATTATGGAAAGTGTTTCTGGTTATTTACGGTAATCCGCCCTTGGTCAAGGGCGGAGGCTCTATTCTTATACATTGCTTTTCATTCTACTGTTAAAATGCTTGCGAAGCCCTTCTCCAAGCACGTTAAAGGTTAGAATCGTGTACATGATGGCACCGGCTGGGTAGAAGATGAATTCGAATTTGCTTAAGAAGATATCTCTTCTATATTCAGCCAACAGAGAAACCCAGTTGTTGCTTGTGTTCACGAACTGATAAGACATAACGTTGACTTCAACCCATTCATGCGCAAGGAAGATGCCGAGTACGCCAAGCTGTCCAATCAGCAGGGTGACTTTACCTAAATCGATGCAGAAGTTTACGATTAACTCTGGGCCAATAGCAGGCAGGTAATAGCCTCTAGCCATCCGTGAATTGCTTAATCCGAGTACAACTCCTGCTTCAACAAACGGCTGAAGCGATACATGATGCGTCTGTTGCTGTATTATATAGGCAACTCGTCCAACTTCAAGCAGAGCTAGAATGAGGATAACCCACAGTATTCGGTTAGGTGTCAACAACAAGAACGGTAAATTAATCAATAGGACAGCTGAGAAAATAGTAGGCAAATAAGAGAAGAATTGATTCATGCTTGACGTTATGAAATGAAATGGACCTTTATTTCGATAAGATAACAGTCCTAACGGAACTGCGATCAGGTATCGAACCAGTGCTACAGCAAATATGATAAATACGGTTTCTTTGGTCCCAATAATTAGCTTGCTAAGATTGTCTACCCCTTTCGCGTCTGAACCAATCGGATTCAGCTCAGAAGGAGGATAAGGCGGAAGCATTAAATGATCGTCTGCCGTCCAACGGTGCTTTTCCGGTGTCAGCTCGCGATCCACAAATGGCAAGTAAGGACCTGCAAACATCACAAACAACAGAAGCGCAAGCATCGCTCCACCGATCCATAATGTCACATTTTTCATCTCTGCCGCCCCCTTTATCTTGGACCCACGAAGCGCTTGGCTATTTGGCTAATGAATTGTACAAGCAGGATAAGGACCATAAAGCAAAATGAAATGCCGATAATCATGCCGGGATTGTAACTGGTTCCTGTGCCGAAGGAGCCGCTGTAATCAAGAGCACGGAACATGCGGAACGCAAGTCCCGGATAGTTGGTAAAGTACTCAACCATCAGCAGATTAGATAGAATATAAACAAATAAAGGTGAAAGATGAGTTAATATCGTAGAGAAGCAATTGGCTAACATATGCTTGTACAGGATCAGAAATTCGGATATTCCTTTTGCGCGAGCAACTAGTATATATAGTTGACCTTCCTGGCTGGCAAGCGATGCGCTTGTGATTCTAGCGATATACATGATGGGATAGATAGAGACCAAGATAGATGGCAGTATGAAATCATACCACTCACCCTGAGCGAAGAATGGGATGACACGCACTTTTTTGATCAGGAACCATTGGATCAGCAATATAAGCAGGAAGTCCGGTATCGACTGAAAGAACCAGCTGAACCAGTTGCCGAAAACATTGAACTTTGTCTTCGATAGCTTATAATCTACTATGCCTTTCCATACGCCTAGCAGATATCCAAATATAAGCGCGAATAATATGATAAGGATGCTCTTTTGCATAGCGGACCATATGATCGATTCCGTCGTTATGTCGGTATAAGCAAGCTTTCCAAGGCTTTTATTCGTCATGGCATCACTGAAGAAAGTGATGACGTTGTTGGCATAAGCTTCGATGTTAAACTTATAATCATCAGGAACATAGCCGTAGCCTTGAATCTTAACGGCCATATCTCGGGGAAACAAGACAATTAAGATGACGAGTATAAATGAAAGTATGCTAATGAAGAGTGATTTTAGCATTTGTTTTCTGAGTTCCATCGAATCCTCCCGAGCTACTGGAATGATATGAGTCATGTATACATTTAACAATAAATATAAAATAATGTATTTCATTAGATTATAATGGTAAATATAGCCATAAGCTAGTGTCAATTATATGTAAATTATTGCAAGACAAAGAAAAGTCATCCCAAAGGATGACTTTTCTTTGTCTGAATCAATAAACTTTTGCCCGATTAATTAGGGTCCAACAAGCTTATTTGCAGTTGTTCAATAAACTGTTTCACTCGATGTTTGTCCATCTGATAGTAGACACGGTTCGCTTGTTTCTCGATTGTAATAAAGCCGCTGTTGATCAACGAATTCATATGATGAGATATGGTGGCGGTGGTCAGATTAAGGCGCTCTGCCAGCTCCTGTCCATAGGCCGGGTCGTTGCGAATCGACTTGAGTATCGCAAATTTGCTCGTATCGCTTAATACTTTCAGCATCTTGCAGAGCTTCTCGTCGCTTACCACATGTTCAACGGACGCAGCGAGCTGCTCAAACAGCACGCCTAAGAATAGGTAATCCGTATCAGATGCGTCTTGACCTTCCGGATTCGTACTTGTAAGCATATTGCAGCCCATAATATACGGGATTACATATAGATGTTGAATGGGCCCCAGCTTGATATGAAAGGATTCCTGCAGCAGGCTTTCCGGGTTGCGCTGAGCGATCTCATTGTAAGTGGTATAGAATTCTGACAGCATCAGCTGCAGCGCAGGCAGCTGATGCTCGTATAGAATAATCGCTTGCTCTAGAATTGCTAGCAGCTCTTCGAGATAGCGTTCGTAATTCTGATAGACAAGCATGCAGAGCCATTTGTCTTGTGCTTCAAGCTCTAAGGATTCGATTACATGGAACAGGTCCGCTTCACTGTTGATCTCAGGAAGTGAGGTGCTGCCGACGACTCCTGTTATAGTCTCAACCAGGGAATTTGCGTATTGCGACAACACATCTTGTTTGGTTAGCGATCGGATCTGTTTGATCTGTTCTTCAGAATCGAGCACATTCAAGTGGTGCCTATTCATGAGGAGCAGATGAGCTATTGTCCATTTCGACTGGCCTTTCTCTGTGAAGAAATAGTCAATTCGTTCTTGGGGAGCATTCAGATTGTGATAAACATGCTCTCCAAGTGCAATAATGTGTGCAAATGGCTCGTGTAGATCCGTTTCGTCCAGTTTGTATTTGTGAACAAAGCTTTCTTTAAGCTTCCGATGTTCATCATGATTCGTATATCGAAAGAGCAGTTCAACACATTCAACTAATGCATTGGGTTGCTGCAGCACAGTAATCTTCATACGCTAGCTCCTTTACAACTGCCTTAATACTTTAATAGAAAGCATACCAATAAACAGGGCAATTGTAAAAATGCCTATGACAGCAAACAGCTGAGGCAAAGACAGGAATAGCATGGAGCCTGCCACTAGCAAGGAACCTAACGGAGCAGTCGAGTTGGCTATAGCATTAAAAATAGCGCCGACCCTAGAGATATAAGCCTCTTCGATATGCTGCATGAAGGACACTTGAATGACAGATAAGATAAAGGACGCAAATAAACCAAACAAGAACATCGATAATGCGAGCAGCACATAGGTGATCATTTCATGCTGATTAATGTAGGGGATGACTACCCATAACAAATAGCAAAGTCCGACCATTGCTCCGCCAAAGATGAATAGAGTGCGTCCAGAATAACGCTTCTTCAGGAATGGATATAGGAAAGCTCCTATACCAAATCCTGCAGTTGTTCCTATGCCTCCAACGGACATTCCGATAGAACTAAGTCCGAGCACACCCGTGGTGTAAGGAGCAGACATCGAGCTAATGGGAATGAGAGCAAGATTAATGAGACCGCCGAGCAGACATATGGCGAATACGACTCGCGCTTGTTTCAAGTAAGCAAATCCGTCAGCTAATGTATTCAGGTACGATTTCATATCTAGGCTAATAGGCTTTCGTTCTTCTGCAGGTGTACGAATAAATAGAATGATGATCGCAGATAGGAAGAAGGTGATGGCGTCGATCAGGATCGCAGTTCCAATTCCGAACAAGCCAATTATGGCTCCAGCAGCGGCTAAACCTACGATCTCAATGGTCTTGCTCAAGGTTGAGTTGAGGGATAATCCATGTGTGTAGCATTCTTTGTCCAGAATCTTGGGAACCACAGCGAGACCAGCAGGGATGCGAAAGGATTCTAGTGTGGAGTTGATGAAGGTTAGCAATAGCAGCATCCAAGGGCTAAGAATGCTCAGCATGAGCATCAGGGCAGTTAATCCGACTACGATGCCTCGGCCGATATCGCAGATTACCATCGTATACTTTTTGTTCAAGCCTTCAACAATAGCACCGGCGAAAGGCTGAAACAATATGGTCGGCAGAGCATTGATGCCAAACACGAGCGCAACCCAAGATGCGGAGCCCGTAATCTGAAACACCATTAAGGAGAAAGCAATCATATCGAGAGAGTCCCCAAAACGATTCACTACATTAGCGCCGATCATCTTTAAGTATTGGCGCTGTGATAATAGATCCTTGTATGATTTTCCTTTTGCTAAGCTTTGTTCCATGAACATCTAACCACCTTTCTAGATGTAAGTAAAACATTATATTAGATAAGTGTCAATCATTTTATTAGATGTATATCTATATTTGTGTGAATGTATTTTCCACTTTTACAGAATAAAATAAAGAATATTTCTATTTTGGATTGCATTTTGATAACGCTTGCATATAATTTAATTAAGCGATGGTTTAATAATTGATTGGAATTGCTAGTAGTCTGCAACATGGCAAGATTTAATGGAGGAAATATTTTTTATTCATTTTTATAAAGAAGGATTCAATGCCCATGTAGGCGTACTATCCACATGGCATTGCAGCAGGTGCAGTAAAGGAATAAAAATAATCACATAGCGGAGATGCGAATATATGACAATAGGAAATCAAGTGTTGAAAAAGATAGAGGGAAAATTGATAGTTTCCTGTCAAGCGTTGCCTGAGGAACCATTGCATAGCCCGTTCATCATGGGAAGAATGGCTTACGCAGCTAAGCTGGGCGGAGCGGCAGGTATACGAGCGAACAGCGTTGAAGATATTCAAGAGATTAAGAAGCAAGTTGATTTGCCGATTATCGGAATCATCAAGCAGGTGTATGGTGACTGCGATGTGTTTATTACGCCAACTGCTAAGGAAGTCGATGCGCTGTATCGCGAAGGCGTTGATATCATCGCCATGGATGCTACAGATCGAATTAGGCCGGACGGATCTACGATAACCGAGCTATTTCCTATATTGAGGCAGAAGTATAAGGATCAATTATTTATGGCGGACTGCTCCACTTACGAAGAAGCGGCTCATGCAGTCGAGCTTGGGTTTGATTGTGTAGGTACAACCTTAAGCGGATATACAGCTGCTACTAAAGGGAAAGTCCTACCTGATTATGAAATGGCAGAGAAAATAGTTCGCACCCTTTCCGTTCCTTTTATCGCAGAAGGAGGAATTTCTACTCCAGAACAATTGAAGAAGATGTTTGAGCTGGGTGCACATTCAGCCGTTGTAGGGTCGGCCATTACAAGACCGATGGAGATTACGAAGAGATTCATACAGGCTATTCAATAAGCTGCGACTTATCTCTCATGATGAGGAGAGGAGAAATGAGATTATGAAATGGGTAGCTGTTGATATCGGCGGAACGAACACGAAGATCTGCATCTGTGACGAACGAGGGAACATTGAGCAGTTCTCAGAGTATGAGACGGAGAGCCACAAGGGTGGGCTGCGTGTTATCGAGAAGCTGCTGGGGCAGATTGCGGCTTATCAAGACTACGATGCGATTGCGATCAGCACCGCGGGGCAGGTAAACGCAGAGGAAGGTTACATAGTTTACGCGAACGAGAATATACCCGGATATACGGGAATGAAGATTAAAGAAATCGTTGAGATGAGATTCAATAAGCCCGTTAAGGTAGAAAATGATGTGAACGCAGCTGCATTAGGGGAAGCGCACTTTGGCGCGGCTCAAGCATTCGACGATTTCTTATGTCTAACGTTTGGGACCGGGATCGGCGGTGCCATCGTTATTGATCGGAAAATATACAAAGGTGCCAATGGCGTTGCGGCTGAATTTGGTCATATCTTTACTCATCCAATGACGGATCGTACAACTACAGGCAGGAAGCCTTACTATGAAGCTTTTGCGTCAACAACTGCTTTGGTGCAGCAAGCCGCGCAAGTAGATCCCGAATGTGTAAATGGAAGAGTTCTATTCCGTAAAATTGACCAGGGTGACGAGCTGCTGCAGCATGTTCTGGATGGGTGGATGGATGAGGTAGCTATTGGCCTAGCTTCACTTGTTCATATCTTCAATCCGTCGGCTATCGTTGTTGGCGGCGGTGTAATGGAGCGGGAAGAGCTTGTGCGCATGATCGAAGCGAGAATGAAGTTGCTTGTTATGGAGAGCTTTAGGGATGTGAAACTGCGTAGAGCATCACTTGGCAACAAGGCGGGTGTGTTAGGAGCTGTGTCGTTATTCTTGCGAGACGAGCCATGATTATTGGAGAGGGGCTATCCTATTAGCAATGCTAAACGGATAGTCCCTTATGTTTGTTTGCTGCTGCAGGCCGACATGATGAAGCAGAGACTCATGGCTCTAACCGGTACCATTTGGAGATCGTATGGGTCTTATGGAATCCGAATTTGAGGTAGAGTCGGTAGGCTGCAGGATTAGCTGAAGAAACAGTTAGGCTTAGCTTATTATATCCAGCTGATTGTACAGAAGCCAATACATATTCTAATGCTGCAGTGCCTAATCCTTTGCCGCGGAATGGAGTAGTGATTCCAATTGAGCAGAGCACAGCTTCACGATCTTCATAGGAGATTTCGACTATTCCGACAGGCTTTCCGTTAAACATAAGGAGACCTGCGTGAATTCGAGAATCGCTCATCATCCTGGCTGTATCTTGATCGTCAGATGTTGCCGAATTCGGGACATGAAAGAAGCATTCATTATCCAACTCTATATACCGCTCCTTATTATGGTCCGTTAACTCCTCGATTGAAATGCCGCATGTGGAGCGAGGGATGACTTCCTCTTTAGATAGATCCTTGCACAATACATCCATATCGCTGTCATATCGGAACGAATAATCTATCGTGCTGATCAAGTCGGAGCTTGGCTCGATGTGTTCATCTTTAATCGTCAGATAGATGCTGTTCGCGCCAGCCAATCGTAAGTCGCGTACTGCTTGGTCTATGACGTAGTCTCGATCTTTACTTGCACACTTGGCTATTGCGATATAAGCTTTTCCCTTAGCTGCGATTTCTTTGAATATGATCGTGTAGTCCAGCTCTTCTTCCGTGATGTGCACGATGTCGTTACTCATGTCAACGTCTCCCATCGCGCCCACATTTTCCGTGGGTTCAACTCGTATACTTCTTTCTCACGGAACATGAACTGATGCATGATGAATTCTCTGCGTATGGTCGCGAAGTCCGCGTGATACTGCTTGATGAACTCATTAACTTGCTTCTCGGTATACGTTCTGCCCATTTCCAGTTGAGATACCATGTGCTCTAGTATGATCAGCTTCTTCTTCAACTGACTAGGCACATTCTTGAGCTTCCCATCTGTCGTATAGAAGTTCTTGATTACCGATTGTCTTAATCGTTCGTTCATATCATCCATAAGCTCATGATCTCCTTTGCTATGCTTGTAAATCAGATTTAGTGCCCCGTTCGCGCTATTCTTTATGAAATAATGGTTCAGTGAAAAGTAGATCGTGTTCTTATCTCTGCGTTCGTTGATCAAGCTCGCAGTGCGTAATTTTGCGGCATGATGCGTTATCGTTGCTGGGGTTACGCAGAGCTTCTCCGCTAACACTTGACCGTTTAATTCTCCGTCAGCCAGCAGAATGAGCATCTTGATTCGTGTCGGATCCGCCATTGCCTTGTGGTATGCGACAACCTTATCCATTTGCATGTGTGGTATTCACTCCTTGGAAGTGATTTAATAAATGTCTAATTAGATGTTTGTTAAAATAGATCATAAAGCTTTAGGTAATGATTGTCAATGGTCTGTGAGTGCAGCTGAACATAAAAAACTGCCCTGCTTATGATGGTGGATAGCATCATACAGGACAGTTTCTTTCGTTACTTCACGTTTATTAGCTAAAACTAAGTCGAGTCGTATCACGGTAATGCTCTAGCTTAGTCTTCAATCCTCCATACCATTCGGGTGCCGCGTCAACTTTGATGTTGCTATTCTCTAACGCCCGTAACAGTCTAGTGAATCCGTACAACGCTTCGAATCTCTGAAATAGAGGAAACTGCTGCAGGGTCTCTTCCAGCAACGGCAATACAGAACGATATCCCTCTAGAAAATAATCGATCTTCTCCCGAGCAGCTTGATCACCGGCTTCTGTCAGATCTGTTAGATCGCGAATCGCGGATACAATATCCATCCCGAACCAATGATACATCGAATCGTCGAAGTCGATTACTTCATATCGGCATGACTGCTCATTCCATAGTACATTATCGAGCTCAAAATCATAATGAATGAGCCCATAACATTCCTTTGACACCGACAATAAGTGCAGCGAATCACGCAAGTCTTCTAATTCACGCATCGCTTCCTGTTCAGAAGGGTGTTGAAGCAGAATATGTTGCATGGCTTCCAGGACGTCATCCACGCTTCTGCGTCTTATGCAGGATGGCTCATACGTTTGAGACATGGCATGCTGTGAAGCGAGCGATGCTCCCCATAGGGTTGCCTGTTCAACTGTGATAGTCGCAGCCTCCAACGGTCTGCCATGGGCTTGGCTGAATACGACACCGAAATAGGTTCCGACCTCTGTGCGGACTGTTTCAATCCATTTCCCATTGATGGAGCTAATTGGCTTGACGCACGGATAGCCACGTTTATCTAGATGCAGCATATAATCTAGTTCAGCTTGAATCTGCTCCAGCGAGTTGTCTTGCTCGGACGAGAACCTTAGAAAGTACCTTTGCTGCTGCTGTTCAAATACATACACAAAGTTCGTACTAGCGCGCCAGAAGCGCAGGGTACCATCGTCATGGTTCCAATGCTGGATCAGGTTTAGTGCGATTGTGTCGTTGGATAATCCCGTGACCATCGTTAATAAATTCATCATGGCTCATCTTCCTCCCTTCACCATTCGAGAGGACAGCATGCTGTTATGAAGCTTGACCTCTCTCTGGTATGCTAAATTGAAACCCATTCTTCTTCAAAATAGCGTCACTCCCTTCTCGAAGCTAAGGTATGGTTATGGCATTGGTATTGGCATTTCGCCAAGATATAACATATAACGAAATCTTGCTAGTGTAAGTAGAGAGAATGATTTATACGAATTTTTTCCGTAGTAGTTGAGATAAGTTAGTGCTGCATTGCTAATGTTTGTCCTAGAGAGCTTCTGACCATTATCCCAATGAGTCAGGAACATGAATGAACACGCTCGAATAAGCCTATGGCAAGGATAAACGAAGAAGCTCATGGTATGTGGAGATATGTCCTAGAGAGCGTCTGACCATTATCCCAATGATTCAGGAACATGAATGAACACGATCGAAGCAGCCTATGGTAAGGATAAATGAAAAGAAACTCATGGCATAGGGAGATATGTCCTAGAGAGCGTCTGACCATTATCCCAATGATTCAGGAACATGAATGAACACGCTCAAAGCAGCCTATGGTAAAGATAAACGAAGAAGCCCATGGTATGTGGAGATATGTCCTAAAGGGCGTCTGACTATTATCCCAATGATTCAGGAACATGAATGCTCACGCTCAAAGCAGCCTATGGTAAGGATAAACGAAGAAGCTCATGGTATGTGGAGATATGTACTAGAGGGTGTCTGACTATTATCCCGTAAGTTCAGTTGTGGAATATATTTTTCTGTTTATGATAACTGCTGCGCTGGACCTGAGCGAGTGGGAGAATAGCGAGTTGCTCTGTGGAGGGACATATAACCAGTGAGAGAATCTAGCGATACGAATGAGAGTAGAAGTAGATACAGCCTGAGTGAGTGGGAGAGTAGCGAGATGCTCTGTGGAGAGGTATATAGCCAGCGAGAGAAACTAGCGATACGAATGAGAGTAGAAGTAGACACAGCCTGAGGGAGTGGGAGAGCAGCCAGATGCTCTGTGGAGGGACATATAACCAGTGAGAGGAACCAACGATACGAATGAGAGCAGGAGTTGACACAGCCTGAGCGAGTGGGAGAATAGCGAGATGCTCTGTGGAGGGATATATAGCCAGTGAGAGAACCTGGGGATACGAATGAGAGCAGGAGTAGACACAGACTGAGCGAGTGGGAGAGTAGCGAGATGCTCTGTGGAGAGATATATAGCCAGTGAGAGAACCTGGGGATACGAATGAGAGCAGGAGTTGACACAGCCTGAGCGTAGGGGAGAGTAGTCAAAAGTTGCTCAAAAGGGACAATATTGCTGGCTAAACTTTAAGCTTCGGCTGACCCTGCGTCTCATAATTGTTGCAATAAGCTGTAACATTGATCCAATATTATGGAACGATATGACTATATAATCGTATACAAGATTATAAATCAACGTAGGAGTGATTGGTGATGAACAGACCAGGTTGTATTAAATGCGGCTGCCCGGATGCGGATCAGAAAGAAGTGGCGATGACAGGGACGGGATTGTCGAAGATGTTTGATATTCAACATAATCAGTTTGTAGTTGTGTCTTGCAGAAATTGCGGCTACTCCGAATTTTATAACAAAAAATCATCTACAGGCAGCAATATTCTCGATCTATTCTTTGGTTAATCTGACGATCAGGCAGAGCAGAGAACGGTGCTTTGCACTTGTTGCAAAATAGTTAATCATATAGAAATAGTAAAGGTCGTGGGCTTATCGCTTGCGGCCTTTATTGTTTATTGCGGACATATTAAAAACCACCCCATTACAGCGGATTGCTGAATAAGGTGGTGTAAGTGTAATGTACTCGATTCTATCTTACTTCCTTGCCGAAAGGCATTAGGGATAGTTTAGCAAGCTTCAATGATTGCAGTGCGAATGGGAAACCGATAATCGTGATCGTCAATACTAAGGCGCTGACCAAGTTAGCGAACGCGAGCACCAAGCCGCCGAATATAAGCCATAATATGTTGAGAAGAAGGCTGCCGGTGCTATCGTTGACCGTCACGATTTCTTTGCCGAAGGGGGCAAGCTGAAGCTTTGCCAACTTAAAGCATTGCATGCCGATAGGAAGCCCGATGATCGTAATGCTCCATAAGCAGCCGATAAATAGCCAGCCTAAAGAGTTAAATAGTCCACCACAGATAAACCAGATAATATTACCTAAACAACTCACAATATTCACTCCTAGTATCATATATGTGCTATCTTTTATCTCTCAAAAAAGGGTACTCTTCATAGGGAACACCGTCAAGTATTTAATGAGCAGCGCATGGTTCGCATCGTTTCTGTAAAGCTGTGTTTTTCGTATAGCTGAATCGCCGGGGTATTCTCCGACAGCACGTCTAACTCGATATAGTCTAGATTGCGTCGCTTAGCCCATTGCTTCGCGGCTTCAAGCAGGTGAGCGCCTAGACCTAGACTGCGATAATTATTCGTAATAACGAGATCGGTCAGATAAGCATAACGCTGGTACATGGCCGAATCATGACTCGGCGTGTCAAGCTCCTGCACAAGGGTGAAGCCGATGATGCGCTCCGAATCTTCTAATAATAGAAAGGATGCATTTTCCGCAATAATCATATTGGCAATAAACGCATCGTCCTGTGCCGCAGGGCTTAAATAGCTCGGTTGAAGCTCCGCCATATCTGCTATCAGCTCAAGATAGAGCTCCTTAATTGAAGGAATATCATAGGTATGCGCTAATCGAATATTCATGTCGGCTCCTTCGAGAACTTCATTTTTAACTATGTGGTGGCAGCTATCATTTCTTTACATCTGTTCTGCATGGTTATTTCTTCTTCATCATACATGACCACCTGATTCTTGCCGCGAGCTTTAGCCTCATAGAGGGCGGCATCCGCCATCTTAAGCAGATCATCAGGCTCCAGATCGCTTGCCGGAATGCCATGATACATGCCGGTACTTATCGTTACATATGCAGAAGGTGTCATAGTCTGATTCATGATCTTCAATTGATGGATTTCTGTGCGAATCAGTTCAGCGACCTGATATGCCTGCTCTGAATTGAGCTCAGTCAGCAGTATCGTAAATTCTTCGCCGCCATAGCGAAATGAACATGCAGATAAACCTTCCGTACATTTTAACATCACATCAGCTACTTGCTCGATACAGACATCGCCTGCTTTATGCCCGTAATAATCATTAAATGTTTTGAAATTATCGATATCAATCATGAGCACAGTGATCGGCGAACAGTCGGATCTGCATTTCTCCCACTCTTTTAGTAATGCAGCATCTAGAAATCTACGATTATACAAGTCGGACAGCGGGTCTGTTACGGCTAATTTTTGAAGCTCCTGATTCAACCTATCCAGCTTATTGTTCTGTTTAATAATGATCTGCCTATTATTGAATTCTACAGTCATATTGTAATAACGAGATATAGAGACCGATATCGCGATAAGGACACCAAGAGTTGTATTGATATAGTTGCCAGAGTTGTCCGTTTCAACTTGCTGAAACGTTTCAAAGAAGGTCCATAGAATAGCTTGATTTATCGAAAATAATAGTATGGCGGACCGTGGTCTCATATAGATGGTGGCAGCGATTGAAATCGTAATAATAAGGTAAACGTGAACACTTTCCGCATTCCTTAAATCAAGCAGTGTAATGCTTGTCCCCCATAAAGCTAGAAATGAAACATAGATAACCGTTAGGCTTCTGATGAATGGGCTGCTGGTTATGTTACGCTTGCTTATGGAATGAGCAGCGATCAAGAAGATGATGCTTATGGTCAATAACAGCACGTACAGTGTTAGATAGGCATTGCCAGGGAATCTGTTAATGCGGTCGGTTCTAACAAACACAAGGTATAGAATATTATAAAGCTCATACAACGCGATAAGCGGCAGCAGAAACTGACCGATCCATACATTCTTCTTGAATAATTCGTGGCTGAATTCTTCTTTCAACTGTTTCGGAATCGATAAGAAAGACGTAGCCAATAGCGCTTTCAGGTTCATGTGCTGCAGCTCCCTAGCATATGTATGCTGTTCAATATGATCAACAATTTAATAACGTTAATTATACGTGTATGAATCAAAAAGTGCTGTGACGAATGGGTAGGCTTTGTGATGTTCTTAATGGTGCATTACGCCTAATTCTATATAGTCCCGGTTCTTATGTAAAGGAAAAATTACCTATTATTTATCAAACCAATTTTACAGATAAAAAAAGCCGATATCCTCGGCGGAGGCATATCGGCTGATTGCGCAATTATTTGAATTCTAGTATCTCTATGACGTTTCCGAAAGGATCTCGAATAGCGGAATATACTCCAGGAGGACACTCGAGAGGGGTGTCGTAAATAATCTCAATGCCCAGCTCCTTATATTCAGCGAGCGTGTTGTGTAGATTAAGCGTTTGGATTCCCATGACAACCTGTGCTTCGATCGGATATTGTGTGGTAGATGCACGCTCCACCTTATTTAATATAATCGGAATTCCTTCATGCTTCAGGCTGATGATGCACTCGTCATATACTCTTGAGACTTCGAAGCCCAGCTTCTCACAGTAGAATTGCAGAGCAGCCTCCATGTCAGGCACATTAATGGATATTACGCATAGATTCGGCATTAGGTATAACCTCCTATTTTACTTATGTATTCATTATAAACGGCAATGTTGGAAATAAATTCTTCTACTTTGCTCGTTTACGGCTTAACTTCTCAGATAAGAGCAGTGGTAAATTTACTACGATCGGAGGATCGGTAGAAAGAGGCTCTCTTAACGTAATTTTGATCTGGAGATCAGTGTCATTGTCCACTTGAAGAGCAGATTCGTATATGCCGCGCAGCGACTTGTCGAGCGTGAAGTAGTCCTTCGGGTTCAAGCTCCACGGAATACCGGCAGCAAGAACATAATAAGTTCCTGGCGGGATATTCCTGAGCTGACACGTTCGCTCTCTCAAGTTGATCGCAGTGCCGACGATAGGCTTCTGATCCGGAATCGGACGTGGAAACAGCCCGACAAATATGATGCCGCTAAATGACGGCGGCGCCTCGATCCGACAATGAATGATGGGGAGATGAGAATGGATAGGCTCATCAAAGGCAAGCTTCAGATGCTCATATTGGTTCATATGCTGGACTAATGAGAAAGAGGTCGTTTGAAACTTCTTAGGCGAGAGTCCAACATATTGCTTGAAGCGAGTATGGAATGAACCTGCGCTCCGGAAGCCGATGGACAGCAGAAGCTTCATTAATAGCGAGGGCTCTCTTAACAGTACGGACTTCCCGGACTCCATGCGGAGAGCGGCCAGATATTGGCGCGGGGATATGCCCGTGACTTGCTTGAATATTCTTGAAAAATGATAGGGGCTGTATCCAACATGTGCTGCGAGCTGTTCAGAAGTAACTTCTTCGTCGAGATGTTTCTTCATATAATCGATAGCTTGCTCAGCGGCCTTTACATGACTTTCGTTCAAGAACGATTTCTTGTCCATCAAGCATAACTCCCTATGTAGTGATGCGTCACGCGCATGGAGAAATATGAGAACATATCTGTTTTATCTATTATAAAACTTGTGGTAAAAATAGACAATCCGACAGCCGAGACGCACGTAGGTGACGTTTCAACTGCCGGATTGCGTTTAGGTTAGTTGATCAATCATCTTCTCAGCCAACCGCTTGTACGTATTCGCTTGATGAATGAGCAACAGAATCGTGAGCAGCGTATGCTCGTTCTGATTAAGCTCCGTTACATTCGTATCGAGCAGCGTTTCGATCTGCGTCTCGATGGCCTGTGACTGTGCCTTCTTCCACTCAAGAAATTCCTCGTAAACGTTCCAGATGTCTACATCCTGCTGATGCAGCTTCTCTTGAAACAGGTTCTTAATATCGCCAATCGACAGCGATTGCTTCAGATGATAAATAAGCGCCATCTGAACAATATGCTCAGGTGTGTACTTCTTATTCTTGGCGGGTAAGAGAATCTTATCCTTCGTATAGTTGTTGATCATCGTCTTGGTCAGAAGCTTGTCTTCCAGATTGCGCTTACCCGAACCCAATGCATTCTCAAATAACGTGATCACCTGGTCCATATATAAATCAATCTTTGGAATATCAGACGTCTCGATGTCGGTCTGCTCCATAATTAGCTTCAAAAATGGGTTTACTGGCTGATCCAATGTTAGCCCTCCCTTTCACACCTATCTTACAATGAATATAGATACCGATACAACAGCAAAATAACATTAAACTTCAATATTTACATGTCGAAAACTCGTGATATAATATAGTTAACTTAACAAGTAGTAATAAAAACTACATACGAGCTTTGTCGTATTCTATAGGAGGTTGAGTGATGGATAAGAAGGATTGCTATAACATCGTATTGTTCGGAGATTCTATCGCCAAGGGCGTCATATATGATCAAGATAAAGGGAAATATTCGGTTCTCAAAAATAGCTTTGCGCAGCTCGTACAGCAGCGGGTCAAGGGCATTATTCATAATGCGGGCAGATTCGGCTCGGTCATCACGAAGGGACAAGCGACACTGGAACGCGATGTGCTGAACAAGCGGCCGGACATCGTCGTTCTGGAATTCGGCGGCAACGATTGCGACTTCAACTGGGACGCGATCGCACAGAATCCTGAAGGCGAATACACGCCTAATACGACATTGAATCAATTCATATCAACCCTGCAAGAGATGGTTCAGAAGGTTAGGGAAGAAGGGATTGTTCCAGTACTCATGACACTCCCGCCGCTGGATGCGGATAAATATTTCAAGTGGATAAGTAAAAATGACGAGGCCTCCGAGCGAAATATACTTTCATGGCTGGGTACTGTCAACCGTATCTATTGGTGGCATGAGCGTTACAATTCCGCGATAATGCAGGTTGCGCAAGAGATGAAGGTGAAGTGGATCGATGTGAGAGGTGCCTTCCTCAGCACGAACGATTACCGTCAATTCATCTGTGAGGACGGTATTCATCCTAACGAGCAAGGACATCAACTTATTGCAGACAAACTGCTCCATGATATGGAGAAGAACTATACCTCCTTGCTTCGAACGGTTTGATGAATACGACATCATACGTTGCAAATAATAAAGCGCTGGACGGGCGGTATCTGCCTATCCAGCGCTTTATATGTGTACGTTCATTGAGTTTAGTTAGAGGTACCATGAATCAGATTCGTGAACTTCTTAGGAATCTCTGTTTCAAAGTGCATCAGCTTGCCAGTTGTAGGATGCGTGAAGCTGAGAACTCGGGCGTGAAGCCCCATTCGGCCGATAGGCTTCGACTTAGAGCCGTATTTCTTATCGCCGACGATAGGATGTCCGATATCCGACATGTGAACCCGAATCTGATTCTTGCGTCCAGTCTCCAGCTCAACCTCCAACAAGGAATAGAAGCGGCTGGACTCCAGCAGCTTATAGTGGGTAACAGCATGCTGGCCGTCATTCGGAAACGGGCTGGAATACATCTTCAGCGTCTTCGTTTCTTTCAGCCAGGAGGAAATCGTTCCTTCCTCCTTCTTCACTGCACCTTCTACGAGGGCGACGTATAGACGTTTCTGGACGAACTCTTTCCAAGAGTTCTGCAGCTGCTGCTGCACATGTTCGCTCTTGGCAAACATCATTACTCCAGACGTATCGCGATCAAGACGGTGCAAGACAAAGATCCGATTCTTCGGATCAGCGAGCCGCACATGGGTCATCAACTGACGGTAGGCCGTCAATTCCTCATCCTGCGCGCCCGAGATAGAGAGCAACCCGGCGTCCTTATGGATGACGATAAGATCATCATCTTCATGCAGGATGCGAAGCCCGGACATCACGGGGATGTCCGCCGCTCTCTCTTTGCGGATCGTGACAGTCTGACCAGACTGCAGCGGATAATTGTAGGCAGTTTCAACGCGATCGTTGACTAATACTTGTCCGTGTGAGAGCAGGGACTTGATTGAATTGCGACCGCGATTCGTAATCGTATTCAGCAGAAAGCTCAGAAGCTCAGAAGGCTCATTAACCGTATATACTTTGGGTTGTACCGCCTTAGGCGTTCTATCGGGCACAGTATCCTTTGTCTTTAGTTTCTTCGTAATATCCGAACGGCGCGAAGCTGTCGAAGCGTTGGGCTTGCTGCTTGCAGCTCCAGTGCTTCCATTGCGAAAATGGTGGCGGGATGTTCGTTTGGAGTAGGGCTTATCGTTCATAGGTTCTTGTTCGATCCTCTCTATTCATAAGTAGTTCTATCCTAACATTATTGCCCAAGCTTCGCCATGGCAGATTCCCTTCAGCTTACTATCAGTAATGAAGTTAGATGAGAACTTATACACTCTAATATCGCAACAAAAACGGAGGCGTTCGAAACGCCTCCGTGTTATATGTCGTATTCGCATTGTCGTTCAGGTTAACTTGTGATAAAATAGGAATGTTCATCCGCTGCCAAAGGTTGCAAGATAGTCTTTTCCTAATTATATCTTACCACAGTTCGATGAACATGTCAAACGTTTTGTAGTACGCAATTTTTATAGGATAAGGGGCGGTGTCATGAGTACAGAGCATCAGCAGTGGCAGGAAGAGCAGAAGCGTGTTGACTGCGTTATTGAGGAGATTGACGGACGAATTGATCACCTGCAGCAACAAGTTGGCAGTTTAAAAGACGAGGTTGTCGACATTCGCAAGGAGTTCTGGGATGATGTGACGATTAACTTAGAGGATGAGAATGAAGCGATAGAAACGGCAGCTAGTATCAAACAGCAAGCGGAGCTGCTCTCTGAACGTGAACGCGGTCATAGACATGTCTACAAACAGATGAAGACGTTAACGCGATTAAAGCAGTCTCCGTACTTTGGCCGAATTGACTTTGTAGAAGAAGGCGAGCGCTCGACGGAGCAAGTCTATTTAGGCATTGCTTCCCTGCTTGACGCAGATGGCATGAGCTTCCTGATCTATGATTGGCGCGCGCCTGTTTCAAGCCTTTACTATGACTACCCTCCGGGTCAGGCACAGTATGAAACCCCTAACGGTACGATTCACGGGGAAATGGAGTTAAAGCGCCAGTTCATTATTCGTGATGGACAGATTCGAAGCCTATTCGATACGGGAGTTACGATCGGTGATGAGCTGTTGAAGGAGGTGCTTGGCAAGCAAGCCGACGCGCAGATGAAGAGCATTGTTGCGACGATCCAGCGAGAGCAGAACCGCATCATTCGTAATGAGCACAGCAAGCTGCTCGTTGTGCAGGGAGCGGCGGGAAGCGGCAAGACTTCAGCCGCGCTGCAGCGTGTTGCCTATCTGCTGTATCGTTTTCGAGGTGTGCTGAGCGCTGAGCATGTCGTTTTATTTTCACCGAATCCGATGTTTAACCATTACGTATCGACCGTGCTGCCAGAGCTTGGAGAAGAAAATATGCAGCAGGTGACGTACCAAGAATATCTGGAGCATAGATTGAGCGATGATTTCACTCTCGAGGATCCATTCAGCTTATTGGAATATGAGCATACAGCGTTCACTGAGACTGGATATGAGGTGCGGATGGCTGCTATCACGGCTAAGTCGTCGTTAGATTTCATGACTGTCATTCGTCAATATGCGAACTCTCTAGGGGAGAACGGCATGCTGTTCAAGCCGATCATGTTTCGAGGATCAGCCATCATCACAGCGGACCAGATGCGGAAGCAGTTCTATCAATTTGATACCTCCTTCACGCTCCCGAATCGTATTGAGATGCTGAAGGAGTGGCTGCTTAAGGAGCTCAAAGCCTTGTCTCGATTGGAAATGAGAAAGGCTTGGGTAGATGAGGAGCTAGAGCTTCTCGATCATGAAGAGTACGATTGGGCTCATAAAGAGCTGCAGCGTAAAGGGAAATACTCGGAGGAATCATTTGACGACTATGCTTCCGAGCGGAATCTGTTGGCCCGGAGAATTGTACAAGAAGAGTTCAAGCCTCTGCGGCAAATGATTAAGAAGCTGCAATTCGTCGATATTCCCGCGATCTACCGGCAATTGTTTGCGAATCCTCCGCAAGCGCTGGGCGTTGAGCTGCCTGCGTCATGGGTGAGCATTGCTGAGCAGACCGTGCAGCGGCTGGATCGTCGTGAGCTGGCATACGAGGACGCGACACCATATCTGGACTTAAAAGGACAGATCGAAGGGCTCCAGATCAATGGCGATATTCGTCATTTATTTATAGATGAAGGTCAGGATTATTCGCCTTACCAGTTTGCCTATCTGAAGAAGGTGTTCCCGCGCGCGAAAATGACGGTGTTAGGCGATATGAATCAGGCGATCTTCACGCACACGGATGCGGGGAACGGATTGAGCGCGCTGCCTGCACTGTTTGAAGCGGCTGAATCGGAAACGTATGTGCTGACGCGAAGCTATCGTTCGACGCGGCCAATCATTGAATTTACGCGCAGCTTCATGCCTGGCGGCGAGGAGATCGAGCCGTTCCAGCGCGAAGGGAGCAAGCCGACCTTGACGAGGGCTGCTGATGAAGCCGAACGGATCGTACAGATTGCTGATCGCATTCGCGAGTTGCAGCAGGAGGGGCATCGCTCGATTGCGGTCATCACGAAGACGGCGGCGGAGAGCCGGTCGGCGCATGAAGCGTTGCGGCAGCAGATAGCCGTGCGTTTGATTGATAAGGAGACTGTGTCCTATGAACAGGGCATCTTGGTCATTCCGTCCTACCTCGCTAAAGGTGTGGAATTCGATGCAGTCATCATATACGATGCTTCCGCAGATCGATATGGAAGAGAGAGCGAGCGCAAGCTCTTCTACACGGCTTGCACGCGGGCGATGCATGAGCTCCATCTATACGCGGTGGGAGAGCCGACGCCGTTTCTGGATGGAGTGCCTAAGGAGAGATATGTTTTCTTCGACTCTAAAAGGTAATCGGGTGTGCGCGTCATGAAGCTTGAGCTTGCGCTGCCAGCCATTCGATTAGCTGTCATTCCGCGCATCAGTTGCGCATCGTGATATAATCAGTAGAAGGATGGAGTCACGGGAGTGGCAGAAGGGAAAGATGATGGAATGGCTTTAACGATGTCAGCAGCGCGTGAGACGCTGAAACGAATATACGGATATGATGACTTTCGCGAAGGACAGACGCGAATCATTGATCATTTATTAGCGCGGAGAGATACGGTCGGCATTATGCCAACCGGCGGGGGCAAGTCGATATGCTATCAGGTGCCAGCCCTGCTGCAGCATGGGCTCACGCTCGTGATCTCGCCGCTCATCTCGCTGATGAAGGACCAAGTGGATGCGCTGCACAGCTTGGGCGTTGAAGCGGGCTACATCAACAGCACGCAGGATGCCCAGGAGGTGGGGCGCATTCTGCGCCTTGCCGAGCAAGGGCAGCTGAAGTTGTTGTATGTAGCCCCAGAGCGGCTAGAGAGCGATTGGTTCCGCGAGCGCGCGCAATCGCTGCGCATCGCGTTCGTCGCAGTGGACGAGGCGCACTGCGTGTCGCAGTGGGGGCATGACTTCCGCCCAAGCTATCGCGCGATTGCGCCGTTCGTCCGAGGCTTGGCGGCGCAGGAGTATGGCGAGCGCCCGCTGGTGGCCGCCTTCACGGCGACGGCTACGCCGGAAGTGACGGAGGACATGATCCGGCTGCTCGAGCTGCAGCAGCCGGAGCTTGTCATTACCGGCTTCAAGCGGGAGAATCTCGCATTTACCGTGCTTCGCGGGGAGAACCGCCGCGAATTTACGCTGAACTATGTGCGAGACCGCCTAAATGAAGCCGGTGTTATCTACGCCTCAACGCGACGCGAGGTCGAGGATCTGCATGAGATGCTCGTCAAGGCTGGCATCCAGGCCGGGCGTTACCATGCCGGCTTGTCGGACGATGAACGCGCAAGCATGCAGGAAGCGTTCCTGTATGATAATATTCGCGTCATCGTCGCGACGAACGCCTTCGGCATGGGGATCGACAAGTCCAACGTGCGCTATGTGCTGCATTACAATATGCCGAAGCATATGGAGGCCTATGTACAAGAAGCGGGACGCGCGGGTCGTGATGGTGAAACGAGTGAATGTGTGCTGCTGTTCCATGCGCAGGACATTCAGACGCAGAAGTTCTTCATCGAGCAGAGTGAAGCGCTGCCGGAACGCAAGGCGCACGAATATAAGAAGCTGCAATCGATGATCGATTATTGCTATACGCCAGAGTGCCTGCAGTTGTATATGCTGCGTTACTTCGGCGAGCATGGCGGCGAGCCGTGCGGCAGCTGCGGCAACTGCAAGGACGAACGGGAATCGATCGACATTACGATAGAGGCTCAGAAGATATTTTCTTGCATCTATCGCATGAGAGAACGCTTTGGTGTATCGATGGTAGCGTCAGTATTGAAAGGGTCGCGGAACAAGAAGGTGATCCAATACGGGTTTGACAGCTTGTCTACACATGGTGAGATGCGCCATCTAACAGAGAAAGCGATCGCGGATCTGATCTACGTGCTGATCGCTGATGGATATCTTGCGCTTAGTGAAGGGCAGTATCCGCTCGTTCGCCTGCTGCCTCCAGCTGCTGAAGTCCTTAAGGGACAGCAGCAAGTATTCCAGAAGGTAGCTCACTCGCTTAAACCGCAAACGGCTGCCGCGATCGACGAGACGATATTCGAGCAGCTGCGTCTGTTGCGCCGCGATATCGCGCTGCGCGAGAACGTTCCTCCATACATCGTATTCAACGACAGCACGCTGCGCGAGATGGCGGCGCTCCGACCGACGACGGAAGCCGAGTTCTTGCGGGTTAAAGGTGTCGGCGAAGCGAAGATCCGCAAGTTCGGACTGCCGTTCCTCAAGCTGTTCCGTGAGATGGCGGATACAGTCGATGAGATGGATGAACGGATTGAATGGCAGGAGTAGACTGTTGATGTCGAAAAATTCATGAATGGAATTTGCAGAAATATATTGAAAAATGTCGAAAATAGATTTATACTTATGAAAAATCACTCATAACCGACAAGAAGCTGGGCGCTGATATTTGAAATCAACGTCTGGCTTTTTTTTATTGTCCATTTACTACGGCTTAGAAGTTCAGTACCTTCTCGCCGATTGCTGTTCGATGGGTATACTATTTGTGTTTGTTCGTACATGTCACGGAGACGATCTTCTCTTGTCAACTCTTGAAGAGGTGGAATTTGCCTTGGACTTCCATTTGACGTGAAACCAAATGGTTTCATATAATATCTAAAGAAGCAACAGATATCTAACATACTTGGAGGTATATACGATAATGGAACAACACAATGATAATACGCTGCCGCCCATTCGCAAGACGGTGACATTGAACGCTCCGATCGCGAAGGTGTGGGAAGCAGTTTCAACATCCGAGGGGATCGCGGCTTGGTTTATGCCTAACAATTTTTCACCTATTGAAGGTTATGAGTTTGAACTGAATGCTGGACCGTTCGGCATGTCTCCATGCAAAGTAACGGAATTGAAGCCGCCTCATCGCTTATCCTTTAACTGGGGAAAGGATTGGACACTTACATTTGAGCTGGTCGAACAGAACGGCACTACGGAGTTCACAGTGATTCACGATGGTTGGAGCGCGGATCAGGTAACGGAGTTCGGGCAACCGCATACCGTTATTCGCGGCAATATGGCTCAGGGCTGGGAAGGTATTGTGCACAAGCTGGGCGAATACGTGGGGGCGTAATATGACTGCTGTATCACCGAAACATGATGTGTTTCAAGCGATCGCAGATCCGACCCGACGTGACCTGCTGCAGCTGCTGAGCGGTCATGAGGAGATGGCGGTTACTGTCATTAGCGGGCATTTTCCGATGAGTCGAACGGCGGTATCCAAGCACTTGCATATATTGGCTGATGCGGGGCTCGTTAAAGAACGCAGAGTCGGCCGTGAAACGCGGTATCGGCTTGAGCCGGAGCCGCTGCTGCAATTGAAGCAATGGCTTGCGTATTACGAGCGTTTCTGGGATAACAAGCTGGCTATGCTGAAGCATCTCGTTGAACAGGATCCAGCAGATCAGCATAACGCTGGAACTAATCTGCACGCAGTGGAGCCTGAGTCTAGGCCTAAGCCTAAGTCTCAGTCGTAACCGCAATTGCGGTGATATCATTTTATTTTTGAAATGGCGATCTCTCAGATCGTCATTTTTTTATAACATCATGCGCTTAATGGATATTGAGAGAGTAATAACGTGACAAAGTTAATTGACAATGTGAACTCATTATCGTTGGAGTTGTCGAAAATAGCTGGGCAAATGGTTATAATGGGTAATGGCTATATTGCTGTTCGGAAAGGAGAATTTATGAAAGTTGTACTTACTACCCTAAATGCAAAATATATCCACACCTCACTCGCCATACGGTGCTTAAAGGCGTTTTGTGAGCCGGAGTACGATGTGGAGCTAACGGAATATACCATCAAGGATCCCGTAATGAATATCGTATCGGATCTGTATCAGCATCAAGCGGATGTGATTGGCTTCTCTTGTTACATTTGGAACATTGAAGAAACGATTAAGGTCGTAAGCATGCTGCGCAAAGTGCAGCCTGAGTTGAAGATCATCTTAGGCGGTCCAGAGGTATCCTATGATACAGCAGAGTGGATGGAGCGGCTCGTCGACGTTGATTTTATCGTGATGGGAGAAGGGGAGGAAACGCTGCTTCACCTGTTGAGAGAGATTGATGGCGACCAGAAGTACCACTACGTGTTTGGGACAGCATATCGTAAGCCCTCGGGAGAAGTTGTCATTAACCCAGGACGTCCTAAGCTTGATCTGAATGCGATTCCGACGCCTTACCGCTTTGAATCCGATATTCCGGAGCTGGGCAAGCGGGTGGTGTACTTTGAGACAAGCAGAGGCTGTCCGTTCAGCTGTCAATTTTGTTTATCCAGCATCGAGGTGGGTGTGCGCTATTTCGATATCGAGCGGACGAAGGCAGACATTTTGTATTTGATTGAAAATGGAGCCAAGCTCATTAAGTTCGTCGATCGCACGTTCAACATTAAACGAGATTATGCGCTGGAAATATTCCAGTTCCTGATTGACAACCACCAAGGGTGTGTCTTTCAGTTTGAGATCACGGCTGACATCATGCGGCCGGAGGTGCTGCAATTCTTAACGGACAATGCGCCGCCAGGCGTATTCCGCTTTGAGATCGGGGTTCAGTCTACTAATGACCCGACAAATGAAGCAGTTAAGCGCCGTCAGAACTTTACCAAGCTGTCTCGTACTGTAAACATGGTAAAGGAGGGCGGCAAGATCGATCAGCATCTCGACTTGATTGCGGGGTTGCCGCATGAGGATTATGATACGTTCCGCATGACGTTCAACGACGTATTCGCGCTGCGTCCCGAAGAGCTGCAGCTCGGCTTCCTTAAGCTGCTGCGCGGCACAGGCTTAAGACTAGACGCCGATAAGTACGGCTATGTATACATGGACCAAGCACCATATGAAATGCTGTATAACGACATGATGCCGTTCCAAGACGTTATCCGCTTAAAGCGGCTGGAGGATGTGCTCGAGAAATACTGGAACTCCCATCGGCTGGATTG
This sequence comes from Paenibacillus sp. EB106-04-04-XG159, assembly GCF_058791835.1. Classification (NCBI taxonomy): domain Bacteria; kingdom Bacillati; phylum Bacillota; class Bacilli; order Caryophanales; family Paenibacillaceae; genus Paenibacillus; species Paenibacillus sp. EB106-04-04-XG159. The sequence continues at coordinate 298,229 of NZ_JBYTDY010000003.1, read as the reverse complement.
GACGATGGAGCATCTGATGGAGCGGGAGTTTGCTTCGCCGTTTGACTTCTTCCAAGCCTTCGGCGACTATTGGGAAGCCAATGGATGGCAGAAGATCGGCCATCAGCTAGAGGATCTATTTGTGCGTCTGGAAGGATTCTTGTCAGCGCATGGCGTGAAACGTCCGGAAGCAGCATTGGGCTTGATGAAGCTTGATTACTTCCGCAACCACAAGTACAAGCCGCGCAAGGTCTGGTGGGAACCCGGGTTGTCGAAGGAAGAGTCTTCAGCGGTTCTGCGTGCCGCTACCGAGCATCCTGAGCGTATCTCAGCAGCGTTCGCAGAGCTAGGCTTAAACGAGAAGGAGCTGCATAAGCATGCGGTAGTTGAGCGTTTGTCGTTCAATCCGCAGCGTTGGATCGTGTCAGAGGGCGGCTCCCATGCTCACATGGAGCAGGCTGGCGCTGATCGTGATCAAGCTTCAAGTGAAGAAGCGACGATTGTCATCGTGCTGTTCCAGCAGACCGACGACGAGAAGCCGTTGCTGTTCTTCGTACCAGAGAGCGTGCTGCTGCACGCGCAAGCATAATGAGAGGGATGTCCCGCGAGCGTAAGTTATGATAACTGACGGAGGGGCATCCCTTTTTCGCGTGTTGGTGAGTTGTTTAGCAGACCTGGATAGAGAGTATCTCCTCGAGTTTTTGACCATTATCCCTTTTGTTCAGGAGGATAGGGATGAGCAGTTGAGATTGTGGCTGGCAGATGTCTGGAAGTATAGAATGCGACGGGGGTTCAGGTGCTTAATAAGCCATAGTATATCGACGGATTATAGGAAACTGCCTGCTCTTACAAGCGATTGAAGGATATGTGCTTTGGGAACGTGTAAGAGCAGCAGTTTCATTCATTTTGGCGTAATCTAGATTCATGATCACGTCTAATCGAGGGAACGTCAGCGATCGTAAGTTGTCTTTGCAGATGGGTTAACGGTGTAGTGAAGGTGCATGATGTGACGTGTTATGACTTCGGAACGAACTGGCTCAACCATACTCCGATACTGCGCGGGTTGCGCGTTTGAATCATGATTGTGCCAGGGCCGCGGAATCGGCATACCGCCACCTCGCCGCTTGTGAACGTAGATACCCACCCTTTAGACGCTCGTTCAATCTGATAGGACATGTTGCTGGGCCAAGCTACGAGGTGGCCATTGTCAACGATAAGCTCTTCACCTGCTCGAACGTGCTTCGTCTCGATCGCGCCGAACGAAGAGAGGAATACGGTGCCTCTGCCGCTGATTTCGATGATGAAGAAGCCTTCACCTGACAAGAAGCCTTTCGCTAAATTTTGCATTTTAGTGGATACTTCTATACCTCTCGTCGCTGCCAGAAAGCCATCTTTCTGCACATATAGTGAGTAAGAACCGTCAAGCTCTACTGCTTCGATATCACCAAGGGAAGTGGGGGCAAGAGTGACTTCGCCATCCCCGCTCTGAACGGTTAACTCTTGGAAGAAAAACTTTTCGCCGCCGAGTATTCGTCCGATGCCCTTAAGCAGACCGCCCTCGACGGTGCCTTTAAGGTCAATATTGGGTGTCATGGATACCATTGCTCCAGATTCGGCTTTAATGCTCTCGCCTGAGCTCATCTTAACTTGAAGCAGGGGGAATGTGCCATCGTGCAAAATTTCATATTGCATGTGATCGACTCCTTGTCATATACTGCCCGTGATGAATGTCGAGCAGATTTCTTGATGGTGGATAAATATGGGTGTCGGTTCTAATTGAAATATACGTATAAATAGGCGATTGGTATTCATTTTCTGGAAGAATAGCAGGCTGAATTTAAATTACTTGTTGCGAAGAATGGGGGACGTGTCTTGAACAAATGGTTGAAGACGTTGATCTTTATTGTTGTTGCTGCGATATTGACGAGGTGGATACCTTATTCATCATTTTTTCGCAATGTAGATACGATGATTCATGAATTTGGTCATGCGCTGATGACGCTTGTGTTATCTGGCAAGGTGATGTACATTCACTTGTTTGCGGATTACAGCGGGGTGACGTATTCGACGGTGACGGACTCATGGAAGTTCATTCCGATCGCACTTGCCGGTTATACGACTTCTGCTATGTTCGCGGCTCTTATGTTTGCGCTCTACCGACGGAATCAGCTGAAGATCGGACTGATTGCTGTAACTCTGGTGACGCTTGTGAGTGTTGTATTCTTTGTGCGTAATGAATTCGGTGTGCTCTGGTGCATTGGCTTTATCATTATCAACGTGATTGTCTACCTGGTGCCGTGGGAATGGCTGAGACAGGGGTACTATTTGCTGATTGCCTTTATCTTGATGGTCGAGTCAGTTGTTAGCTCACTTACCATACTGGCGGCTTCGGTCACGCAGCCGCTGCAAGCAGGCGACGCAGCGAACCTGTACAACGCCACCGGGGTGCACTCCGTCGTATGGGCGCTGCTCTTCGTCGCCATCGCGTTAGTCTGCGCGCGCATGTCGATGAGGTCGTTTCTGGGTAGGGGCGGCAAGATGGGCAACGCCGCGAGGTCCGGCGGGAAGCGTAGACGAAGCATGTAATCGGCCGAGGTTAAGTTGGGCTCAGCCGAGCGCATGGTGGTCCGAGCGCGTAAGAGGGTTTTACCCTGTTAGGGAGTGTCGAGGAGTGTGTTGATCGAGCTATAACGGGGTAAAACCAAGTTATCTTGTTGAAGCGGCCATGAGCGATTGGGAATGGAGCATGTAAGAGGGTTTTACCCCGTTAGGGAGTGTCGAGGAGCGTGTGGTGCGAGCTGTAACGGGGTAAAACCAAGTTATCTTGTTGAAGCAGCCGTGAGCGGTTGGTGATCAGTAATCAGCGTATAAACAAGAGCTTGTCCGTCTATAGGGCAAGCTCTTGTTGTGATTGCGACAATTGTTACGGTGCTACAGAACGCAGCACGGTGCAGTTGCCGTCAAGTGTATATGCTCCCAGGTTAGCAGGGATCAGCAAGCATTCGCCTGCGTTAAGGTCGATGGAGCCGTCAGCCCACTTGAGTGAGCCTGTTCCTTCGCAAATAACGAGAATAACGAAGCTTTCTGGAGTGGTTGCAAGCTCCCAAGGTGCGCGAACGATCCCTTTTTCTACGATGAAGTAAGGGGACTCCGCAAGCTGCAGCCATTCGTTAGGCTTAGCGTGATCTGTCGTCATACGAGTTGCGCCTGCGCCTTCATAGGCAGTGACATTCAATGAATCCTCGACATGCAGCTCGCGAGGCTTGCCATCCAAGCCAGGACGGTTGTAATCGTACAGGCGGTAAGTTGTATCGGAGTTCTGTTGAATCTCTGCTACTACTACGCCAGCGCACAATGCATGCACTGTGCCTGCTGGAATGTACAAGGAATCGCCTGCTTGTACAGGAACCTCTTGCAGTACTTCCATGATGCGTCCTTCTTCGATCGCTTGAGCCATAGCTGCGCGATCTACGCCTTCTTTCAGACCGTAGATCAGCTTAGCGCTCGGCTTCGCATCAAGCACGTACCACATTTCCGTCTTGCCGAGCTCGCCTGCAGGCAAACCGGCATAGTCGTCAGTCGGATGCACTTGTACGGACAAGTCATCATTGCAATCGAGCAGCTTGATAAGAAGCGGGAAACGGCCGTTTTTCTCGGAGAAGCCCTTAGTGCCGAACCACTCTTTGCCAAGTGCCTCGCGCACTTCGTCAAGTCCTTTGCCAGCGAGCTCGCCGTTAACGACTTTCGTCGTGCCGTTCGGATGGTCGCCGATCATCCAGCCTTCGCCGATATGACCTTCCGGCAGCTCAAGTCCGAACTGCTCGAGTGCGCGTCCACCCCAGACGCGTTCTTGGAATACAGGTTGAAATTTCAGAGGGTATGGTGTTGTCATGCTCTTCACTCCCATGCGTTTCTTCTAGTCTTTTCTTGCTGTATCTTATTTAAAAAGCAGCCGCAACATGTAATTGCGGCACTTGATAAATCAAGGATGAGGTCTAACGGCGCTTCTCGACGCCGATGACATATGGCGCATGCGGGCGCTGCAGCATGCGGTACACGACTGCCTGCCCGACGTGCGCAGGCAGTCCAGCGGCCCAGACTTCGACGGCCGCCGCTTCGCGATCGCCGCCCTCGTGGCCCGGGTACAGCACGACGCTCAGCACGCCGCCAGGGCGCAGCAAAGCAAGCGCCCCCTCGAGCGCCTCGAGCGTCGTGGACGGCTCCGTCATGACCGCCTTATCGGCCTCTGCCACAGGCAGATAGCCGAGGTTGAACATGACGGCAGCCGTCTGCCCGCGCCACGAAGGCGGGAGCGCCTCCCGCATCGCAGCATGGCTCGCGATGCGAAGATCCACGCGCGCGGCCGCATCCGGGCCGAGCGCGTCGCGAAGGCGCTGGCGGGTAAGCTCCGCTGCCTGCGCCTGAATGTCGAACGCGGCGACTTGGCCGCGTTCGCCCACGAGACGGGCGAGAAACAACGTGTCCACGCCCGTCCCCATCGTAGCGTCCACCGCGAGGTCGCCAGGGTGGACGCGCTCCTTCACGATCTGCTGGGCATAGCTCAGCACGGAGAGGAAGCCCATGTTACTTCCCCCTCCAGAACTTGCCCTGCCACGTATTGCGGCGCTTCAGCTCCGCATCTATCGCGTTCAGCACTTCCCACTTCTTCAAACTCCAGAGCGGACCGATCAACAGATCGCGCGGCGCATCACCCGTTACGCGGTGCACGATCATCTCCGGCGGCAGGATCTCGAGCGAATCAACGATAAGCTTCACGTATTCATCCTGCTCCAAGAAGCGAAGCAGTCCTGCATCATACTGCTTGACCATCGGGGTCTTCTTCATCAGGTGAAGAAGGTGAAGCTTGATGCCCTGCACATCCATGCGGGCAACCGCCTGCGCGGTTTCTAACATCATCTCATGGGTTTCCTGCGGAAGTCCATAGATGATGTGCGTGCAGACTCGAATATTATGCTTGCGCAGCTTCTCTACCGCCTCAATATAGCAGGCGGAGTCATGCGCCCGGTTAATCAGATCGGAAGTGGAGTCGTGGATTGTCTGCAAGCCCATCTCGATCCATAAATAAGTGCGCTTATTTAATTCCGCCAAATACTCGACGACATCATCCGGCAGGCAATCCGGGCGCGTAGCGATCGACAGTCCGACTACGCCTGGCTGCTCCAGAATCACTTCAAAATACTCGCGCAGCGTCTCCACTGGCGCATACGTATTGGTATAAGCTTGGAAGTAGCCGATGTACTTCGCATTCGGCCATTTCGCATGCTGTTTATCGCGAATCGTATTGAATTGCGTGACTAGGTCATCGCGGCGTCGACCGGCGAAGTCGCCTGATCCGCGCGCGCTGCAGAAGGTGCAGCCGCCGATCGCGATCCGACCGTCTCGATTGGGACAGGTGAATCCGGCATCGAGCATGACCTTGAATACTTTTTCGCCGAACTGCTCGCGCATTTCCACATTCCATGTGTGAAAACGCTTGTCTCCCCAGAGGAGAGGCTGTTCGGATATAGGAGCATCTGACCCGCCGATGGCAGGAACATGTTGATTATATTTCAATTGCAGCAAGCCCTTTCAGCGTAGCATGATTTAGTGTTTGAATCTTGATTGATTACTGGTAATGAGTCGGTTGAAACACCGTTCTTATTGTAGCAGAATCCGCGTCAAAAGCGAAGTTTAGCTTGAAATACCTTACATCATATGTTATATTATTCCAGCAAACAATTACTTTATTTGATGCCCGCTCATCTCTTCTAACTCGACATATCCGCAACCCCCACATTAGACACAGCCATACTTGGAACAGAAAGCACAGATGACTAGTGAGGTGATGGATGATGAAGTCCAGTTTAACGGTTCCTCGCGGCGAGGACAAGATTACGGTTGAATTAACAGTGAAGGAAGCAATGGCATTGTCCGGTCAACGCTTTAACGCGGATCCTGAAGTAAAGCCGAGCGCAGCGCGCAAGCTTATGGATGCCATTGACCGCAAGCTGGAGGCAGCAGAGCGATAATTCAAGATTGTCACCAAGTGACCATATACGCATTCATAAGGAGTGTCCAGCGCAGATATTGCGATTGGCATTCCTTTTTTTCGCGCTTTACATTTTACCGGAGATTCGGCACAATAATGGTTTGGGACATGCAATAACAGCATGCCTAGCAGGTTGTATATTTACATGATAGAGCTTTATACCATATGTACATTGGAGGCATCATTATGCGTTTACGCGGCAAGAAGGGCGCGCGCGAGCAATTGGAGCAATTGTCTATGCTTGTCGTGCTCGAGCCGGAAGCCCATAAAGGACAGTGGAAGCAGTTGTTTGGCAACGATCGCCCAATTTATGTGGAATTCGGTATGGGTAAGGGACAATTTATCAGTGAAATGAGCTTGAAATATCCAGACGTAAACTTCATCGGCATCGATATGTACGATGAATTAATTGCTCGCGCTGCTGAGAAGGCGCTCCAGTTGGGTGATCCATCAGGCGGCGGACTGCAGCATCCTGCCAATCTTCGATTGGTTCGTGCAAATATTGAATTTATAGAATCTATTTTTGCCGCAGGGGAACTGAATCGGATCTATCTGAACTTTAGTGATCCATGGCCGAAGAAGAAGCATGCGCGCCGCAGACTGACTCATCCGCGTTTCGTGGAGAAGTATGGCCGCATTATGAATGAACAAGGAGAAATTCATCTGAAGACGGATTCGGAAACGCTCTTTGAATTCTCGTTGAACAGCTTTGCTGAGCTTGGCCTGCAGATGAAAAATATTTCGCTTAACCTGCATCGAGATGAGATCAATCAAGAGCATGTCATGACGGAATATGAGCAGAAGTTTGTTGGCAAAGGGATGAATATCCATCGAGTAGAGGTGCTTGTAGGGTCTGAAGCCCTGCGGACTTACGAGGAAGAGAAGGCGAAGGTGCGTCGTAGATATTAATCTCATATGGAATACAAAAATGGTTCTATCCGCAGAGCGAATGCTCGTGGATAGAACCATTTTTGTACTAAGCAGCGCAGTTGCGCTTAGCGATTGTATTCTCTAGCGAGGATCGACCTCAGGATTGTCTTGATTGTGCTCGCGTTCAACGCTGTTTCCCATCTCGCCAACAACCTTGACTATATCAACAAGGTCATTTTGCTTAAAATTGTACGAAACCTGCATACCCAACGCTTGAAGAATCGTCTCAGCGCAGGCCCATTGATCATAACGAGCCGCATTCTGTTCATACTGACGTCTGCGACTGCTTACCTCATCGTAATTATGGATGAGCATGTTCATCCAGTGAGTTATCGTGATCGGTGAAGTAATCGCTTCGGCATATCCCTTGGTCGTAAAGTAGAGACTGTTCTCTTCTTCTTGACCAGGAAGCGGACTGTAGAACAGCATCGGAATGCCCTTCGCAAGCGCTTCTGTACATGTCATGCCGCCAGGCTTCGTAATTAATAGATCGGATACATCCATCAGCTTATCGATCTCATTCGTGTATCCTATGATATGCACGTTCGGGTGTCGATAGCGCGGATTCTGAAGCAGTCTCCGATGCAACTTCTCATTATTTCCAATGCAGAAGATGAATTGAATCTCATTGCTCCAACGCGTTAGAAGCTCATTGGTTTGCTCCGAATCCATCAATCCCCATCCGCCGCCCATAACGAGTATGGTAGGCATTTCCCGCAAGCCGTACTGCTCCCGAATGATCAATTTAGAGTAGAGATCGTGCTTGTCAGAGAACTTGGGATGCACCGGAATTCCCGTTACATGGATAAGATCAGTCGTTACACCGTGTCCCATCAGCTTATTGCGTACTTCAGGAGTCGATACTAAGTATTTGGATACTCCAGAGCTTACCCAAGAACCGTGCGCATCATAATCCGTTATTAGCGTATAGAGCGGCACCTTCAAACCATGTCGACGCAGACGTGATACGACTGCATTCGGAATAGGGTGCGTGCACACGATCATATCAGGCTTTAATTGCCGCATGACAGACATCGCGTGTGTATAAAATAGCCGATGAAGCGCCATTGAAGTCAGTCTATTGATCGAACGTTTATATTGAGTCTTATACATAAAACCAACGAGCTTAGGCTGTATGCTTACCGTTTTTCGATAGGCTTCAATGATTAACGGTGCTGTATTAGGGTTTAAGAAACTGCCAAGTTCCATCACCCTGGTCTGAACATGGGGCGACAGCTTGCGCAAGCTGACGGCAAGAGCATGTGCGGCTTGGGTGTGACCCGCGCCAAAGCGTTCAGACAATAACAAGATGCGTTTCTTCTGTGATCCCGCTTGCTGATGCGTCCTTAGATCCTCTGCCTCAGCGGGAGATGGAGCATCGTTCTGCATGATCGTCACCTTCTTCATCATATTATGATACTTTAACTCAGCGCTTAGTACGTTCATCAATAATAATGAGCCGTGACTTGTCAGACAGGCCAGAGTACAACAGTTCCAACCGCGGACAACGTGCCGAGTGCAGCGCCTGCCAAGCAATCAGAAGGATAATGCAGTCCAAGATACATACGAGATAATGCAACAATAAGTGCAATTGGCAGCAGGAGCCAGATTAAGATCGGACAAGCTAGCATGATAGGAACTGTTACCGAAAATATAGCCGTAGTATGTCCTGACGGGAAAGAATGATCGATAAGCGGCTTCCTGAATGTGATAATATTAGGCAGCGCTAGGTGCGGCCGAACTCTTGGATACAGCTTCTTGATCATCATCACGGGAAGATGGCTTATTCCAAGAGCAGCCAAGGCCTGCCAGCCGATCGTGTTCCAAGGCTCCGGGGCTAACAGCCCCAGCAGAACGGTAAAGATTATCGTGAAGGTGGCGCCTCCTAGATGTGTCAGTGTATACAAGGTAACATTCATGAATCGGTTATTTAATCGATGATTAATCCATAAGAAGAATTGACGTTCTCTCTGTCCAAGCCGCGAGATGAAACGGGTCATGGCCATCGTTATCCCTCCGTTTATGCGGGAATCTATCTATATCGTATCAACGTAACATTATCAGAAGTTGAGGGGATTGTGAATTTTATTTAAATGTGACCCTTATTTTCATTTTACCTCAAACCTTGGATGTGGCAACATACTATTCTTAGGCAAATCACTTCAGTTTCACATTACAATTATTGAAATATTTGAACTCCAAACAACAGGGACTTGAGAATCATCTTCCATATAATCTGTATGAATTACACCCTATTTGGGAAAAATATGCCCTGTCCAACTGCTTCGTACATTGACCAAGAACGGTCTGTTTCCTATATTTGGTTAAGCAAGTAAGAGGTGGTTGCAACCTTTGACTGACCTGCTTCGTTTAATTTTGTAAGCCTAAGAGCCTGAATGTGATTTCGCACAATTATTTGACAATAACAGCGTAAAGGGGGTCTTTAGCCGCAAAAAGGACGAAATTGAATGAAAATGTAACGAACTGGAGCTATATTGCTCAATATCATGCTGTTTTGCTCGACTTTAATGGGGAGGAAGCAGTAGAAACGCTCTGAAAGCCAATAAAAGGTTTTGACAAATGCGGCTAAAAGATAGAAAATCGTGTTCGACCGTTTTATTTTGAAGCTGATAATAGATAATATATAAAACATAGCTCACATATAGAGCGGCTCTGGTCCTGATCACACATAGAAAGATGACAGGTCTATGTTCCAAGGGGTATATTATAAAGGGGGACATCAACTAATGATGGACAAATGGCTAGTTGCTTTGCAAGTGCTGCTGGCGGCAGTAGGGGTGTATCAATTCTCTTTATCGCTGGTCGGCATTTATCGCAAGAAGCACTATACACAATACGAACCAAAAAACACATTTGCAGTTCTCGTTGCTGCACATAACGAAGAAAAAGTAATCGATGCGTTAATGGATAACCTGAAGCATCTGGATTATCCGAAGGACATGTATGACGTGTTCGTGATCTGTGACAATTGCACAGATAAGACAGCGGACATCGTTCGCGCTCATGGCTGGAATGCTTGCGAGCGTCATAATCCGAATCAACGCGGTAAGGGCTTTGCAATCGAGTGGATGCTGAGCAAGCTGTGGGAGATGCCGAAGCAATACGACTCTGTCGTGATGCTGGATGCGGACAACCTGATCGGTGACGACTTCCTGCGTCATATGAACAATGAGCTGTGCTCCGGCGCACGCGTCATTCAAGGCTATATCGATACGAAGAACCCGACAGATTCTTGGGTTACGGCTGCATATGGAGTAACTTACTGGTACTGCAACCGCTTGTGGCAGCTGGCACGTACGAATCTGAAGTTAGCGAACTTCCTTGGCGGTACAGGCATGTGCTTCGAGACTAACCTGCTGAAGGAAATGGGCTGGGGCGCAACAAGCCTCGTTGAAGACTTGGAGTTTACGGTTCGCTGTGTCAAGCACGGCGTTAACCCGGTATTCAGTTATCGCGCTCGCGTATATGACGAGAAGCCGCTCACGTTTAAGGCTTCCGCTCGTCAGCGCTTGCGTTGGATGCAAGGTCACTTCACAGTAGCTCGCCGTTACTTCTTCCCACTGCTCTGGCAGAGCCTTAAGGAGCGCAACCTGGCGAAGTTCGATACAGCGCTGTACACGACCAATGTTTACACCGTTCTGCTGACGCTGTTGTTGTCCGTATACATTTGGGTGGACGCGGTATTCTTAAACGGCCCGAACTTCCCAACCTTGTATGAATTTATCCCTGCGTGGCTCGCGGTTGCCTCTGTTGTGCTATCAGGAGGATTGTTCGTACTGGCGCTTGTACTGGAAGGCGTTCGTTCATGGAAAATTTATGCGTCGCTAGTTACTTTCCCGATTTATCTGCTGTCATGGTTTCCAATCACGTTCTATGCGTTCTTCACGCAGAACAACAAGGTGTGGAGCCATACTGAGCACTCGCGCGTCGTGCGCCTTGAGGAAGTTCACGGTAAGCAGGGATAAAATTTTGAATCCGCTGTTGACATTGCTGAAGTGCATATGATATAGTACTTGAGTATGTTAATTCAAAGCAGAAGCGCCCGCTTCTCACCTGACCGACACTTGTTGGCTGGTTCCGGATATAACCGCTCCATGCGGTTCTCACACGTGAAACTTTGTGAGGGATGTGGGCTCTTTTGTAGCCTACATCCCTCTTTTTGATGAAAAGGGAAATTGAATTTGGAGGTGCTACGTCATTAGCAAGGAACATTTGATCAATGATGAGATTCGTGCGAAGGAAGTTCGCTTGGTTGGAGCAAACGGAGAACAGATTGGGATTACACCATTCCGTGATGCACTACAGATGGCTATCGATGCCAACTTGGATCTAGTAAATGTGGCTCCACAGGCGAAACCGCCAGTATGTCGCATTATGGACTACGGAAAGTTCCGTTACGAGCAGCAGAAGAAGGAAAAAGAGGCTCGTAAGAACCAGAAGGTTGTCGATGTCAAGGAAGTGTGGTTCCGTGCAAATATCGATGAACACGACTACCAAACGAAGCTTCGCAATGTGGTAAAGTTCTTACGCGACGGCGACAAAGTAAAATGCTCCGTTCGTTTCCGCGGCCGTGAGATCGCACATGCTGAGATTGGTAGACGCGTTCTGGAACGTGTGAAAACGGAAGTGGCCGAATTGTGCACGATTGAGCGTCTGCCGAAGCTGGAAGGCCGCAGCATGATAATGATTCTGGCACCGAAGACGACCACCTAGGTTAAGGTGCAACGCGCTTACCGCTTATCTAAGCGGTAAGCGGGGACATTTAATATTGAGGAGGACATAATTATGCCTAAAATGAAAACACACAGCAGCTTGAAAGGCCGTTTCAAAATTACGGGTACAGGTAAAGTTCGCCGCTATAAAGCTGGTAGAAACCACTTGTTGTCCCACAAATCTGCACGTGCGAAGCGCGTTCTTGCAGGCAACCCTGTAATGGCAGCTGGCGATGTGCGCCGTATTAAGCAGCAATTGGGTAACCTGAAGTAATTTATTCGAAATAACATGCCGTATGTTTAGCATGCGGTACTACTATACGTACACGAATCGATTGGGAGGTATTCAACATGGCACGAGTTAAAGGCGGATTTACAACACGTCGTCGTCATAAAAAAGTATTGAAATTGGCTAAAGGTTACTTTGGCTCCAAACACCGTTTGTTTAAAACAGCTAACGAGCAAGTAATGAAATCCTTGCTTTACGCATATCGCGATCGCCGCACGAAGAAACGTGACTTCCGCAAATTGTGGATCGCTCGTATCAATGCAGCAGCTCGTATGAACGGTTTGTCTTACAGCAAATTCATGCATGGCTTGAAATTGGCTGAAGTTAACATCAACCGCAAGATGCTTGCAGACCTGGCAGTGAACGACATCAATGCGTTCAACTCCTTGGCAGCAGTTGCAAAAGAGAAAGTTAACGCGTAGTTCAGAGCTTCTGAACCGTGTTGCAATAACGTGCGCCTTATAGAATAAGCGATGGAGATGATCCAGCGTTGCCTCTATAAGGCGCATTTGTGTTTTATTCGCTTAACTCGGTTAAGGATTAGGAATTGACCTGAACCTATATGTCAATTACAATTCCAATACGAATAGTTATTGCAGAGAGGAAGTAAGCCGTGATCGATGTATCTCAAATTAACATTCATCAGCTTGTTATTCACAAGGTAGGAAGCTCAGCGCGCGATGAGGGCGTTGTGGTATCACAGCAATTGAGTGATGTGTCGGATGATGAGGTGCTGCGCCAAGCGTTGACTCATTATTTCGTCCGTCCATTCAAGTTTGATGTCTTTAACCAATTCCAGCATGATGCGGATCTTCAGCTCAATGAAGTGTATACGTTTGCCAGCCGAATATTTTATCAGCCGCAATCATTCCATGAGCAGTCGGTTCACATACTGAATCACTTATATGCACAGTCAACACACCCGCAGATTAAGCCTGGCGATCTCTATATCGCGCACTTTACGAATGTGTTATATGGTAACTTCAGCGTCGATGCGATCGGCATTTTTAAGTCGGAGAATAAAGATACGTTCCTGCAGGTGAAACAGCAGTCGGCGAACGAACTGGGAGTATCTGTTCAAGAAGGCGTGAACATTAAGAAGCTGGATAAAGGGTGCTTGATCTTCAATATCTACGCGGATTCCGGTTTCCGAGTATGCATCGTGGATACGGGCAGCCGAGCTAATGACGAGGCGCAGTATTGGAAGGAGGACTTCCTGCAGCTGAAGCTGGTAGAGGACGAGCATTATTATACGGATGCGGCAATTCAGATGTGCAGCGAGTTCTATGACAGTGTCATCGCGCCAGAGGCCGAGCAGCCGGAGAAGAAAGAGAAGCTGGAGTTCATCAACAGCACGATGGAATACTTTGCGAAGAATGATACATTCGAGCCGGAAGCCTTCGTCGAGACCGTACTCCCGGAGCGTCCTGAACACAAGGAGATCTTCAAGGCGTATAAGGAAACATACGAAGAAGTGAACGACCTGCCTCCATTCGACGCTATGCCGATCTCACAGGTAGCGTTGAAGAAGGTGAAGCGGACGATTCAGAACAATATACGCACCGATACCGGCATCGAATTGAAGCTGAAAAATGAGGAAGCCTTCCCTTATCTGGAGCGCGGCTATGACGAAGAGCGCCAGATGTATTATTACAAAGTATACTTCAACGCGGAAGAATAGCGCGGGATGCCCGCTAATGATGAAAAGACCGTTCGCAGAGCAGCGAACGGTCTTTTTGATTCATTAAATTAACCAATGGTTAAAAAAAGAATTGCTCGGAATTGGTTCTATCCGATGCGAATAGTCTCTGTCTACGTTATAAAACGGATATCCCTTGCTGTTAGAGATAGCCTTCAGCATGTCCTATCGTTCTCGTCTCTATCAGGTCATAAGATGCAAGTTATGAAAATCCATATGCATCGATACTAATTGCTAGAATTGGTCTTGAGTTAAGCTTGTCACGCATTGTGAAGCATTGGATTAACCACTGCAGACTCTAGTTTGGTTTGTGAAATAATAGGATATTCATACAATCAGATAGAGTAGAGCGGACATATTGTATAGGGTACGTATGTTGAAGGGGTGGTTCTTATGCGCAGGGTATCGAAAGAACAGGCCGCGAAGTGGGTAGGCGAGCACATCCGTGCAGTTCGCAAGGACGGATCTGTTGTAACAGGCAGACTTCTTGAAGTATCTGGAAATAGACTTATCTTGGAACAAAGAACGAGTAAAGGCGCTGGGACGAGAGCGTTACTGGCGCTTGCGCTTTTCGACTTACTAGCAATAGGTACGCTAGCAGGCGGTTCTTTTGGCAATGGCGGTTTTGGCGGAGGATTTGGCGGCGGACCGTTTGGATCCGGTGGTAACGGTGGTTTCGGCGGCTTCGATAACGGCTTTGGTGGAGGATTTGGCGGTGGATTCGGTGGCGGATGCGGGTGCGGGTGCGGGTGTGGGCCATCTGGCTGCTTTCGAGATTAAAAATAGAAATCAGCAGGTCGTGTGAGGACACGAGAGCGAGCACGCAGCCCGGAGCCGGGGACTCCGGGCATACATACATGTCACAATGCTTTTTCCATTTCATAGCATTTAAGGTCAGGCAGGTAACGAGTCACATAATATCCAGCGCGCTCGTAGAATAGACGAGCCTGTTCATTCCCGAGGTCGTACAACAGAATCGCGGTATGACAATAACTCATACGACCATCAGATTCCGCCTGAGCGAGCAAACGGGATCCAATGCCCTTTCGCTTCGAATCATGCTTGACAGCGATCAGATCAATAATCAATTTGTCTTGTATGACAAGGAGGTGAACGAAACCAATTACACGGTCATGCTTGTCGGTTTCTACATAGGTGATGCCGCGCTTTAAGCGGAACGGCAGCTCCTGTTTCACTTGTTCTCCATGGATTGTATTTTTCGATACAGGTATTAATTCTGTGGCAACCAACTGCAAAATATCACTGTCATCTTGACTCGGATCCCGAAGTCGAAGCATAGTCATTCCTCCGGATTGTAAGCCTGATTTCACATATCTGGGATGGCTTTACAGCATCCATGTTGAGATATCGTATGAAGAAGTGAATGCAATTGGCACAATAATATTTTAAAAACGACCTATTGACTCGGTTAAAGTGTCGGACTATAATGTTCCTAAACATTCGGTAACACGAACAGCAATATTATCCAACGGCTATGAAGAGGACGAAGACTTAGGGCTCTATTGAACAGAGAGCGTGCGGAGATCAGCTGAAACTGACGCCAATACCCCTATGATCGAGCTCACCTCGGAGCTGTTCTTCTGAAACGATGACGAAGATCCAACCATTAGCGTTCTTCGATCATACACATCGAATTAGGAAGAATCGTCAGACGCGCGTTAGGCGTCGAAGTATGCAGTGCGCATACTTCCGGAGGCTTCGCATTGCGAAATGTGAAGTGAAATCGGGTGGTACCACGGAAGATCAACCTTTCGTCCCTATTCAGCATTCTATTGGAATGGCTGTGCAGGGCGAAAGGTTTTTTTGTTAGCTTGATCAAGATATAAAGGAGGATGGCGAATGAGCGCACATAACACGTCAATGCGATCAAAAGAAGAATTACGAGAGAAATGGTCAAAGCCTGAGGTCATTACAGGCTCAGAAATCTTGCTCCGCAGCTTGTTGTTGGAAGGTGTAGAGTGCGTCTTCGGTTATCCAGGTGGAGCAGTGCTGTACATTTATGACGCGATGCACGGATTCGACGACTTTAATCACTTGCTGACACGTCACGAACAGGGAGCAATACATGCGGCAGATGGCTATGCCCGCGCAAGCGGCAAAGTCGGTGTCTGCATCGCGACATCGGGACCAGGAGCGACGAATCTCGTGACGGGCATCGCGACTGCCTATATGGACTCTATACCGCTCGTAGTTATCACAGGCAATGTGGCAACGTCACTTATCGGAACCGATGCTTTCCAAGAGGCTGATATTACGGGCATCACGCTGCCGATTACGAAGCACAGCTATTTGGTTCGCGACGCTGCAGACTTGCCAAGAGTCATTCACGAAGCGTTCCACATTGCGAATACGGGTCGTAAGGGTCCTGTACTTATCGACATTCCGAAAGATGTGTCCGCTGCTAAAATCAAGTTCAAGCCAGTTGATAAGGTCAATCTCCGAGGCTATAACCCGACAGTTCAGCCGAATAAGCATCAAGTGGATAAGATGCTGAAGGCGATCAAACACGCTGAACGACCAGTGATATTGGCTGGTGGAGGAGTTGTACACTCCGGCGCTCATGAAGAACTGTTGGAGTTCGTGAAGAAGACAGGAATTCCAGTGACAACGACATTGCTTGGACTAGGCGGATTCCCAAGCGGTCATGAGCTGTGGATGGGGA
Organism: Paenibacillus sp. EB106-04-04-XG159; assembly: GCF_058791835.1. Taxonomy (NCBI): domain Bacteria; kingdom Bacillati; phylum Bacillota; class Bacilli; order Caryophanales; family Paenibacillaceae; genus Paenibacillus; species Paenibacillus sp. EB106-04-04-XG159. The sequence goes on along the minus strand of NZ_JBYTDY010000003.1, from coordinate 281,867 downwards.
TGCCGGGTATGCATGGTACCTACACGGCTAACATCGGAATTCAAGAGTCAGATCTGCTGATCAACATCGGAGCGAGATTCGACGATCGCGTAACAGGCAACTTGAATGGCTTTGCACCGCATGCTAAGGTAGTGCACATTGATATTGATCCAGCGGAGATCGGCAAGAACGTTCCGACGGATATCCCTATCGTTGGCGACATCCGCACGACATTGCAGCAAGTCAATACTGCAGTGAAGCACACCGATAAAGCGGAAGCGTGGCGAAGACAGATCCAGCAATGGAAGGCGGAGAAGCCGCTTCGCTATATCGATTCGGATGAAGTATTGAAGCCGCAATGGGTTATTCAGATGATCCACGATATGACGAAGGGTGAAGCCATCGTAACGACGGACGTTGGTCAACATCAGATGTGGACGGCACAGTATTATGGCTTCAATCATCCGCGCTCCTTTATTACATCAGGCGGACTTGGCACGATGGGCTTCGGCTTCCCGGCTGCCATCGGCGCTCAGATGGCGAAGCCGGATCGCGTAGTCGTCTCTGTGAACGGCGACGGCGGCATGCAGATGTGCGCGCAAGAGCTGGCGATTTGCGCGATCAACAACATTCCGGTCAAGGTCGTTATCATTAACAACCAAGTACTCGGCATGGTGCGTCAGTGGCAGGAGCTTATTTATGATAATCGCTATAGCCACATCGATCTTGCAGGCAGTCCAGACTTTGTAAAGCTGGCTGAAGCATACGGTGTACGCGGCTTCCGCGCCACGAATAAGGAAGAGGCGCACCAAGCATGGGAAGAGGCGATGAACACGCCAGGACCAGCCGTTGTTGAGTTCGTCGTAGCCAAGCATGAGAATGTGTATCCGATGGTTACGGCAGGCAGCACAATAGATCAGATGATAATGGGGGATAGCGAATGATGACAACAAAACATACCATCGCCGTTATTGTGAATGATCAGCCCGGAGTCCTCCAACGTGTGTCTGGCTTGTTCGGACGCCGCGGGTTTAATATTGAGAGTATTACGGTTGGAGCTTCTGAAGAGGTTGGATTGTCTCGTATGGTGATTGTTACATCGGGAGACGATCACACACTTGAGCAGATCGAGAAGCAGCTGTATAAGATTATAGATGTTATTAAAGTCATTTACTTAAGCTCACAGTCCATGGTGGGCCGTGAATTAGCCTTGATCAAGGTTAAAGCTGATCATAAGGAACGTCCTGAGATAATTGGCATCGTTGAAACGTTCCGAGCTTCAATCGTCGATATCGGTCCGACAACGCTGGTTGTTCAGGTTGTTGGGGATTCACCTAAGATTGAAGCGATGGTTGAGCTTCTGAAGCCGTATGGCATTCGTGAGATCAGCCGCACAGGCATAACGGCAATGATTCGCGGCTCGATAACGGATGCTAAGTAATAACGCATATATGCAATAACCACCCTCCAGATGAGAGGGTGTATGAAGGGGCAAGCGGAATTGCCTCTTCATACACCCGCATTCATCTGGGGACTAGCAATATATCTACTATAATGGAACTAATATGAGGAGGAATCATACGTATGGCAGTTACAATGTACTATGAAAAGGACGCAGACTTCGGAGTGTTGCAGAACAAAACAATCGCAGTAATCGGCTACGGAAGCCAAGGACATGCTCAAGCGCAAAACTTGCGTGACAGCGGTCTTCAAGTCATCATCGGACTTCGTGAAGGCAAATCCGCAGAGAAGGCACGCCAAGACGGCTTTGAAGTCATGTCCGTTGCTGATGCGACAAGCCGCGCGGACGTTGTACAAATCCTGATGCCTGATGAAACACAAGCATCAGTATATAACAATGAGATCGCACCTAACTTGAAAAAGGGCGCTGCGTTGATGTTCTCCCACGGTTTCAACGTTCACTTCGGCCAGATCATCGCGCCTAAAGACAATGACGTATTGCTCGTAGCGCCTAAGTCCCCAGGTCACCTTGTACGCCGTACTTATGTGGAAGGCTTTGGTGTTCCTGGCCTGATCGCGATCGAACAGGATGCGACTGGCAATGCGAAGGCAATCGGCCTTGCTTATGCGAAAGGTATCGGCTGTACTCGCGCAGGCGTTATCGAAACTTCCTTCAAGGAAGAAACAGAAACGGACTTGTTCGGTGAGCAAGCGGTATTGTGCGGCGGTATGAGCGCGCTCGTTAAAGCAGGCTTCGAGACATTGACAGAAGCAGGCTACGCTCCAGAAATGGCATACTTCGAGTGCTTGCATGAGCTTAAGCTCATCGTTGACTTGATGTATGAAGGCGGTCTTGCTACAATGCGCGACTCCATTAGTAATACTGCGGAATACGGCGACTATGTAACTGGTCCTCGCATTGTAACAGATGAGACGAAGAAAGCGATGAAAGAAGTGCTTTCCGACATTCAGCAAGGTAAATTCGCACGCGACTTCATCTTAGAAAACCAAGCTAACCGTGCATTCCTGACGGCAACTCGTCGCAACGAAGCTAATCATCCGATCGAAGTGGTCGGCGGCCAATTGCGTGAAATGATGCACTGGATTAAGAAGTAATCGTTGAACGATGCTCAGAGCATAGTTTAGTGAGGCGATTGCGTACTGCGTCCGCCCGTCGTAAGGCGGGTGGGCGTTTTTTATTATCGGAGACACGACGACATTGAGGAGGTACGGGATGCGTAAAATATATTTGTTTGATACGACTCTGCGTGACGGCGAGCAATCCCCGGGCGTGAACCTGAATACGAGAGAGAAGCTGGAGATTGCTCATCAGTTAGAGCGACTCGGCATCGACCGCATTGAAGCAGGTTTCCCTGCCGCTTCACCTGGTGACTTGGCATCTGTCATTGCGGTAGCAAGAGCGGTTAAGCAAGCATCGGTAGTTGCACTAGCCCGTTCACGTACTCAGGATATCGATGCTGCCTACGAAGCGCTGAAGGGCGCTCAAGACCCGAGCTTGCATCTGTTCCTGGCATCATCTCCGATTCATCGCAAGCACAAGCTGCGGATGACGAAAGAGGAGATGCTCGAATCAGCGGCAGCAGCCATTAAGTACGCGAAGAAGTATTTCAGCAAGATCGAATTCTCGCCGGAAGATGCAGGACGTACGGAGCTCGACTTCCTCTGCGAAGTGACCGATATGGCGATTAAGTCGGGAGCTACTGTCGTTAACATTCCAGATACGGTCGGCTTCCTGACTCCATATGAGTACGGAAATATATTTAAAATGCTGAAAGAAACAGTGCCCGGAATTGAGAAGATCCAATTGAGCGCTCATTGTCACGATGACTTGGGTATGGCGACAGCCAATGCGCTCGCTGCCATCATGAATGGCGCGGATCAGATCGAGGGTACGATCAATGGAATCGGCGAACGCGCAGGCAATACAGCGCTTGAGGAAGTGGCGATGGCGCTTGAAACGCGACAAGAGTTCTTCCAAGCGAAGACGACGCTCGTGCTCTCCGAGATCGCGCGCACGAGCCGCATGGTCAGTAAGCTGACAGGCATGGTTGTGCCGGGGAACAAGGCTATTGTCGGCGCTAACGCGTTCGCGCATGAGTCCGGTATCCATCAAGACGGCATGCTGAAGGAGAAGACGACCTATGAGATTATGTCTCCGGAGACGATAGGTCTGAAAGAAAGCAAGCTTGTGCTTGGCAAGCATTCCGGCCGCCATGCGTTCCGCGAGAAGCTGATTGATCTTGGCTATGAGCTTAATGAAGATCAGCTTAATGTGGCATTTGCTAAATTTAAAGACTTGGCGGACAAGAAGAAGGAAGTATCGAACGAAGACATTCTAGCGATGATTGAAGAGAAGCTAATCGATACGCCGGAAGTGTTCAAGCTGGACTATATGCATGTTTCGTATTCCAACCAGTCTGTTCCTACCGGGTCCGTACGCTTGTTGACACTGGAAGGCAATGTACTGGAAGGGTCGGCAGAAGGCAACGGCTCCGTAGATGCGATCTATAATGCAATCGATCAGGCTTCCAAGGAAGCTGTTGAATTAAGCGATTATTCCATCAAGTCGGTTACTCACGGCAAGGATGCCTTGGGTGAAGTGCACGTTGTCCTTGATCAGAATGGATTGTCCGAACGAGGCCGTGGTGTCAGCACCGATATTATTGAGGCGAGCGCACGCGCATACGTTGATGCGCTGAATCGTCTGATTGAGAAGCGGAAGACTTCTACAGGTCGACGTGATAAGATGAGCCTGATTTAGCGATCACATAATGGAAGAGACTGCACGTTCTGTCTTGCATGACGGAGTGTGCAGTCTTTTTTGCATTTAACTACTAATTTCCATTTTTTAAAACGGGGAGTAAGTTTCTTCGTTATATTCAACTTGATTCATTCGAGGGAAAGCAGTAAGGTAGACTGTAGGATGAATATGTATTGATAGCCTATGGGGCTGAATCATGCATATAGAGCAAAGGATTGGTGATTGGTGTTGGAACATAAAGCAAATGTTAGATTAACTTCTCTATCTCATAAAGGCGGTTGCGGATGCAAGATCGGCCCCGCTGATCTGATGCAGGTGTTGAAGGAGCTGCCGCAGAGCGAGCCTCACCCCGACCTGCTCGTTGGACTCGAGACTAGTGATGATGCAGGCGTGTATCGACTGAATGAAGAGATGGCGCTAGTTCAGACTGTCGATTTCTTTACGCCGATTGTGGACGATCCCTATTCATTTGGTCAGGTAGCGGCCGCGAATGCGCTTAGCGATGTATACGCTATGGGCGGCAAGCCGCTGACGGTGTTGAATATTGTGGCGTTTCCGATCTCTACGCTGGATAAGTCTATTCTGGCAGATATATTACGCGGCGCGGCTGATAAAGTGCGCGAAGCGGGTGCTACACTCGTCGGAGGGCATTCCATCGATGATCAGGAACCGAAGTTCGGCCTTGCAGTAACTGGCTTGGTTCATCCGGAGCGCGTCCGCAAGAATGCGGGAGCTCAGGCTGGAGATCGCTTGATTCTGACGAAACCGATCGGAGTGGGCATTTCGACTACAGCCTTAAAGAATGGACTGCTGACTGATGCAGAGATCGATCGCGTGACGCAAGTGATGGCGACGCTCAATAAGACTGCTGCTGAAGTAATGGCTGATTATCGCGTTCATGGCTGTACGGATGTAACTGGCTTTGGATTGATGGGTCATGCGATGGAGATGGCTAAAGGCAGCGGCGTAGGGCTGAGTATTGAAGCCGAAAAGGTTCCATTCTTGGGACGAGTTCGTGAGTTGGCAGAGCAAGGCACAGTTCCTGGAGGTACGAAAAATAACTTCAAGCACGTTCAGGACAGCATTGAGTTTGATGAGCGGCTGGATCAGATCGCGCGTTGGATGCTGTGCGATGCGACAACTTCTGGCGGCTTGTTGATTGCTGTTCATCCAGAAGATGAGGCTGGCTTGCTCGATCGCCTGATATCTGCCGGAGTTGAAGCATCAGTAATCGGCACAGCGGTTGCTGATCATCCGGGCATGATTAAAGTTGAAGGCGGGCAGGTAGGATAATTCGTGCCTAACTAAAGCATTCATAGATCCACGTTCTTCTAGAGCGTGGATTCTTTGTTGTTGAATGTGTGCGCCGGCTTGTCATCATATGCAGAACATTGTATTTTGAAGCGTTAGGTTATGTAAAAGCGATTGATGTGGAACAATGGGGAAATATCAGTTAATCTAGTACTAATAACAGTTTCGATCCAAACATGAGGTGATAGACATGCATGATATTACACTTGAGCAGTGTCTTGCTCTCCGCAATGAAAAAGGAACCCTAGTGGATGTTCGTTCTTCGGGGGAGTTTGAGGAGTTTCATATTCCAGGAAGCATCAATATTCCTCTCTTCACTGACGAAGAACGCAGCGAAGTAGGGACCATATATAAGCAAGTGAGTGTTGAAGCGGCAAAGGAAAGAGGCTTAGAGATTGCATCTGCTAAGCTCCCCGCTCTATATAAGCAGTTCCGACAGCTAAAAGGACCGGTCGTCATCTATTGCTGGCGTGGAGGTATGCGAAGTCGAACGATGGCAACAGTGATGACATTGATGGGAATGAAGGTATTTCGCTTGCTTGGGGGAATACGCAGTTACCGTCAATGGGCACAGGATCGACTGGAGCATTATGAGCTTGAAGCTCCTTGCGTAGTGATCGCCGGTCATACAGGGACAGGGAAGACAGAACTGCTGACGCGGCTCGCACAGGATGGATATCCTGTGTTGGATCTGGAAGGACTCGCAGCGCATCGCGGTTCGATCTTCGGACATATTGGGCTGGCGCCGCGCAATCAGAAGATGTTCGACGCTCTGCTGATTGAGCGACTGGATGAGCTTAAGCAGGGACAAGCGCCGTATATCATGCTGGAAGGAGAGAGCCGCCGTCTTGGCAAAGTCATGCTTCCCAACTTCCTGATGGAGTCCAAGCAGCGGGGCAGAGTCATTCAGATCAACATGCCGATGGAAGAACGAGTTCGCAATCTGTTAAAGGATTATGACCCGAAACAACATAAGGATGAGATTATTGCAGCTTTTGAACGAATTCATCGCCGATTGCATACTCCGATAGCGCAGCAGATTCGAGAATCGCTGAAGCTTGAACAATACGAAGCAGCTGTCGCGCTAATGCTGGAGCATTATTATGATCCTCGTTATGAACATGCCGCTCTGAAGTATGAGCAGGATGCAATCGAGATCAACGCTAGCAATGTGGTTGAAGCTGATCATATGATTCGGGAACGATTTAAGATTAAGAAATACGCTTAATGATAAAGACCTTGCGCATGGCAATAGGGGACTGAGCCTATTGCATGACGCAGGGTCTTTTTGCTGTGAAGATTAGCGAATATGAGTTTGATTAGAGGATGGTTATAGTTATTACCTATAAAAATCATAGATTTTATATCTTGGTCAAACCGTGTATTCGTATGTTACAACAGGAGTAATAGAGATCGAGCGAGGAGGGCTTTAGATGTCAGAGGTTAAAAAGATTGCCGTGATCGCAGGTGACGGGATCGGTCCGGAAGTGGTTGCTGAAGCGATCAAAGTGATGAAGAAAACAGAAGAGCTGTTCGGCTTGTCCTTTGAATTTGAGCATGGCTTGTTTGGCGGAATTGCGATCGATGAGAAGGGGACGCCGCTTCCGCAGGATACGCTTGAGATGTGCCAACGCGCTGATGCCGTGCTGCTTGGAGCTGTCGGCGGTCCGAAGTGGGATACGAATCCGAAAGAGCTTCGCCCTGAAACAGGTCTGCTTGGCATTCGCAAGGCGCTTGGCTTATTCTCGAATATCCGACCGGCTGTCGTGTTCGATTGCCTGAAGGATGCTTCGACATTGAAGCCGGAAGTGCTGGAAGGCACTGATCTTATCGTCGTGCGTGAGCTGACCGGCGGCATCTACTTCGGAGACAAGCTGCGCCGTCAAGGAGCGCATGGCGAGGAAGCGGTTGACACTTGCGTGTATAACGTGCAAGAGGTTGAACGCATCGTCCGACAAGCGTTCGAGATCGCTCAGAAGCGCCGCAAGAAGCTTGCTTCGGTGGATAAAGCGAATGTGCTCGAAACATCCCGCCTCTGGCGCGAAACGGTTATTCGTGTAGCACCGGATTATCCGGATGTAGAGCTAGAGCATGTGCTCGTGGACAATTGCGCGATGCAATTGCTGCGTCGCCCATCCAGCTTTGACGTTATTGTTACGGAAAATATGTTTGGTGACATATTGAGCGATGAAGCGGCAATGCTGACGGGCTCGATCGGGATGCTGGCTTCTGCATCTCTAGGAGAGGGAAGCTTCGGTTTATACGAGCCTGTTCATGGCTCGGCGCCGGATATCGCGGGCCAAGGCATCGCGAATCCAATCGCAACTATTCTATCAGTAGCGCATATGTATCGCTTGACGTTTGATTATGCGGAAGCGGCGGATGCCATTGAGAATGCGGTGAAGGAAGTGCTTGATGCGGGTCACCGCACAAGTGACATCGCTGTTGATCGCTCCAAAGCAGTCGGCACGAGCGCAATGGGCGATTTGATCGTGGCGGCGCTTAGCAAGCAAGCAGTTACAGCTTAATACATGAAGCTTTATAATGGCCGATGTCGGGATACGGGGACATCGGCCATTGTTATGTTTCGCCCTAATTGAGAATCGTTCGCAACAAATTCGACACAATTTATAATAAATATAAATAAATAATTGCTTTAATCTTGACATCATTTTTGTGCAGTGATACCATTCTATATGTGAGTTGATTCGTCAAGATCATGATCAACTCGACACATAATAGCGAGAATGAATACACACATATATAAGGAGGATTTTTAAAATGGCAGAACGTTTAGTAGGAAGACAAGCTCCAGATTTTAACATGGAAACAGCAACAGGTGATGGACAAGGATTCGGCGCAGCACAATTGTCCGATTATCGCGGTAAATGGTTGGTACTGTTCTTCTATCCACTCGACTTTACATTTGTTTGTCCAACTGAAATCACAGCTTTGAGCGTAGCAATGGATGAGTTCAGCAAGCTGAACACAGAAGTACTGGGTGTCTCCGTTGACTCCGTACACAGCCATAAAGCATGGATCAACACAGCTAAAGAAGATGGCGGCCTTGGCAAATTGAACTTCCCGATCGCTTCCGATATCACGAAGAACGTTGCTCGTGAATACGGCGTCTTGATCGAAGAAGAAGGTATTGCGCTTCGCGGCTTGTTCATCATCGATCCAGAAGGCGAATTGAAGTACCAAGTTGTTAACCACAACAACGTTGGCCGCAGTGTTGATGAAACACTTCGCGTGCTTCAAGCTTTGCAATCCGGCGGATTGTGCCCAATCAACTGGAAACCAGGCGACAAGAACCTGTAAGATTAAACGAATTCACTGTGTGTAATCACTAAATATAGAGCTCTATAAGCTCGAGTCAACAACAGCAGAAGCCCCGCTTAGGATACGATATCCTAGCGGGGCTTCTGTTATGTCTATTCATCGAGCGATCACACCTTCGTATACGTTGCGCGTTGATACGGCAATCGTGTTCCAATCGTACTTGGAACGAACCTTGCCTGCTGCCGCCAGTGAGAAGCGCTGTGCCTTGTCGCGGTCGCGCAGCAGCTCCACTGTGTGCCGTGCAAGTGACTCGACATCGCCGGGGGGCGTCTTATAGCCATCGCGATCGTGCTCGATGATTTCGGCAAGACCGCCAGTGTCTGATACGACGACAGGAATGCCTGCTCCCATTGCCTCCAAGGCTACGATGCCAAACGGTTCATACAAGCTTGGGAACACGCAAACATCCGCGATCTGGAACAGCATATCCCGAATGTCATCGTTGATGAAGCCGATGAGATGAACGCAGTCGTCAAGCTGTAATTCATGAATGATGTCCTTCAATTGTGATGCCATCGGCCCCGCGCCAGCTATAATGAGACGGGTATGCTGCACGTTCTGTCTAATAAGGGGAAGAGCATGAAGCAAGACGTGGATGCCCTTTTCATAGACCAGCCTGCCGATACAAAAAAGTGTGGGTCCGTCAGCTGCGGCTCTCGTCAGATTAAGCGGATGTGTATCGCTTGCTGCTGGTGAGTATGGATTCAGCGGTCTCGGAGCATATTCAGTGCATTCTACTCCATTCGGTATCATCGTCACTCGCGACAGAGGTACGTCGAAGAGCTGATTCACTTCTCGCACCATAGCATGACTGCAGACGATGATATGCTCGGATTCGCGAACAAGCTCGTGCTCCGTATCGTGAATACGACGTTGCAGATCGGTATGAATCTCTCCTAGATTGCGGCCATGCTCTGTCGCGTGAATTGTTGTAATGATCGGCAGATTATAGGTATGCTTCAATTCCTTCGCGGCAATATACACGAGCCAATCATGGGCATGTACGAAGTCGAACTGTACGCCGTTATCGTCTATAAGTGTCTCAACACCATCGAGCATGGCGATATTCATCTGCAATACCCAATCCATGAAGCCGATGGGGGTCTCCGACTTCGGAACTGGAACACGGTACACATGAACCCCGTTCATGACTTCATAAGGGGGACTGCCGGGGACATCTCTTGTCATGACGTGAACTTCGCACTGCTTAGCTATGAGATGGCGAGACAGCTCGTAAACGGCGCGTGAAAGTCCGCCAATCACGAGCGGCGGATATTCCCATGCCAGCATCAGCACTCGTTTAATCGCCGCTGCGGGCTTAGAACCGCTAGAACTTGAGGTCGATTCCCCTGATAGCAGGAGTCGATAGTCCATATTAGGGAAGCATCGGTATTCTGCTTCCATGCGGGTAAGCTGCTCTTCGTCGTAGACTCGCTGCTCCAGCATGTCGAGCAGGGTATGGCAGCGCATGATATGATCTTTGGTGCGTTCCATAGCATAACTAGGAAAAGTATCGGCTTCCATGATAAACGCCCAATCGCTGCTCTCCGCTAGCATAAGCTCGCGAACCGCCTGATTGCAGATACGAGCATGCACTTCCGTGAATCCCCACTTGAGAGGAGCCGCTTCGTTCAGCGTATATAGTAACCGATTCTCAGCCTGATGAAGATGCTTATAGATCCAATCGTTGCCCTGCGTAAGCCACACTTCAGAATATCCACCTCGTCCCCAACTGCTTGCTGGCAGAAGGGCTCTTTCCGCATCTGGGAACCGATCGATATAATCCGACGGCGTTATGTACTGAAGGCGATCGCCCCAAGCCTGCTGCTCAGCGTGAAGCTCGCGGAACAGCATTTCAATCCAGAGCGGCCCTTCGAACCACCAATGTCCAAACAGTTCCGCGTCATAGGGGGACACGATCAATGGCGGCTGCTCGCAATCGGGGTGCTGTTCCCAATAGGTGTCCATTTGACTCAGTCTGCTGTTCAAGAAATGCCTTGCATGCTCGCGCGCGCGTAACCGCGCCCTGTCTTCGTGATACCATGCTTTATGATCCGTCGGGCCAGTTACGCGGTAATACTTCAAGCCCGTATTTACCCGCGTTCCGCCGCGCAGCATATACGGCTTTATGTAGTTCCACTCGGCTTCGTCATGCCAGCCGAGATCGTATCCGATATCGCGGTAATACTCGCGATAATCGGGATGGCCAGGATAGCCGCAGGATGCATCCCACACCTGCTGGGATGATTCAAGATCACGGCCGAAGGCATAGGTGCGTTCGTCTACGAGTATAGGACGAAGTGTGTTTGCCTGCGGAGCGGGATCAGCATCTGTGATGCCATTCGTATCAACTATAAAGTAGCTGAGCCCGCTCTTGCGCAGTAAGGGGGTCAATTGCGGTGTATATCCGCACTCTGGCAGCCAGATCCCACGCGGCCGCACACCAAAATGCCGTTCATGCTCTTGAACGCCAATCTCGATTTGTGCCTCAACAAGCTTATCATTGCATATGAAGGGCAAATAAGCATGAGTCGCAGCACAGGTCATAAGTTCAAGAAAACCTAATTCATGATAATGACGAAACTGTCCAATAATATTACGATCCCAATTTCGATAATGACGAAGCCACTGTTGCCAACGATCTCTATACATTGCTGCAATCTGCTCCTGCTCGGGACAATCATTCAGACGTTCTGCTTCAAGGGTTGCTAGATGGATGATACTTAACAGATGCTGTTCATATCGCTCCTGCAGCAGTGAATCCTTCATCAATGCCAGTAAGGTAGGTGACAGTGACATAGTTATACGATACGGTATTCCATCTCGTCTTAGCCGTTCGAACATGTCTATCAGAGGGATGTAAGTTTCGGTCATCGCTTCAAAGAACCAGCGTTCTTCTAATTTTCCTGCTTCATCTATATGCCTGACATAAGGCAAGTGAGCGTGCAATATTAATGAAGCATATCCCCTTCTAACAGGAAACGGCTTATCGTCAAATGGTGTTGTCATGTTTCGACTCCTTTTGATTAGGTAGATGAAGAAGCGGATTCACAACAGAATACAGCGTATAGGCAGAGAATTGTTCAAAGGGCGAATAAGATGCGCTCAACTCATCGGTGAAATGGGATAAGGCAGTGATGGAGGTATGGGATTCGAGATTATTTTGAAGCAGGGATATGAACTGATGATCAGGATTCAGGATTCCGTATTCAACCCGATAGGACGCGTTCGGATTAACGTCGCGGAAGTACCATGACCCCTGCTCGTCTATCGTTGCATCGGAGTATTGAACAGGCAAGGCGCGTTCGTGTGCATGACCATATTGAAGCAATCTAACTTGTTTCGTCAAGTCATTCCAATGGGAGCGATAATGCTCGGCGATCAGTCGCTTGCGTCTTTCATGCAGTTCCCAGTACGCGAAGAGTGTGTATGGTGTTTGTACCATTATATGAATAAAGGATTGATTATAACGATACGGCCATGCCGCTGAGTATGTTGATTGCCGAATCATAGGGATCTCCTTCCTGCGAAATGATTGGCTTTTCTATAAAACTATTGATCGAAAGTATCTTCCCTATCATCATATCCTTTGCTATCGGGTTTTATGTCTATGACTCTATTTGATAATATATGATAAAAAGTACATAATAAAAAAGAGCTGATTAAGACTTTAGTCTCCATTTCATATAAAATAAAGGAATCGGTCATGCCATAATCGAATATGCTTCAACACATGAACCTCAAGACGGCGTTATTGAGATTAGTGATAGTACAAACGATACCATCTATGATTAAGGAGGGAGAACATGAGCTTTTGCTGTGGAGCAAGTATGATTGGCACGCAAGGCAGTTTACAACACTATCGGACAAGGATTCTTAATGTTCCCCTGTTGCTGTGTCCGGTCTGTCAACGAATGGAAGTACATTATCTTGTAGAGAATGAGTATGCAATATTAGCGGAGTACGCGCAAATCGATGGAGTAGAGGAGGTCGACTTTAAGGAATATGTGACACAGGACGATAGTCGGTTGCTGGAGAATTGCATAAACCATGAAAATGAGGATCCATTGGACCTTGTACGCAGCCAAATTGATTCTGCCCTCGATCTGCTTGCTTTGGCAAAGCAGTGGGGAGATTCGCAATGGGAGATGCAGCTCAAACGCCGCTTAGCGTTAATGAGTAGAAGAAAAGCTCAGATCATGAAACAAAAATGAATGTATATGCTCGAGCGTGATTAATTTTAGATTACTTTTAGCGTTTTCCTCTTTTTTTGCGGTTATTCGACAATAAATTATCTTGATTTAGTGAGGCATAATTTTTATGATAGTAACTACCAATTAATGTATTTGACATATTTGTGACTATAATCTTAATTCACAAACGAATGTAAATTGCAGGCTGATACTGCAATGGGGTGATAAATTTTGAACGGTCTTATCGCCAGTCATCGAAAATTGCAACTAGAATGGAAACAAAGCTATATTCGTCATCTTCGAAAGTTTATGTTAACTGGACATGCTGATGATCTAGCACAAGCCAAGCACAATGCCAAGTGCGTCATTCAACAACAACCTTACGACATAATGTGTCTCCATGAAGAAACGATGTATATGATGATATCACACGTTGAAATAAACGAGGCGATGATTATGTTTCATCGTTCACTCGCTTATTTAATGGAAAGCTTGTCCGTGATTGCAGCGGAACAAGACAGTAAGGAGGGGGAAGAACTGGCACTTCATTCATTTCGTGAGCCTTTACTGCAGTCAGCTAATAGTATCTTATTAAGACAAGATCCACGCAATAACTATGAAAATGTACTGCAACAAATGGACAGCGCAATTGTACTGTTTAATGAGGAAGGATTGTTGTCCTTTATTAATGTGGAGACAGCCAAGCTTCTTCAAATAGCTCGCAAAGAATTGGTTGGCTGCACCTTATTGGATCTGCTGCGACATCCTTTACTTGATCGTGATAAGCGCAAATTAATACTGCGAATCTATCGTGAGACTATTGTGCTGCGGAAACGGTACCATGAAGTTACCGATAAGCAGGGTCATACATATGTTGTAACCTTTACTTATGGAGATCAGATGGATGGCAATTATCTTTACAGCATCAAGGATGTATCAGATTTCAAGAGAATTGAACATACTGCAGTACAGAATGACAAGCTTGCGATACTCGGCAAGATTGCTGCTGCTATTGCGCATGAGATCCGCAACCCACTAACTTCAATACGCGGATTTATCCAACTGCTTAGACCTCATCTCATGCAGCTTGGTAAGGATGAATATGCCCGCATCATCTTAGCTGAGATTGATCGAGCTAATGATATTATTTATGAGTTTCTTAATTCTTCTAAACCAACCGCGCCATTTACTTCAGTAGTACCTATTACCTCGCTGATTCGAGAAGTTATCATGCTTACAGAGAGCGAAGCGCTTATGAAAGGGTGCGATATTTCGCTGGAAGAGCAAGCTTCAGACAGCCCCATTCTTGTATCCATTGATGTTAAACAGATTAAGCAGGTCTTTCTAAATATGATTCGCAATGCGATCGACGCCCTTGTGGAAATATGCAGCACGAGAGCGGGACTGATTAACATTAGTGCGAAGCTTGAAGGTAAGTATGCAACCGTAACAATTCGGGATAACGGTAAAGGCATGGATGATCGAACATTGGAACGTTTATTTGATCCATTTTTTACGACGAAGGATGATGGTACTGGCTTGGGATTATCCGTCAGCTACCAGATCATTCGCAATCACGGTGGCACAATAGAAGTGAATTCCAAGCAAGGTGAGTGGACAGAATTCGTAATCCGGTTGCCGATAGCTCTCGCGAGTGTGGTATAATCAGCGATAGTTATTTTATTCTAATCATAGAAGGATGAGTGACCATGAATCTGACCAATACACAATGGCTTCGTGAGTTGACAGTACAAGCATCCGCTCAAAGCGCTTTGCAAGCAGAGGCAGAAGCGCTTGTCGTTATAGCTTCCAAGTCTGAATGGGAACAGGGCGTCTATGCTGTACCAAGCGGCACATCCATTGAGGATGCCGTACATACAGGTTTATATGAAGCAGGTGCGAACAGCATCCATGTTGTACCTGTTCGTGAAGGGAATGTGAAGTATGTTATCGCCGTTGGACGGAAGGAAGGTCAGCTTACAGCGAACGATCTTCGTGTGATAATGGCGAATGCGGCTAAGAAAGCTATTAAGCTTGAAGTGAAGCGAGTAGCAGCATTAATTCCAAATGAACTTAATGGCGTTACAGACGACAAAGAGGTTCAATCGTTATCGCATGCGATGGTAGAAGGCTTTATGCTGGGAGCCTATCAGCGAGTTACATATAAGAAAGATGCCGATCCAGTTCATGCAGTAGAGTCTCTTGCACTAATAGGAGAGGGACTGGATGTAGCAGTCTGGCAGAAAGGCGTTGAGAGTGGCCAAGCATTCGCGATCGGCACAACAATTGCTCGTGATCTGACGAATCTGCCTGGTAACGTATTAGTTCCTAGTACCTTAGCGGACTATGCCATGTCTTTGGCTGAAACATATGGCTTCGAAGCTCATGTTCTTGATGAAAAGGAGATTGAAGCGAAAGGGATGGGCGGCTTGCTTGGAGTAGGCAAGGGCAGTGCCAACCCGCCTCGCATGATCGTTCTTAAGTACCAAGGCAGAGAGCAGTGGGACAATGTGCTTGGTCTTGTCGGCAAAGGAATAACGTTTGACACTGGCGGTATCTCGTTGAAGACAGCGGCAGGCATGGATGAAATGATCTGTGATATGGGCGGCGCGGCGACTGTGCTTGGAGCCATGGCTGTTATTGGTCAGATTCGTCCGCAAGCAAACGTTGTCTGTGTCGTACCTTCGGCGGAAAATATGCCTTCTGCATCTGCCATGAAGCCAGGAGATGTACTGACAACTTACAGCGGTCGTACGATGGAAGTATTGAATACTGATGCTGAGGGCCGTTTGGTGCTGGCTGACGGAATGACATATGCGAAGGAGCAGGGCGCTGCTAAGCTGATCGATGTGGCAACGTTGACGGGTGCGGCAGTTGTCGCCTTCGCCGATGTAACGACTGCGGCATTAACGAATAATGATGAGTTGATGGCGGAACTTATTGCAGCATCAAAACGCACAGGTGAATACCTGTGGCAGATGCCTTCGCATCCAGAATATTGGGAACTGCTGAAAAGTGACGTTGCAGATGTGCGCAACAGCTGCGGTCGTGGAGGCGGTATGATTACGGCGGGACTGTTTGTCGGCACGTTTGCGGATGAATTGCCTTGGGTTCACCTGGATATCGCGGGTACAGCATTTTTGAGCAAGCCTCGCGGTGTTGATCCGAAGGGTGCGACGGGTGTAATGGTACGTACGATTGCAGAAGCAGTTATGTCGTCATAGCATAGTATAGATTAGAAACATAGAAGAGGAACGTTCCCCGTGTCAGGGATATGACATTATGGGAGCGGGCCTCTTTTTTATTGCAGCTGAACCTTCAATATATGTCTCAGAGAGTATCTGCCTATTCTCCCATTGGCTCAGGACAGGCTGGTGAGTCTGGGATGCGAGACGGGAGTGGGATTCGGAATAGCCGTGCTGCTATGTAGGTAGAAGGAATAGTTGTACCACCGCGGGGATGCAATGTATGCCTGTCTTGGAGACTATTATGCATTATCCCCAGGGCTCAGGTGCAATTCGCAGCGTATTCTTGAAAATTTTACTTATAAAAAATGATGGTTTAATTAAGAAATGGACAGCTCGAAAAATATCAATCGATTAGATGTGGTTTAATAAGTTATGCGGCAAGCTTAATAGTGGAAATTAGATTTTGCTTGGAAATGGAGCCATAGCGAGTAGATAATGACAAGCTCATTAAGAGATCCCACGCCGAAAAATGTTCAGAACTCGCATTGGATCGAAAACAGAATTCATCTAAATAGCGCTGCAAATAGGTTGATCCGATACCGTGAAACGTATCAATCATCCATCTGCGGGCACGTTGAAATTGCTTCTTCAAGTAAGCAAATTGAATCGTTCTGAAAGGCTGTTTAATAATTGTTATATCCGCAACATTTGCACAGGTGTGATGCTCAATGAATTGGCTGCATGCTGCAGGGTGCAGAGACTTGCTGATGAGCAGCTGCCGATCAACTTTCTTGATCTTGAGGTTGATGATCTCTTGGCCGAACGAGACGGATGCAGCGACGATAAGTGGGATTTCACGTGAGCTGAGCTCATATACTGCCCTTGGCGGAGGCTTAGCATGGTATTCAACGACGCCTTGAATGGTTCCCTCCAATGGAGAATCTGAATCAATCGCGCTAATAACAGCTCTAACTTTATGGAGCATAGACCAAGCGGTCTTATATGTAACTTGAATGATGGAGCTAAGCTGGACTGCATTGATGGTCATATGATGCTGTGATACTAACCAGATGGTTGTTATCCATTTTACTAATGAAGTTCGACTATTCTCCATAATAGTGTCTGCTGTGAGAGATGTTTGATGCTGGCAGGCACTGCACTCATACAGTGGAAGTCGCCGTGTGCTGATGACATAGGCGTGCGAATAGTGGCATCTGGGACATCTGAATTCGTGCGGCCACTTTATCTTATATAGATAGGAGACGCAAGTATGTTCATCGGAAAAATGATGCGATAGTTCCTCGAGTGTAGCCCATGAACCACTATGTTCCATGACTAATCCTCCCACACATGCGAATGTTTGTTCTAGATTACAAGAAAATTATACCAAACATATGTTCTGCAATCAATCAGTAAATGAAAAATGCATTGCATATATTCTTATAACGACGATTGTTAGTTGCGGCTAATCGTGTGTTGAAGCATACCGAGTTCTGAGCGAAGGGGAGAGCAGTGAGACGGAGTTGAGAGGTGAATATAGCGAAGGAGTGAAAAATGAAAAGCTCAGTCAGTCTGAACGCTGCCTGAGCCAATTTATTTAAAGTTGTATTATTGAACGGTGCTTGTCGCGGGAGCTGCTTTTACAGCTGTCTGAACGCGAGCAGAGGCTTGCGCTGTACGACGGTTTAGCATATTGTTAGCTACGACGGCAATGAGAATGAGTGCAGTGCCGAACCACTCGGCTGCGGATACTTGATAGCCTTGCACAACGGAGATGAAAAATGTCGTTGCAGGCACAAAGTTGATAAACAGCATTCCATTTTCAGGCGAGAGCAGCTCCATGCCTTTCATCCAAGCGAGAAGCGCTGCTAATCCAGCGATTACGATCATAAATAGCATATGCGGGATAATAGGCTGCAACTGCGTCATAGTCGGAGCGGATAAATTCCCGCTTATCGTCATAACCCCAGTAATGATTACAGATGTTGCGGACCCCAACATACAAGTAAGAGTTGAGTAGCGAAGCGTAGACCAGCCTCTAAACTGTCCACTTCCTACAGAATAGAACACCCAGCCGACTACTCCAATGAACACAGACAGGAGCGGGATCGCTTCGAATTGGCTGCTCGTGAACAAGCTTAAATCCCCTTTTGTCACAACGAATATTACGCCAATGAACGCAATAATTACACAAGTGAGTGCAGCAAGTTTAGGTGGCTTTCTAGTGATGACCCACATGAGCAGGATGACAAGCATCGGCATGAAAGATTCCATGATGGAAGCTAGCAGAACGCCTGATTTGCCCATTTGCTGTTGACCCCAGAACACGAAGAAATTATAAACAGTGAAAGCGAAAGTTCCGAAGATCCATAACCTAAAGCCTCTGCCCTCAAATCGAAAAGCACGACGTCCTTCCTTGACTAGCAGTATGATGCATAACAGCACTGCAACAGTACCGTAACGCAGTGAGCTGAACCAAAAAGGATCAATATGCTTCAATGCGTTTTCTGCAACTGGAAACATTGCACCCCATGCCGCTGCGGCGAAGAAGCATAGCAGTGCTCCCAGCCATAAATTCGATTTCCTCAACCTTATTCACTCCTATGATGATCTCTCTCTGATGACTAGTTCGGAACGTGAACCGGATGTTTGATCAGGGCATCGATGCACGAACAGCGGCTATTCATTGTCAGTTGACAGTGATCATCATATCCCTTTCCTGATATCTTGTAAAATAATTGTAAGTGATTTAAGATATCAATTAAAATGATATCTAAACTAGGGTAACAGAATTGGGGATAGGGTATGGATTTCAGTGATATTCACATATTCATGTCTGTAGTGGAGCACGGCAGTGTGAGCCGTGCTGCTGAAGAGTTAGGCTACGTGCAATCCAATGTGACCGCGCGCATTCGGTCACTAGAGCAAGAGATCGGTCATCCCTTGTTTCATCGTCATCGTCGCGGAATGACGTTGAATGCGGAAGGGCGCAAGCTCATGATGTACGGGGATCAGATGATGAAGCTTATGAACGAGATGCGCAAGGCGTTTCAGGACGAGAATGATCCCGCAGGTCAACTCCTAATTGGTTCGGTAGAAACAGTCGTTGATTTGCCTGATATTCTATCGCTGTATCACCGCCGCAACACCAAGGTTGACCTATCACTCTTAACAGGTGTAACTGAGAAGCTGACGGAGGATGTATTGGGTTGGAAGCTGGACGGAGCGTTTGTAACAGGTCCTGTCGATACGCCGCAGATTGACCAAGTTCCTGTATTCGATGAAGAATTGGTGCTTGTATGTGGGACGAATCGAGAGGAATCGCTGCGGGTAAGTTCAGGAGAGGAGCTGCTTCATCTGCCGCTGCTCGTATTTCCTAAGGGGTGCGGATATCGAGCCAAGCTGAAGCAGTGGATGCAAGCCGAACGTATTTCCCCTCATAAGTTGATGGAATTCGGTACGCTTGAGACGATACTCGGTACTGTTGTGGCAGGGCTTGGCATCACGCTTGTTCCGCGGGCTGCAGTCGATAAGCTGGAGCGTGAAGGGGCCGTACGGCTGTTCCCGATACCTAAGCCGTATCAAGCCGTAAGTGTGGTATATATTCGCCGCACAGACGCTTATATGGGTGAGGCGGAGCGGAAGTTTCTACAGACGATTGCTGAGATCAGAGAACGGCGAATAGCCGGCGAGAATGCATGACCATACAGAAATGCCTGATTGATATTCCTGTTTAGGAATTCAATCAGGCATGAAATAGTCTCATCCATAAGATTGGATATTTAATGAATAATAGATGTAAATAAATGGTTATTTGATGTCAGGTTGTTTGTTAGCAATTGCTGATTTCGTATGAGAATATTCTTTCGTTCCGCAGCCGCTTGAGCAGCTCTTATTCAGGGAGCAGGATGCGCATGCTCCTTGCTTGCTTCTGCGAACCTGGCGTGTAATTGCCCATATGGCATAAGCGAAGATACCGCCGACTAGAATAATTTCTATCCATGGCATCGCGTAACACTTCCTTTCCGTTTGCTCTCATTAAGCAAAGCCTAACAGCTTGCCGCCCCAATAAACGATAAGCGCAATTATATACGCGGTAATAAGTGCGTACCCCATCGAGAAGAAGGTCCATTTCCACGACGCTGTCTCCCGACGAATAATTCCAACGGTCGCCAAGCATGGAATATACAGCAGCACGAACACGCAAAAGGCATATGCTGATAATGGCGTGAATGCTTGTGCGATCTGAGCTTGCAGCATCGCCGTGTCTGGAGCATGGTAGATAATGTTCATCGTTGAAACGACAACTTCTTTGGCCATAAAGCCGGTCACGAGCGCAGCTCCAGCTTGCCATGTGCCGAATCCCAGCGGAGCTAACAGAGGCGCGAATAATCCGCCGATCATAGCCAGGAAGCTATCGTCCATCTCTACATTCAATCCGCCTGGTCCTGCGTATGACAGCAGCCAGATGAGCACGGATCCGCCCAAAATGAACGTTCCAGCTTTACGTACAAAGCCTTTCCCTTTTTCCCATGTGCTCAGGAGCATGGTTTGCCATTGAGGGAATCGGTATGGAGGCAGTTCGACTACGAACACGCTCTCTTCATCCTTCAGCATGCGGGATGAGAACAGCTTTGCCAGCAGCATGGTGAGTATTACGCCGAGCAAATAAAGCGAAAGAACAATTATGGCTTCATTGCCTTTGAAGAAGACACCTGCGAATAATGCGTATACCGGCAACCTGGCAGAACAGGACATGAAGGGAACAAGCAAGGTCGTAATAAGTCGTTCCTTCGGCTGTTCCATCGTACGTGCGGCCATAATTCCCGGGACATTGCACCCGAAACCGATAATGAACGGAATGAATGCCTTGCCGTTCAGGCCGACCATTTCCATCAGGCGATCCATTACAATAGTGACGCGAGCCATGTAACCTGAATCCTCTATAAATGAAATGAATAAGAATAAGGCTAGAATCTGCGGTACGAATACGAGTACTCCACCGACGCCAGCAATGATGCCGTCTTCCAGCAGCGCGTGTGTAAATGGCGAAGCTCCAATGCTGTCTAGACCTGCGGACACCCATTCAGTTAAGGTTCCTCCGATAAAGCCGTCCAGCAGATCAGAGAGAGGCGTTCCGATCCATTCAAATGTAACCTTGAACATAATAAACATAACTAAGATAAAGATCGGAATGCCTAACCATCGGTTCGTTACGATACTGTCAACTCGGTCAGTGAATGTAACGCCAGAATGCTCGCGGGTTGTACTGCATAATTGTACTGCATGCTTGATAAATGTCATGCGAACCGAGCGTATATGCTGCGGCAGATGCAGCGCGCTCCCTTCCGCCTGAAGCTTCGCTTCCGTTTCCTTATAGATGAGCCGCATCGCTTCAGCATCGCTGCTAGCTTGATGAGCCCATTGCTGAACGGGATCATTGCTCTCTAAGTATTGAAGCGCGACCCACCTCGCGGGAATGTCCCCAGATTGCGGCAGCAGCTCGATAAGAGACGCGATGGCCGCCTCTGTTATTGGGCCATAATCCAAGGATATTTCAGTTCGCGGCTGCTGATGAATCGCTTGCGGTTCCATATTCAGCAGCAATTCCTTAATGCCTTGGTTTCGACGTGCATTTACTCGCCAAGCAGGAACTCCGAGTGCGGCAGAGAGCTTGTCCACATCAACATGAATACCGCGGCCTTCAGCCACATCATTCATATTCAGAGCGATCAACATTGGCGCTCCGTATTCAAGTAACTGAACCGTTAGGTACAGATTACGCTCTAATTGAGAAGCGTCGATGACATTGAGAATGGCGTCAGGCCTCTCGCTCATCAGATAATGAACTGCGATGCTCTCGTCTTTCGACACTGGCTGCAGTGAATAAATACCTGGCAGGTCTACTAATGAGGAAGCCTGATTGCGGAGCAATCCGACTTTTTTTTCCACAGTAACGCCTGTCCAGTTGCCTACATATTCATATGACTTCGTTAGCGCATTAAATAGAGAGGTCTTGCCTGTGTTAGGATTACCTAACAGGGCGGTGTCCCAAGTTGTCATCCGATTACCACCCCGATACGCAATGCTTCACGCCGGCGAAGACCGAATAGTTGACCGTTTGCTTCGAGCATCAAGGGTCCGCCAAAGA
Organism: Paenibacillus sp. EB106-04-04-XG159; assembly: GCF_058791835.1. Taxonomy (NCBI): domain Bacteria; kingdom Bacillati; phylum Bacillota; class Bacilli; order Caryophanales; family Paenibacillaceae; genus Paenibacillus; species Paenibacillus sp. EB106-04-04-XG159. The sequence goes on along the minus strand of NZ_JBYTDY010000003.1, from coordinate 259,460 downwards.
GGCTTGAGCGTTTCAGCTGCACACGCGTTCCTTCTGTAACTCCTAGATCGAGGAGACGGTGACAAACTGCTTTATGTGTCTTAGATAGATCAGTGATGCATGCGTCCTGACCTGGTAGTAAACAGCATAATGATTGTAGTGGGCATGACTGTGCCGATGTATCGTTCACGACGAATCCCTCAATTCATAATGATAATCTTTATCAATTATACAACTATTAATGCTACAGTCAAAGAGAATAATAAGTTAGTGACATAAATCACATACGGTGAGGGAAAATGTTAGAATAATTAACCAGTTGCCAATTTCCACGAAATTTTAACATCTTTACTTTGCTTTATGCATCTTTATCCAGTAGAATGGAGAGAAAAATTATGTAGAGGGAGAGAGCGGAATGAAAACGAATCACTGCAAAATTGTCGACTGTACGATTCGCGATGGCGGGCTAGTAAACAACTGGGATTTTAGTGTTGAATTTGTACAAGATCTGTATGCAGCTTTAAATGAAGCGGGCGTCGACTACATGGAAGTCGGTTACAAGAACTCGCCGAAGTTGCTGCCAGGTTCGGAAGGAGCAGGTCCATGGCGATTTTTGGACGATGATTTCTTGCGTAAGGTCATTCCGCAGAAGGGTACAACCAAGCTGTCCGCGCTAGTTGATATCGGTCGCGTGGATGAGAATGATGTCCTGCCTCGCAGTGAGAGCATGCTCGACTTGATTCGAGTAGCTTGTTACATTAAAGATGTGGATAAGGCGCTGAATCTGATTCAGATGTTCCATGACCGCGGTTACGAAACGACGCTGAACATTATGGCTCTGTCGAACGTTATGGAAAACGATCTAAGCGAAGCTTTCCAGATGATTAAGGAAAGCCCGGTAGATATCGTATATATCGTAGATTCTTACGGCAGTCTGGATCACAATGACTTTATGTTCTTAGTTAGCAAGTTCCAAGAGCATCTTCCTAACAAGCGTCTGGGTGTACATACCCATAACAATATGCAGCTTGCTTTCTCCAATACACTGATTGCTGCTGAGAGAGGCGTTGAGCTTCTGGATGCATCTGTATACGGTATGGGCCGCGGCGCAGGCAACTGTCCGACTGAAGCGCTGCTGACGCATCTGAAGAACAGCAAATTCTCTTTGCGCGCGGTATTGGGCTTCTTAGAGAAGCATATGATTCCGATGCGTGAGAAGTGGGAATGGGGCTACTTGATCCCTTACCTGATCACAGGCACGCTTGATGAGCATCCTCGTACTGCTATGGCGCTGCTCGCATCGCCTGATCGCGATAAATTTACCGAGTTCTACGATAAGTTCATGACACCTGAGGTTAGCTTCGCGGTTAAGAAGCAGAAATAAATATCAATATTTAAACAGCCTTTCTCCAACTGGGGAAAGGCTGTTTTTACGGATTATATTTTCAGGATGATATTGGAATAAAGCTCTCTATTGTTTATTATTGAAATATATGGCTGATGAAAGTTTCATGTTAGTTACATATATAGGGAGAGTAGACGGTGAATTGACATGAGCGATCGGAATATCAAGCGGCTAATTCTATGGACACCTACTATTACAATCGGGCTATGGGAATACATACGGCATGCTTTTTTGCTTCCGTATATATCGATGGACATGGGGAATCTTCTTGCCCCAGTGATCGTGTTCGTTGTCTCGTTGATCATGCATAAGAAGCTATTCGCGCTGCTGGATGAGGTGCAGCGGAAGTTGGGACGCGAGCAGCGCGATAAAGCTGCGCTGGAGGAACGAGAGCGTCTGGCTCAGGAGCTGCATGATGGCATCGCACAGTCTCTGTTTTTACTGTCGGTCAAGATCGACCGGTTGGAGGCTTCATCTGGCGATGACTACGCGCAGCAGCTGGAAAGGCTCCGCCAAACGGTGCGCCATGTACATGATGACGTTAGACAAGCGATAACCAGTCTCCATCATCATCCGGATGAAGCGAGCTTCTCTTGGGCCAGTGCGCTGCATCAGATGGTAGCTGACATTAAGCAGGAAGCAGAATGGGAGCCCGAAGTGATCTGGCAGCTTGACGATGAATGGTTAATGATGAAAGAGAAGATTACATTGTTCTCATGTATACGCGAGGCCCTCACGAATATTCGCAAGCATGCTCAGGCTACAGAGGTCAAGCTGTATGCACAGCGTACGGAGGGGGGCTTCTTATGCGAAATACGGGACAATGGAGTAGGATTCGCGGATGATCCGTTCAGTATAAAAGGAAAGTTCGGTCTGAAAATGATGCGTGATCGCGTGCGGCATATGGGCTGGAGCATAGTGATCACACGACAAGAGCAGGAAACCGTTGTTCAGATCTGCAAAGGAGAAATGCCTCATGAGACGATTTCGAATCTTGATTGCGGATGACAATGCGCATGCGCGTGAAGGAATGGCTGATATATTAGCGATAGATGATGCTTTTCAATTAGTAGGAGAAGCAGTTAATGGTGAAGAGGCTGTTGCGATGACGGGACAGCTCATGCCTGATCTGCTCCTAATGGATATCTCGATGCCGCTTATGGGCGGATTGGAGGCGACACGCAGGATTAAAGAACTGTATCCGTCGGTGAAGATCGTGATGGTAACCGTTTCAGATGATATTACGAATCTGTTCGAAGCGTTGAAGGTTGGCGCACAAGGCTACCTGATCAAGAACCTGCAGCCCTCAGCTTGGCACGAGTACTTGCGTGCTGTAGCCATTGATGAAGCGCCGATGTCGAAGGAGCTGGCGCTGCGTCTGCTGCAGGAATTTACGATGAAGCCTGCTTCGCGCTCCGAGCATACGACGCCGCTTACCGCTCGTGAGCAGGAAATACTAGAGCGGGTCGCAACTGGCGAATCTAATCGAGAGATTGCGCAGCGCCTGCAGTTATCCGAGCATACCGTTAAGAATCATCTCAAAAATATATTGCAGAAGCTACATCTAGACAACCGTGTACAGCTTACGCGATATGCCTTTGAGAATGGATTGGTTTAACGGTGAAGCTCATCATCATGAAATGTATTGCAGCTCTGAATATCTTGTGATATATTCATCTATGTTATCTCAGTAAGATAATTGTAAGAACGGGACGTAGCTCAGCTTGGTAGAGCACCTGGTTTGGGACCAGGGGGTCGCATGTTCAAATCGTGTCGTCCCGACCATCTAATATAATGCACGGCTGTGTTTTCATGAATAATGGGATACAGTCGTTTTTTTGTTATTTATTTTTGATAATCATACATGATTTGTTGATAAATGGAGTAATCGCCAGTAGTTATTTACTGCGTGGTGCTCCTTATTTGTTTTTTAAGCATATTTTAAGTTTGATTTAATGTTGCTTTAGGGTTCCCTACTTACAGTTAGTATAGGACGACATGCGTTCCATAGGATCGCACTTTAACCAATTGAAGGGGGAGCGTTATGCTTGAAGTTCAAGATGTCAGCAAATGGTTTGAGAACCAAAGGGGCGTTCAAAACATCGACTTTACGATGGAACGAGGAGAGATCATCGGGTTCCTTGGTCCAAACGGAGCTGGCAAGACGACGACAATGCGGCTTATTACAGGGTATCTGCTGCCAACAAGCGGTACGATTCGCATCGATGGCATATCGATGTCGGAGGATACGCATCGGGTAAGGAGCAAGATTGGATATTTGCCGGAGACACCTCCGCTCTATCCGGATATGTCTGTTCACGCGTATCTTCGCTTTGTCGCTGATCTGCGGGATGTGTCTGCGCGTGAACAGAAGATACGGATCGAAGAAATGGTCGATAGGCTTGGCCTTCATGGCCGCGAACGCCAATTGATACGCAGTCTGTCAAAGGGCTATAAACAGCGGCTCGGTTTGGCGCAAGCGATCATTCATAAGCCAGAGCTTCTGGTGTTGGATGAACCGACATCCGGCTTAGACCCGAATCAAATATCGGAGATTCGCAATTTGATCCGGGAGCTGGGTGAGCAGCATACCGTGCTGCTGAGCACACATATTCTTCCGGAGGTTAATTCACTGTGCAATCGAGTGATCATCATTAATCAAGGAAAGCTGGTGCTGGATGAGAAGCCTGATCGCCTCGGTGATGTTATGGGACAGGCAGCAGGTATCAGCTTGGAAGTAAAAGGACCTGCGGAGCAGGTGATCACTTGTATAGGCGGTATAGCGGAAGTGGATGAGGTTGTTCTTGATGAGGATGAGGCACAGGATCATATCGAGCCTGCTGATGACCGTGAAACAGCTTCGGCGGCTTCGAGCCAAGATCATTCTGTTATTGATAGTGATACGGTTCATGTACGAGTTAGAGCGAAGGAAGGCTTGGATATACGCGAATCGTTATTCTATGCGATGGCGGAAGCGGGCTATCCGATTCTGGAGATGAAGAGTGAGAAGACAAGCCTGGAAGAAGTGTTCCAGCGCTTGACGACAGAAGAGGTGATTGATGATGAGGCGGTTTAATGCTATATTTCGCAAGGAACTGCAGGCTTATTTTGTGTCGCCTACCACTTATGTCGCACTCTCGATCTACGTGTTCGTAACCAGCCTGCTTTTCTATATCAATTTTGTAATGTATCAACCATCTATTGTTGACTTCCGCATTGTATCGATGAATGCGACATTTATGTTTCTGCTAGTCGTACCGCTCTTAACGATGCGGCTCATATCGGATGAATTCCGATTGGGGACAGACGAGCTTCTGCTTACTTCTCCTGCGCGGATCTACGAGATTGTGCTGGGCAAGTATGCGGCATCGGTAGTCCTAATGGCTGTGCTCGTTGGAACGAGCTTGCTTTATCCGATCGTTATGTCATTTTTCGGCGACATGGATATTCGAATTATTATGACCTCTATCTTGGGGATGTTTCTGCTTACCTGCGCCATGTCAGCGGTCGGATTGTTCGCCTCAACTTTGTCGCAGCATCAGATGGTCGGGGGAATCGCGGCATTCGTTATCCTAATGGTGTTCTGGATGATGGATTTTGCGGCTGGTATGGGCAGCGGTAAGATGAATGATCTACTCGTTCATTTTGCGATGGACCGTCGACTTGAATCCTTCATGAAGGGTGTTATTAGCGGCGCGGATACGCTGTTTTTCATCATGATGTCGGCATTGTTCGTCTTCTTGAGCGTGCAGATTCTGGAACGGAAACGGTGGAGGTAGAACTATGAAGAAAAGTTTAAGAGGAATTAATTCTCTCGTATTTTCCGTTGCTGTCATTGGCATCTTCATCGTCACGACTATTTTTCTGGGGTCATTAAGCGGCTTTCAATGGGATTTGACCAAAAACAAGAGCTTTACATTGTCAGAACAGACGTTGACGACGCTGCGAGAGCTGGATGAAGATATTACGATGAAGCTGTTTATGAGTTCAACTGAGGACCCGATGCTGACTCGTCAGGTGGAGGATATCGCGCAGCAGTATGCACAAGAGAGCAGCAAGATCAAGTATGAGAAATACGACTTGTATCAAGAGCCATCCTTAGCGAAGACGTATCAGCTTTCGAGCAGTGCGATCGTATTTGAACGCGGGGATAAGCGGAATGTAGTCGGTTTATATGAAATGTTCAACTTGGGTCAAGCACCTGGTGAGTATCAGTTCACAGGTGAAGAGAAGATGACTGCGGCTATTCAGAGCTTGGTCGATGATGAAGTATATAAAGGTTATGTGCTGACTGGACATGAAGAAGTGCCGCTTCAGCAGATGAGCGTGTTTGCTTCAAGCTTGGCGCAGGAAAATGTAGAGCTAAGTGAGCTCAATCTATACGAAGAAGGCGCAATACCAGAAGATGCGGATGTCCTGTTCCTGCTCGGCGCGAATCAGGATATAAGCAGCAAGGAGCTTGCAGTGCTGCAGGAGTATCTGAAAGGCGACGGCAAGCTGTATATATCGCTAGGATTCAATGAGGATATGGCGAATGCTTGGCCAAACCTGACCACTCTGCTGAATACGCTCGGCGTACATTACGAACCAGCGGTAGTTGTAGAGCCGAAGAAGAGTATTCTGCACGATCCATTCACGATTGTGCCGGAGTATGCTGGTCACGATATCACTGCTAAGCTGGAGGAATATCAGAAGATATCCCTTTTATCACTTGCAGTACCTTTGAAGAAGGTAGAAGGTGAAGGCGCGGCATATAATGCGGAGCCGATCATGAAGACGACGGATCAAGCTTATGGCGAGACCGATCTGAAGAGCTTGATGACTGGAGAAGGCTCTGCCAATGACGAGAAGGATTTACAAGGTCCATTCGATCTTGGGTATGCGGTCAGCACGACGGATGGCAAGCCGAAGGCTGTTGTGATGGGCAGTGTGACGAATTTGCTGAATGATGACATCTATACACAAGGTAATCGCGACTTTGCCTTGAACAGTGTGGCATGGTTGCAGGAGAAGGATAACCAGGTAACCATCAGACCTCGCCAGAATGATGCTTATCAGCTTGCTTATTTGACACCGACTCAGGCTAGTTGGATCCTTACCACGACTGTCGTGCTGTTCCCGCTCGTGCTGCTCATGATCGGGGCTGCGCTGTGGTGGAGAAGGAGAAAAGGCTGATGAAAAAGTGGATGCCAACCCTTATTGCAGTTGTGTTGTGTGTAGGTGGATTCTGGTATGCTGCCAGTCAAGATTTCTTCCGTGAACAGTCTGCTGAGGATGTCCCGCTATTGGAGGTAGAGGCTGATCAGATCACAGGCTTCTCGATTAAGCAAGCGGAAGAAGAAGTTAAGCTGGTAAAGGATAATGAAAAGTGGAAGATGGAGCTTCCACAAGCCTATCCGATTAATCAATATGGTATAGACAATTGGATTAACAACTTCGTCGAGCTGTCCATCCAATCGCTGGTTGAAGAGCAAGCTGCTGATCTAGAGAAGTATGGCTTGAGTTCTCCATCCGCCTCCTATGAGGTTACATTGAAGGACGGGGAGTCGATACAGCTTGATATTGGAGATGCGGCTCCGATAACTGGAGAAGTCTATGCTCGTTTAGGCGGAAGCGAATCGGGCAGCGGTAATGTGTACGCACTGGATGAATATGAGGTTGCCTCTTTGAATAAAGACGTGCTTAACTTTACAGCGAATGAACCGTTTGAATTCGTATCCGACCAAGTAACGAATTTCGAATGGAGCATGAATGATAAGAGCTACAGCGCGGTTAAGCTGAAGGCTGATGAAGAGCAAGCAGAAGCGGCAGATCAAGCCGGTCAATCGGAACAGGCTGAATCCTCAGATCAATCGAAGGAAACTGAGCAATCTGACTCCTTGAAATGGAAGATCAATGAGAAGGAGCTCGAAGCAACCGATGTGCTGGCATGGCTGAATGATCTTCGATTCCAGTCTGCGACAGAGATGCCTCGATTGGCGTCTGAAGTGGTGAAGGGCAAAGAAGTGATGTCATTGTCAGTCACAATGGACAAGCTGGACGGCTCCTCCATGTCAGACATACAATCGAAGCAGTATAAAGGTTATCTCGTAGAAGATAACGTATGGATTGTCCCAGAAGGTAGTGAATGGGCAATCGCGATTCCGAAGGAAAAATTGGACGAGCTTCAGCTTAGCATGGATGAGCTGTTGAAGAAAGATGTGCAGCCGGAGCAATCGGATGCTCAAGCTGACCAGGGATAATAATAGAAGAGCCCCGCGCGACTATGGCCGCGCGGGGCTCTTTCCTGTATCTGCAGCATGTGCGCTACGCAATAAAGGCCTGCAGAATGAGATACGCGATAAACAGCAGCGCGATGATGTAGAATGCGGATGGCAGGCTTTTGCGTTTACCTGCAGACACATGCAGCACCGCATAGCTGACAAATCCGATGGCCATTCCGTCGATGATGCTGTTCATAAGCGGAATAAAGGCAATGATGAAGAAGGCGGGAATGCCTTCATGCAGCGTCTCGAATGGTATCTTGCGTACAGGGGGCATCATTAATCCACCGATAAAGATAATGATGGGCGCAACTGCCTGATCCGGAATAAGCAGCAGGAGAGGCAGAGTAGGCAGGCTGACGATAAACAACAGGCCGGCTGTAATAGCTGTCCAGCCGGTACGGCCGCCTGCCGATACGCCCGCCGCTGATTCCGCCGCGGAAACAGTCGGGCTGGTAGAGGCGATTCCGCTGAATATGACGGATATCGCTGATGCCTGCAGGGCAGGCCGCATGCGATCAGAAGTGCCGCTGGCGCGCAGCTGGGCGTGCAGCAGCCCGATGTGCTCGAACAACAGCACAAGTGTCAGCGCGAATACGCCCGCCGCAAAGGAGAGCCACGGCATTCCGCTTGGTGAAAGCGACCCGAATGCCGCGCCGTACTCGCTCCAGCCGGCTTGGATGCTCCCGGATATGCCGGAGCTGGGGCGAATTCCCGCCGCATAAGCAAGCGCGGTGCCCAGCACGATGGCGATCAGCAGCGCGCCGGGAATCTTGCGAATATAGAGGATGCTAGTGATAAGCAGAGCTATCATCGTGACGATCGGTTCAGGCTCAGCAAAGGAGCGCAGTGCGATGATGCTGGCTGGGTTCGAGGTGATAATGCCGCCTTTGCTCAATCCGATAAGTACGAGCAGCAGGCCAATGCCGACGGTAACGGCTTCAAGCAATGATTCAGGCAGTGCGGACTGCAATCTGTTCAGGAGCGGAGTGAATACAATAATAGCGAACAGCACACCCGAAGCAGTCACGGTGAACAGAGCTTGGTAGAGGGATAGTCCCATACCATTAACGAGCGTGTAGGTGAACATCGCGTTAATGCCCATACCTGGTATAAGCACGATAGGTGCCTTCCCCCACAAGCCCATCAGAATACTGCCTGCGGCGGAGGCTGTAATGGTAGCGATCATGCCCGCTTGCAGAGGAATTCCGGCGTCCACCAGAATTGTAGCATTCACGATGATAATGTACATGACTGCGAAGAAGCTCACGCTGCCCGCTATGATCTCGTTTCGCCAATTGACCATGAGTAATCCTCCTTATTTGCCGTGCAGTACCAGAAAATATCTTAATATAGTGTTGCACGAAAGGGGCGAGAACATGCCTATTGCATAAAAGTGCGAATCTTGCTTATAATAAGGGGTATTCATGATATTATACTTACACACAGTGTGAGTGAACTGACATGCAGTGATGGAGACAAGTAAGCATGTACCGCTTAACAGGGAAAGGATGCCGTAGATTGAGAGCGTCCTTGAAGTAGGGCTTGCCGAAATTCACTCCGGAGCAGGAGCTTGAACGAACAGCGGAGACTAATGGATAGACCGTCGTTCTGGTAGAGCATCCCGGCAGCGATCCGTTATCGTCGTGCTGAGTGAGACAGGCAAGCGCTCGTTATAAGGCGGATCTTCCGCTGCTAATACGATGCAGGCTGCTGTCTAATTAGGGTGGTACCACGGTCTTTTCGTCCCTTTATGGAGACGAGAAGGCCTTTTTTGCGATTACAGAAGCTGTTGACCATTTCTAGTCGCAATACATTTGCCGTTATAAGCGGCTGCACAATGTTGAAAATACTTCGAATGAAGTTTTTCGTATTTGGCTTATTTTGCTGAAAAATAGCTAGGAACTAAAGGAGGAACTGAAGATGAAGGAGCGTTTGCAAGCGCTGCGCGAACGTACGCTCGCGGAGCTGCAAGGTGCTGAGGACATTCAGCAGCTGAACGATTTACGCGTCAAGGTGCTGGGCAAGAAAGGGGAGCTCACAGAAATACTGCGCGGGATGGGAGCTCTTAGCGCGGAGGAACGTCCGATTATCGGTCAAGTAGCCAATGATGTGCGCAGCGCGATTGAAGAAGTAATCAATACGAAGCAGGAAGCGTTCATTCGTGAGGAGACGGAGCGCAAGCTGCAAACCGAAAAGGTTGATGTTACTTTGCCAGGGCGTCCATTGGCAAGCGGAGCGGTTCATCCTCTGAACAAAGTCATCCAGGAGATCGAAGATATCTTCATCGGAATGGGTTATCAAGTAGCTGAAGGGCCGGAGGTAGAGAGCGATTATTATAACTTTGAAGCTCTGAACCTTCCGAAGAACCACCCTGCGCGCGACATGCAGGATTCATTTTACATTACAGAAGATATTCTGATGCGTACTCAGACTTCACCCGTACAGATTCGCACAATGGAGAAGATGAAAGGCGATGCTCCAGTTAAGATTATCTGCCCTGGACGGGTATACCGCCGCGATGACGACGACGCGACCCATTCCTTCATGTTCCATCAGATCGAAGGCTTGGTCATCGACAAGAACATCCGCATGAGCGACCTAAAAGGCACTTTGCTGGAGTTCGTCCGTGAAATGTTCGGCGAGCATATGCAGATTCGTCTGCGTCCGAGTTTCTTCCCGTTCACAGAGCCAAGCGCTGAAGTGGACGTAACTTGTGTACAATGCGGCGGCGACGGCTGCCGGATGTGCAAGCAAACAGGCTGGCTTGAGATTCTTGGCTGCGGTATGGTACATCCAAAGGTGCTTGAGATGGGCGGCTATGACCCTGAAGTATATTCCGGCTTCGCGTTCGGCATGGGCGTTGAACGGATCGCTCTGTTGAAATACGGCATTGACGATATTCGTCATTTCTATACTAATGATGTCCGCTTCTTGCAGCAGTTTGATCGCTTGTAAGGTTCAGAGACGAAGAGAAAGGAAGGAGACTAACGATGAATGTATCCTATAAATGGTTATCGCAATATGTCGATCTCTCTGGCGTAGACGCGGAGCAATTGGCGGAAATGATCACTCGAGCGGGAATCGAAATCGATGTGGTAGAGAACCGCAATCAAGGGCTCGACAATATTGTAGTTGGTTATGTAGTGGAGCGCGTACAGCATCCAGATGCTGATAAGCTTAGTGTATGTAAGGTGGACGTGGGTCAGGAAGAACAGCTGCAGATCGTATGCGGCGCGAAAAATGTGGACGCTGGACAGAAGGTGCCTGTAGCAACGATCGGCGCTGTCATGCCAGGCGGCATGAAGATCAAGCGCGCGAAGCTGCGCGGTGTTGAATCGCAGGGTATGATCTGCTCTGCGAAGGAGCTTGGCATTAACGACAAGCTGCTGCCTAAGGAAATGCAGGAGGGTATTCTCGTACTTCCAGCCGACACGGAAATTGGTACAGCCATTGCAGAAGTGCTGGAGCTGAACGATCATGTGCTGGAGTTCGATCTGACGCCTAACCGCTCCGACTGTCTCAGCATGCTGGGCGCGGCGTATGAAGTGGGCGCTATTCTTGATCGTGAAGTGAAGCTGCCAGCGAGTACGGTGGAAGAAGCGGGCGACTCCGCTTCCGCACATATCTCGGTTAAGATCAGCGCGCCGGAAAGCTGCAGCCATTATGCGGCTCGCTATATCTCCGGCATTAAAGTAGCGGCTTCCCCGCTGTGGCTGCAGAATCGCTTGCTTGCCGCAGGCATTCGTCCAATCAGCAACATCGTGGACATTACGAACTTCGTGATGCTCGAATACGGCCAGCCGCTGCATGCGTTCGATGCAGATAAGCTTGCTAACGGCCATATTGAGGTTCGCATGGCTCATCAGGATGAAGTGCTTGTTACGCTGGACGATCAGGAGCGTAAGCTGGAGCCGCATATGCTGCTCATCACAGATGGAGAGAAGCCGGTCGCGCTTGCAGGCGTGATGGGCGGTCTTAACTCTGAAGTAACGGACGGAACGGTCAACATCCTGCTTGAATCCGCGAAGTTCGACGGCGGTATCGTGCGCAAGACGTCACGTCAATTGGGTCTTCGTTCGGAAGCTTCACAGCGCTTCGAGAAGGAAGTGAATCCTGAAGCGGTAATTCCTGCGCTGAACCGCGCTGCGGAACTGATGCGTGAATTGGCAGGAGGCACTATCTCTGCTGGTATCGTTGAGGAGAAGATCGCTTCTCAGGAGCCGACTATCATTCATTTGACCGTTGAGAAGACGAACCAGATGCTGGGTACAACGCTCACAGCGGCAGATATTCAAAGCGTTATGAACCGCCTTGGATTCGATGCAACACTGACTGACGGCGATACGTTTGAAGTGCGTGTGCCTGCGCGCCGCGGCGATATTACGCTGAATGTGGATCTGATCGAAGAGGTTGCGCGCATGTATGGCTACGACAACATTCCGACTACGCCAATTGAGGGAGCAACAACACCTGGACGTCTGACGACATCGCAGCGCATCCGCCGTGAAATCCGCAGTGTATTGACTGCAGGCGGTCTTCATGAGGCGATCACGTACTCTTTCACGCATCCTGCTGATACGACTCTCTTTACGGCGTTATCAGGCAATGTTAAACCAGTTGCGCTGTCCATGCCGATGAGTGAGGATCGCAGCGTGCTGCGCACAAGCTTTATTTCTAGCTTGCTTGATGTAACTTCCTATAACCTCAATCGCAAGATTGAAGATGTTGCGCTGTTCGAGATTGGCAGCGTCTATATGACGGATGAAGATACATTGTCTAAGCTTCCGGAAGAGAAGCCGGTGCTGGCTATGCTCATGACTGGAAAGCGTACCGCTTCTCAATGGAATATTCAAGCGGCGAAGGTTGACTTCTATGATATGAAGGGAGCGCTGGAGAGCCTGTTCGCACACTTCGGGCTGACGGATCGAATCCGTTATGCAGCTGATCGTCCAGCAGGCTACCACCCAGGACGTTCTGCTTCCATTTATCTTAGCAGTGGCGAAGGCGAACAGCTTATCGGTACATTGGGGCAGATTCATCCGGATGTACAGCGAAGCAAGGATCTGGGCGAAACGTACGCGGCAGAAATGCTTATAGCGCCGATCATTGACGCTGTTGACTTCAAGATTGAGTACCGTACGCTTCCTCGCTTCCCGGTTGTTGATCGTGATGTTGCGCTAGTGATGGACCGTGGAGCTGAGATCGGGCATCTGCTCAACACGGTGAAAGCTGAAGCTGGCAGCTTGTTGGATTCAGTGGGTGTATTTGATGTTTATACAGGGGATCGAATTGCTGCTGATAAGAAGAGCGTAGCGATCTCGCTCGTGTACCGTCATCCGGATCGTACATTTACAGATGAAGAGATTACGGAGCTTCATGGCCGTGTTGTAGCTGCGCTGGAAGCTGAAGGCGTAGAATTAAGAAAATAATAGTTAGGCGTGACTCGCATTTTAGAGGGCAACCCATTCTTCTCCAGATATTGTTTTTACATAATCTGGCAAGAAGGGGTTGCCCTTTTTGTCGTTATCATACAAGATGGTAGTAGGGGTACCGTGAGCAGGCTCATCCAACAAATATTTCCCTATGTTACAGCCATAAGTTTGGGGCTTTGCAGGAGGAAATGTACTTGTGGGTATCGAACAATTACAAGAGATTAAAATAGATTTGAAGAAACGAGTCATTTTCATAATTCCAATGCCTTGATGGCGCTGAGTGTGATGCTGTGTGTTGAGAGCAAAGTGCTGAGTGCTGAGTGCTAAGGGCTAAGAGCTAAGAGCTAAGAGCTAAGAGCTAAGAGCTAAGAGCTAAGAGCTAAGAGCAAGTGCCAAGTGCTATGTGCAATGTGAGTCCAATATAGGGCGTTTTCTTCTAATCTCAGTGAACATGCTTGTATAATGAAAATATAGACTTAAGCGGAGCCTATGCTTGAATCAGAAGTACCAACCAGCAGTAATCGACAGTACATAAGATCAGCAATCGGCAAATAGCACACCATTTGTTAATAGATAGGCGATCATCCTCGTTGAAACGGACACAGGATCCGTTATTTTGCAATATTAAGGCATTATTTAGGGATTAGCGGACACAGAAGCCCTTATTGGCTTCAATTCGAATGATAATCTCCAGATTTCGTACAAATAGCGGAACCACGGTCCGCAAGTAAGGCAATTAAGCGGTTTTTGCGGCAAATAACGGATCGTATGTCCACTTCGGGTTGATATTCGCATGAGTAGCATGATGGAATTATCGCACAAGAACAACATTGGATGACGATTGTCATCTCATATATAGGAAACGGTTATAAGGAGGACGTATGTATGACCTCATCAGATAAACATCGGGTCACAGTTGAGATATATGGTTCACAATATAAAATTATTGGTACGACAAGCAAGGAATATATGCGGAATATTGCAATGTCTGTGGACGAGCATATGCGAGGAATCGCAGAAGCTAACCCGCGCCTTGATATCCCGCGCATTGCCGTACTATCAGCAGTACATATCGCGGAAGAAGTGCAGCGACTCAAGGATAATAACCAACTGCTTAGCACTCAGCTTAGTGAGCTGAACCAAGAGCAGCAGATGCTGAAGGAAACGGCTCTGCGCTTGGAAGAAGAGCAAGCTCAGTTGTCGACTCGACATGCCGAGTCGCTGAAGCAGTTGAATCAGCAGCACGAAGTGAAGCTGAACCGACTGATTGCTTCAGAGAAGCAGGCGGTAGATGCGGCGAATCAATTGAAGTCGGACAAACAAGCGGTTGAAGAGCGACTCATGAAGCTGCAAGAGCAGCAGAAGGAGCTGGATCGTAAATTACAATCGCTTAACAGCAGAGAACAAGAGCTGAAGCGCAAGCTGTTGGAAGGCGAGCAGAAGCTCAATCGTTCCCATGAGCTGTTAGAGAAAGAGAAGCAAGAACGTCAGCAGGAGCTTGCTAGCCGAATAGCCGCGCTGAATAAGCAGCATGAGCAAGCACTGTCTGCTGTGAAGGATAGCTTAGAGAAGGCTGCTGTCGAATCAGCTGAGCAATATGAAGCGCAACTGGCGACGGAGCAGAAGGCACATATGTCGGCTGTTGAGGGGCTTCAAGCAGCTCACAAGCAGGAGCTTGACCATTCCCTTGCCCAGCATGCTGAGATGATCGAAGCTTTGAAGCAAGAGCAGGCGGAAAAGTTGAAGCAGATGGAGTCGAAGCATGCCTCATCAGCTCATGGTGCTGCGGAGCGGCACGCCGCTATGTTGAAGCAGAAGGAGCAAGAGTGGCAGAAGAAGCTGTCCGCTGCTGTACAGGAGCTTAATGGGCTCAAGCAGTCGCACGATGCTGCAGTTGAAGAATTGAAGCGCACGCATAAGCTGGCACTTGATGAGCTTCAAGCCGGGCATAAGAAAGAAGTGGAAGAGCTCCAAGCGATGCATGAGCAAGCATTGGAATCGTTGAAGCTTGCTAGAGACGAGCATGAGGCTGCACTGATTGATGAGTGGGATCAAAGCTGGAAGCAAGCGGAGAATCGCATCCATCAGCTCGAAGGTCATCTTAGTCGAGCGGAAGAGCTGGATCGTGCGCGTCAGATTGAGATGGAACGTCTGATGCGTGCTCGTGACGAAGCAAATCAAGAAATCGAAAATATGCAGGCGAAGGCGACTCAGATGGAAGCGGATCTAGAGCGTCAGGCTGAAGCGATAGAGCAATCGAAGGAAGACCGAGTAACCTATGAAGCGCTAATTAAGGAGCTTGAGGATCGAGGTAATGAGCTTGTTGCAGAGAAAGCTCAGACCGAGTCTAAGTGGGAAGAAGCGATGAAGAAGTCGCAGGGGGACCTGCAGGTCGAGCGTCAAGCCCGCGAGCAGCTTACGGACAAGCTTGCGGCCCAACATGAAGCTGGCAGCGAGCTGGAAGCGCAGGTGCTGGCAGCGCTAGAGGAGCGCGAACAGCAGGAAGCGCGGATGCAGGCGGTGCGCGAGGTACGCGAGCAGCTGGAGGCGCAGGTGCAGGCAGCGCTAGAGGAGCGCGAGCAGCTGGAAGCGCGTATGCAGGCGGAGCGTGAGCAGCTGGAAGCGCAGGTGCTGGCAGCGCTAGAGGAACGCGAACGGCAGGAGGCGCGGATGCAGGCGGATCGCGAGGAGCGCGAACAGTTGGAAGCGCGGATGCAGGCAGCGCTAGAGGAGCGCGAACAGCAGGAAGCGCGTATGCAGGCGGATCGCGAGGAGCGCGAACAGCTGGAGGCGCAGGTACTGGCAGCGCTAGAGGAGCGTGAGCAGCAGGAAGCGCGGATGCGGGCGGAGCGTGAGGAACGTGAGCAGCTGGAAGCGCAGGTGCTGGCGGCGCTAGAGGAGCGCGAACAGCAGGAAGCGCGTATGCAGGCGGAGCGCGAGGAGCGCGAACAGCTGGAGGCGCAGGTGCTGGCAGCGCTAGAGGAGCGCGAGCAGCTAGAGGCGCGTATGCAGGCGGAGCGCGAGGGTCGCGAGCAGCTGGAAGCGCAGGTGCTGGCAGCGCAAGAGGAGCGCGAGCAGCTGGAGGCGCAGGTGCTGGCAGCGCTAGAGGAGCGCGAGCAGCTGGAGGCGCGGATGCAGGCGGAGCGCGAGGAACGCGAGCAGCTGGAAGCGCAGATGCTGGCAGCGCTAGAGGAGCGCGAACAGCAGGAAGCGCGGATGCAGGCAGAGCGCGAGCAGCGTGAACAGCTGGAAACGCAGGTGCTGGCAGCGCAAGAGGAGCGCGAACAGCAGGAAGCGCGGATGCAGGCAGAGCGTGAGGAACGTGAGCAGCTGGAAGCGCAGGTGCTGGCGGGGCTAGAGGAGCACGAACAGCAGGAAGCGCGGATGCAGGCAGAGCGTGAGGAACGTGAGCAGCTGGAGGCGCAGGTGCAGGCAGCGCTAGAGGAGCGCGAGCAGCTGGAAGCGCGTATGCAGGCGGATCGCGAGGAGCGAGAGCAGTTGGAGGCGCAGGTGCTGGCAGCGCTAGAGGAGCGCGAACAGCTAGAAGCGCGTATGCAGGCGGATCGTGAGGAACGTGAGCAGTTGGAAGCGCAGGTTCTGGCAGCGCTAGAGGAGCGCGAGCAGCTGGAAGCGCGTATGCAGGCAGAGCGCGAAACAATCGAGCAGTTTGAGGCGCAGACTCAAGCAGATCGCGACGCATATATATTGCTGCAAGCGCAGCTTAAAGAAGCGCATGAAGTGTCAGCACGCGAGCAGGAAGCACACGAACAAGCGCTGGCCGAGGCGAAGGAAGCTTATCATCGTCAGCTGCTTGAAACAATGGAACGCTGTGTGTATGATTTACAGGAAAAAGTGGATGAGTCCATGGCCCAAACTAATCACGACATGGAGATCAAGACGCGCAAGCTTGAAGAAAGTTATGCCAGCAAGCTGACTAAACTGGAAGCAGAGGCAGCATCGATTCGAGAACAATTGAAGCAAGCCGTACAGGAGAGAGATGCTCAAGTAGAACGGATGAATCAATTGCAGGCGTTGCATGAAAAGTCAACAAGTGATATCGAGCTCATTAACAGCGAGGTTGCAAGTGCTCGTATCGAATTGTCGGAGATGCAGGCTAAGCTTACGTCAACTAAAGCGGAGCTGGACGGGCTTAGAGAAGCATATGAAGAAGCTACTCATAGCGCGGCTCAATATCAGGCATTGGCTGAGGATGCGGAGCGGCGATTTGAAGAAGCGCAACTGCAGTTTGAGACAGCTGCCCAAGAAGCAGCGGCTGCATCAAGCACCATCAATGAAGCGGATCTGCAGGCATTGCAGGAACAATTTGAGATGATATCTCATCAATACAGACACTCACTGATTGAACGCGAATTAGAACAGAAGAAGGCTGCGGCTGTTGAACACGAACTGAGTGCATTGCAGGATGAATACGGCAAGCTCAAGAGCGAGTTTAACGAATGGTTGGAAATAATGGATCTTGGTAAGTAGGATGGACTGCTGAGATGTGGGAAGCTCTTGTAAATCAATTGGTCCATATATGGAATTCTGTACTGAATGTGTTCGTAGGGTGGAATGAGCTGGATTGGCTTATATTGATCGGCTTGATCCTCTGCATCATCTGGGGCGCATACAGAGGTTTGCGCTCACTAGCTTTGTCGCTGTTCGGTTATGCGGCTGCCTTTATCATCGCTGCGAAAAATTATGAGTACCTGATACCTTGGGTTCGTAAACGAATATTCACGAACGAGGTATCAACTTCATCAACGATCAGTGCGCTTGAGCAGGGCGAGGGCGCTTCACAGCATGTTCTGCATGCTGTCATCGCCTTCAGCTTACTGTTCGCCTTTATCCTGTTGGGATTATGGCTGGTTAAGCATTTGTTGACTAAGTTGACCTCTGTGCGCCCAATCAGACGTTTCGATCGATACACTGGAGCTCTGCTCGGCATCGGACAATTTATATGCTTATGGTGTATCATATATATTCTGCTAATGGCTTGGCCTAATGGTCATGTACGTGCGCTTGCAGCAGATTCTTACTGGTACGCGAAAACGGGAGAATGGCTGCCGATCTGGTTTGCAGAGGCTGTTCAATGGGCTCAGTGGTTGTAAAGGATGAACCATATATGCGCAAGCCGCCCGCTCTGCTTCAACAGAGTGAACGGCTTGCGCATTGCAGTTTACTCAACTATTAGCTTGGCTTTCATTCCGTTATGTCCTGGGCCGCACAATATGCTGCATTTAAATTCGTATGTCCCAACTTTAGGAGTAATAACCTGGCTGGATTGTTTAGAAGAAAGCTCGAGTCCTAATTCAGCAATCTTTAATCCGTGATTGCCAGTGGACTCTAACACAAATTTGACGGGCTCACCAGCTTTGACACGATATTCCTCTTGCTCGAAATTATAATTGACGGCTTTAATGACAACTTCCGAAGCAGCCGTTTCGTTTGCGGATGGTTCAGCAGATGAAGCGCTGTTCTCACCGCCGCATGCTGTCAGCGCTAAAGCAAGAGCCATCATGGCTGCTGCGATCGTTACTTTCTTATTCATCATTGCACATCCTTCCCATGTCACTTCTACGGCCAGCCATTGCCCGTGAAATGAGCTTCAACAGAACGGCTGTATCATCGTATATGAAATAAATATACGCATTCACACCTAGAAATCCTGTCGAATACTGGAAAGATGATGTTACAATTATGTGACAATCGCTATTGTTGTGACTTACATCACCGAGAAATTATGTGTGTTAAGATCTAGACTTGCTCCTTGTTTTCTTTTTGATCGTACGGTGCACTCATCGGAATGAACAGGTCGATCAGACCGATTACAAGCGCTGCTAACAGCGCGCCAATCATCGACACACTGACACCGCCGACGAAAAACTGCGCGACGTATATAACGAGGGCGCTTACGAGGAAACCGACGATTCCTCTGCTAAATGGAGTCACACGGGTACCAAATAGGGCTTCGATACCCCAGCCGATAAGCGCGATAATCAATGCAAGGAACAAGGCGCTCCAGAAACCGCCGACTGAAAAGGCTGGTACAAGCCACGATGTGAACATCAGCACCAGAGCGGATACGATAAATCGAACTACATGACCGAGAAAATTCATATCATTAACCTCCTCATTGTTTAATTTGATTGTCGTGATAAGCGAGGGAAGCTTCTGGATATAAGCTTGCCATTATTTGTACAGTTCGCTCACAGTTCAATCATTCTTGATTATTAAGGGGACAGTTTGTGCAACAATTAGTGTATCCCGGGTTGTACGAACTATGTATGCATGGACAACATAACCTAGCGGTACACAGCTATACATAGCTCTTGAGGTTCGATTCGGCTATAATGAGTTTGACGAAAGGAGTCGTGACTGCGATTGGATCCTAAAATATTTAAAACATTAGAATATGATAAAATATTGCATGGTCTGGCTAAGCATACAGCTACGGCGCTAGGAGAGCAGTTGGTGTTGGAGCTTACACCAAGCATTATGCTGGATGAAGTAAAGCGCAGGCTGCAAGCGACTGACGAAGCTTTGACGGTAGACCGTCTAAAAGGCGGGGCTCCATTTGCAGGGGTCAAGGATATTCGCTCAGCAGTAAAGCGTGCCAGAATCGGAAGTATTCTGAGTCCGCCTGAATTATGGGATATCTCGGCGTTGACGAATGCATCTCGACGCTTGATCAGACATATTGAAAGTGTGCATGAGGAAGAGCCAATCGAATTGTTGAAGCATGTCGTGGAGCAATTCAGCGAGCAGAAGCCTTTGGAAGATGCCATTCGCCAATGTGTGGACGAACAAGGGGAAGTGCTTGATCAAGCAAGTTCTGAGCTTGCTACAGTACGCCGCGAGCTTCGGATCGGTGAGACACGTATTCGTGAGAAGCTGGAATCGCTTATTCGCTCACAGAGCACTGCGAAGATGCTGCAGGAGCAGCTTGTGACGATACGCAATGACCGCTACGTTATCCCGGTCAAACAGGAATACCGCTCTCACTTTGGCGGCATCGTCCACGATCAATCAAGCTCTGGTGCGACTTTGTTTATCGAGCCGGAATCAATTGTAGCGATGAACAATAAGCTTCGTGAAACGAAGCTGCGTGAAGAACGGGAAATTGAACGGATCTTATCCCGCTTGACAGATCTCGTTGGCGAACAGGCTGAAGCGTTGCTGTATGATACAGGGCTCGTTGCCATGCTTGATTTTATGTTTGCCAAGGCGCGCTATAGCTTCGCGATGAAAGCCGCGAAGCCGATTATGAATGATCGCGGCTTCATCAAGTTGAAGCGCGGTCGTCATCCATTAATTCCGCGTGACGTGGTTGTTCCGACAGATATAGAACTAGGTAATTCCTATACATCCATCATCGTCACGGGACCGAATACGGGCGGCAAGACCGTATCCTTGAAGACAGTCGGGCTGCTAAGCCTGATGGCGATGTCGGGATTGTTTATTCCGGCTGACGAAGGCTGCCAGATGTGCGTCTTTGACGGAATATATGCGGACATTGGCGATGAACAGAGCATTGAACAGAGTCTCAGTACGTTCTCGAGCCATCTAACAAATATTATCCGAATATTAGGACAAATGACGCCTAAGAGCCTCGTGCTCTTGGATGAGCTTGGAGCGGGTACAGACCCTGCGGAGGGCTCGGCACTTGCGATCTCCATTCTTGAGCATATGCATTCAATGGGCTGTCGAATCATCGCTACGACACACTATCCTGAGCTTAAAGCGTACGCCTATGAACGCCAAGGCATCATTAATGCGAGTATGGAATTCGATGTGCAAACATTGCGTCCTACTTATCGATTGCTGATCGGCGTTCCTGGACGAAGCAATGCGTTTGCGATTGCTGAGCGACTTGGATTATCCACAGCTATTATTGATTATGCGCGCGGCGAGGTTACGGAAGAAGATACACGCGTAGAAACGATGATCGCTTCCCTTGAATCGAACCGCAAACGTGCGGAAGAAGAGCATGCATCCGCGGAGCAGCTGCGGAAAGAGAATGAGCAGCTTCAGCGCAGTCTGCAGCAGCAGCATGAGAAGTTCGAGGCTGATAAGCAGAAGCGTGTTGAGCGCGCTGAAGAAGAGGCTCGGGTCATTGTCGACAAGGCGCGCAAAGAAGCGGAGCAGATCATTCAAGAGCTTCGCCAGCTAGCTATGGAAGGCGCTGAATATAAGGAACATAAGCTGACCGAAGCGCGCAAGCGTCTTGATGAAGCTGCGCCAGCCAAGAAGCTTGGTGTGACGTCGGCGCGTACTGCCAAGGCGCCGCGGAAGATCGGTCCTGGAGATGAAGTTAGGGTCTACAGCCTGAATCAGAAGGGCCACGTTGTTGAGATGAGCGATAACGAAGCCGTCGTTCAACTCGGTATTATGAAGATGAAGGTCAACAAGGACGATCTTGAACTCGTTACTCCTGTACAAGCGCAGCCTGTCAAGAAGCAGCAGACGGCTACGACGGTTAAGCGTACTCGTGATGAGAATACTCGGACTGAGCTGGACCTGCGCGGTGAGAACCTGGAAGAGGCGATCATGGAAGTGGATCGTTTTCTGGATGAAGCGATCATGTCCAACCTGGGGCAAGTCTATATTATTCACGGCAAAGGTACTGGCGTGCTTCGTACAGGAATTCAAGAGTTTCTGCGTAGGCACAAGCACGTTAAAAGCTTCCGATTAGGTAATTATGGTGAAGGCGGAGCAGGGGTTACAGTAGCGGAGATTAAATAACATTCGATCGATGTTGACGATGGGAGGGGCAGATGGGAGAGATGATTGAGCAGTGGTTGAGTAATCCTTACTTCGCGATGGCTGCCTATTTTTCAGTAGCATGTTTAGCCTTGGTGATTCTGCTGTCGATCTTTGAATTGGTCACCCCCTATAAGTGCTGGGATGAGATCAAGAAAGGCAACATCAGCGTCGCCATGGCTACTAGCGGAAAAATATTCGGCATATGCAACATTTTTCGTTTCGGTATAGAAGCTCATGAATCGTTGTACGCATCCTTATCTTGGGCGATTGTTGGATATGTGCTGCTGCTGATTGCATACTTCTTGTTCGGATATCTGATGCCTTTTTTTCGTTTGGATAAGGAGATATCGAAAGATAATCGAGCAGTTGGCTTGCTCGCAATGGTTATATCCGTGTCGTTGTCCTACATTATCGGCGCGAGCTTGAAGTGATGAACGCTGGCTTGTATATGTGATGCTTTCGACTATAAGGTGGAGGAAGACTGCGCATGAAATATTTGTGGGGAACATTATTTGCATTGGCCGCAGTATTTTTTATCATTGGTATCGTATATTGGATGAACATTTAGTCAAGATTGACAATGGAAGGTGAATGAAACATGACAACACATACAGTCTGTCCATGGTGCTCTACGGAAATCGTATGGGATGAAGTGCTTGGTCCGGAAGAAGAATGCCCATACTGCCATAATGAATTGCAAGAATATCGTTCCTTGAATGTGCCGATTGAGGTGGACGAGGATGACATGCAGCAAGATGCTGCAGACAAACAGGATGAACCAGAGGAAAAGGGTTGGTCTAACTTCGGATGGGGAGACGAAGCTATGCTGTTCGCCTCTGCAGATGATATGAAGTATCAGGAAGGCGTGGACCGAGTGCTGCAGGATCAGCTGGATGTGCCGGAGTGCTCGCAGTGCAGAGAATATATGCTGCTGATTGGCCGCCAGACGGTGAGCGGGCAATCGTTCGAGCCGCATGTTCGAGAAGGAAGTATGACTGGAATGGTGCAGGCTCCATTTCAATTAGATGTATATGTGTGCTCTTCTTGCTTCCAAGTGACGAAACGTCTAGGACAAGCAGAAAGAGAATCGCTTAAAGAACAGATTCGCCAGTTAAGTGAATCGGATGAAGCCGATCAATAATTATTGAGATACCTCGTATACGCCAGGGCTGTGTTCTCTTCTGAGATCATAACTCTGGCGTTTTAGTTTTAACGATTTACTTGTGCGGCAATCTTATTAACCAGCATAGCAGGTGTGATCGCGGGATTCCCTGCATTAATGCGCGGAATGAACATCTTATGTGCAGACCGGACAGCCAAGCCGGGCTCAATCGTAAATGCATATCGAATACCTGACATGCGCATGTAGCGGGCTGCTTCTGCTGAGTATTGACCGAATGGATAGGACAGACTGTCTATTGGACTGTTATTGTACGAGGACAGCGTCTTTATACAGGTTGACGTATCTGTTATTAATCGTTGGTGATAGGATTGACGGCTTTCCCGTTTAGTGGCGGATACGACCATTTGTCGGACCACGACAGACTTACGGTTCTGTTTATGATGCATGTTATGCGTGTGACATTGGACCTCGTTTCCAAGTTGATCATTTTTCAAATAAGCCAAATGATTTTGCCGCATAGGAGGTACGTTGTAAGGATACGCTCCCTTCAAATGCTTGGTAATATAGAAGTTTACTGCGGGAATATTGAATTCCTTCAAGATCGGATATGCATGGGTGTAGAAGCTTTCATAGCCGTCGTCAAATGTAACCAGCACCGCGTTTGATGGTACTTTAGCTCCGTTCATATAATTGCGAAATTCCCTCATCGAGATAAAGTGAAATCCCCGTTTCTTCAAATACATAAGCTGTTCTCGAAAAAGCCTCGTTTCGATTGTGCTCGAGCTCTTGTTCTGATCGTGAACGTGATGATACATCAGCACAGCAACAGAGTCCTTGTACAATGGCTTGGCATACGCATGCGCGGCATTCGGGAATCCAACCGACATAAGTACTAATGCTAATAATACTGCAACTCCTGTACGCAACATTGCATTATCGGCTCCTCTGAACATTTTTATATCCCTTTATGATGACAATTCAAGGAAACTCAATCATTGATGAACGTTATATTGTATATTGCTGCAATTCCGAACACTTATACCTTTCTTAAACTGATCTTGCCTTTAACCGCAGTGTCAATAAATGGCCATGACTGAAATAAGCTATTTGACGCAACATAATACAATCGCATCTGATCTAAAGCAAGTAGTCTGTGCCTCCCAGCTTAATGGGAACGACATCACAGAGAGTAAGGAGAACGATATGCTTAAAAAGATGGTCATGTTTACGCTATGTTTCTTATTAGTCAGCACACCTGCTTACAGCGCGCCTGTCAAGAGGGATAGGCTTTATTATGAACAGCGGGGGGATATTGTCTGGGAGGTGAAGACCAAGCAGAAGCTGATCGCCCTGACCTTTGACGACGGTCCAGATCCACGTCAAACGACAGAGATATTGAAGCTGCTTAATCAATATGGAGCGAAAAGCACCTTCTTCGTTATTGGGAAACGAGTAGCCCGATATCCCGAGATTGTTCGAACCTTATTAGCGGATGGTCACGAGATTGCCAACCATACGTATAACCACGTTTATTTTAATCGCAATACAAGTGAACAGAAGATCCGGCAAGAGCTGGAGCAGACGCAACAGGCCATACGTTCGGCGGCTAATTACGAAGCAACATTGTTTAGACCTCCTGGGGGCAAGTACAACGATCTTATCGTGAATACGGCGAAGAGTATCCCGTTGAAGTCGATTATGTGGTCGTGGCATCAAGATACAAGGGATTGGAGCTTGCCTGGTGTGAATCGGATCACGGAGAAGGTGCTGAATAATGCGCGCAATGGGGATATTGTGCTGTTTCACGATTTTGTGAGTGGTCGTTCACAGACGAAGGCGGCGCTGGAGATCATACTGCCCGAGCTTAAGAAGCAAGGCTTTCAATTCGTAACGGTTACTGAACTGCTCCGTCATTCTGGGTCACAGCTTGTAGATCTGCAATCCGATTCCAAATAGTGCGCCAGCAATTATGGAAATGAGGAGGTGGTATCATGCAAGCTCGTCTAGACCGTCAATCATGGCTACTGTTGATCGTATTCGGTCTATTTGCCAGCGCTAACGCATTCTCTGGAACGTTTGTTAACGTCTTTCTGTGGAAGGTGAAGCCGGATTACTCCCTTATTGGCTGGTTTGCGTTAGTGCAGCAGTTTACCTTAGGAGCGGTGTTCGTCATTGGTGGAAAATGGGTCAAAGAACACAATAAAATGAATGTTCTGCGCACCGGTATACTATTAGCAGGTATGTTCTATGCTGTTGTTCTCTACTTAGGGAAAGATGCCGTTAATTGGATATGGCTGTTAGGACTGCTCATGGGCGCAGCGCTGGGTGCCTTCTGGCTGTCCTTTAATGTCGTTTACTTTGAAGTTACAAATGCGGATAACCGAGATCGCTTTAATGGCTGGGTAGGGTTGATTGGCTCCGCGTCAACGATGATTGCTCCTTGGGCATCCGGTCTACTGATAGGCGCATTCGGGGGCAGGGGGTATAAGTTTATGTTCTCTGCTTCGTTGATCATATTTGCTTTTGGGGTTGTGCTCAGCTTTTGGCTGAAGAAGCGGCCTCCGGAAGGACAGTATGATTGGTCCATTCCCCTGCGTGTCTGGCAGGATGCCAAAAGCCCTTGGCGAGTGACGAGCTTGGCATTAGCTCTTCAAGGCGTTCGTGATGGAGCTTACGGCTTTTTAATAGGGCTAATTGTGTTCGTAGCGACAACCAATGAGGTGAAGGTGGGAAACTATACGCTGTTCACCTCAATCGCAGCTTTGATTTCTTTTTATATTGTCGGCAAATGGCTCAACTCACGTTATCGGGGTGCCGGGATGCTGTGGGGAGCTATGGTTATGGCTTTAACCGTGATTCCTCTTTTTTTCGGAGTCAATTATGTAAACCTGCTGCTATTTGGAATCGGAATGGCGCTCGCTTCTCCTTTCTTTACGATACCGATGACTTCTGTCACGTTTGATTTGATGGGAGAGAGTGATCAGGCTGTTCACAATCGTGTGGAATTAACAGTCGTACGAGAATTTGGGTTATTGGTTGGGCGAATCATCTCAATCGGAATATTCATTATCGTAGTTAGCTGGTCTACTGAGATTCATGTCATCGTGCTATTTCTGGCGATTATCGGCTGTGTCCCAATAGCAAGCGCATGGGTTATGAAGAATCTGATTGCTTCGAGAACGGCAGCTAAGTCTTAGCGCAGGGAATCCCCTATAATCTTATTCGGCAAATGGTGACGGATGCGGCGATCGATCAAGACGGAATAGCTCAGCATCAGGGTGACTTCCGTGTGTGATTAAGGCAGGAATAATCTCTGCCGCAATCATGCAGTAGACCGTTCCGTTGCCTCCATATGGCTCTATAAAATAGCATCTCGGATAGTCTGGATGCGCGCCCATGGAAGGATAGCCATCATGCGTAGAACAGAATAACGCGCTCCAAGCGTATGCTGATCGAATCGGTGCAAGCGATGGAAACAGCTTCATGACCTCTTGTTCCAATAATTTCGCTTTATGCGGAAGCATGCGGTCCCGTTCCTCAGGATTAAAGGTGGACTCATCGAGTCCTCCCGCTACGATGCGATGGTCGGGCGTCGTTCTCAGATATAAATAAGGACGAGCCGTTTCCCAGATTAGCATGCGTTCATGCCACACCCGATCGAGTCCTTCAATCGGTTCTGTCAAGATGGCGAATGTGCTTTCAAGCTTCGCATTGCGATCGCGCTTAAGCTCTTGCGTCTCATAGCCCATAGCAAAGACAGCATGTTGAGCTGTCACATGATGCCTGCTGTTAGTGGTAACGACGATCGAATCTGCAGTATGTGTATGATGATTTACCTTGGAATGCTCATACACTCTTAGTCCATAGCACTTCACTGCCGTCAGCAGCAGAGCGTGGATGAAGCGGAATGCGTTCACTTCCGCATCACCATGCGTAACGATAGCAGCATGCTTCTTAAAGCCAAACGATCGCTCGATATCTTCAGGTTTCCACCATTTGACAGGAAAACCGCCGCGAACAAGAATATCATAGTCTTGCTTCAGAGGCTTAACATGATCCTCACAGCTGGCATAATACAGACTGCTTCGAGGTATAAGCTGAGTGTCGAATAGCAGTTCATCATTAAGGACGATCAGCTTATCAATAGCTTCCTTGCATAATTGATAGAATCTCATGCCGTACTGTTCTCCAAAGGTATGAATACAGGAGGATAACGATTTATCATTGCAAAATTGCAGTAAACCCGTATTGGCAGAAGAACTGCCGTCGCCGATTATTCGCTTCTCAAGCAGCACGACTTGTTGGCCTTGCTTGCCTAGTTCATAAGCTAGCAATGCTCCGCTCATCCCGCCGCCGATGATCACGGTATCGCACTTGAGATCTTCATCCAGCGCAGGATAGGTGTATATTGGCTCTAAGGTCCCTATCCAAGGGAATGTGCCAGACTTCAGATCCATTGATTTGATCTCCTCTTCCTAACTTTGATGAGTAACGATTACATAATTCCCCAACTGTTGAAGCATAATACATCATGTTCATGCACGAAAGGAGATGTAAGATATGCACAATCCAGGAATGAATGCAAAGCCGTTAACGCCGAAGGAACTGGAGTATATTACAGATTCTTTGTCTAACGAAGATTTGTTGTTGAAGCAATGCGCCGCTACTGCAGCCAGCATCGCCCATACAAACAATGCGCAGGCGCTGTCAAGTATGGTTCAGGTTCATCAACAGCACATGAGCATCTTGTTGAATGCTCTGCAGCATCACACCCAGATGGCGCCGACCCATCCTCAACAAAGCAATATGCAGCAATAACAGTCCCATTCGAAAGGAGCCAGAAGAACAGCCCATGAATACATCAAACTTTATGCCGGAGCAAGATCTTATGTACACGATTCTAGCTGACTTGAAGCGAACGGTTCGAGAGTATGTGACGGCAGCGACCGAAGCGAATTGCCCTGTTGTCCGACAAATGTTCACGGATCTAACGAATAGCACACTGCGCATGCAAGGCGATCTGTACAATCTGATGCAGCAGCAGAATATGTACTCGCTCTCTTCACCTGCGCTGCGGCAATCGGTAGAGCAGGCTCATCAGCAGAATCAGCAGATGCAGCAAAAGTGTCAGCAGTTCGTACAGCAGAAGCTGGGTCAATCGAATCAGGGACAGCATGCGGCGCATCCTAGCTCGTACAACCAGAATGAAGCCGCAGGGCAAGATCAGCGTTATAACACTTCCGGCGGGCATTCGTATATGTAGATAATGGCCAGGGTGCTTAAAAAGACCAATCAGTCAGCGCTGATTGGTCTTTTTTTGTAAGGTTAATCGCATTAAAGCGTCAAATTATTAGAGTCCACTGCAAGTCAGGTTCTTGGCATGCAGGTACAATAGGTGTATCATAATTGCATATCACAAATCGGTTTGTTTCGCGCAGAGAATATCGACCTATGGCATAATGGACAGCGGAATAAATCGTGGGAGGGCAATAATGAAGGAACTTAGCGAGTTAAACTTGAAGATCTTGGGTTTGCTCAAGGAGGATGCGCGCCGCACTCCTGACCTGATCGCGACGCTGCTTGGTGCAGAAGAACATGAGGTGCGCGCGGCGATTGAGGAAATGGAAGCCGAGCATGTCATCGTTAAGTACGCCACAGTTGTGAATTGGAGCAAGGTTGACGATGAGAAGGTGACAGCGCTGATCGAAGTTCAGATTACGCCGGAAAGAGGCAGAGGCTTTGACAGCATCGCGGAACGAATCTATCTGTTTCCACAAGTAAAGTCCGTTTATTTGATGTCGGGAGCATATGACCTCTTGGTAGAAGTTGAGGGAAAGAGCTTGCGTGAAGTAGCAAGCTTTGTATCGGATAAGCTGTCCCCAATTGAATCTGTGCTGTCAACCAAGACACATTTTATATTGAAGAAGTATAAGCAGGACGGCATCATCTTCGAAGATCATGAGGACGACCACCGCCTTGTAATTTCTCCGTGAGGTGATGGAATATGATTAATGAGGTATCCACTAAGGAAACGACAAGAACGATGGAACGATATCTTAATCCACTGGTAAGGGATATTGCACCATCAGGGATACGCAAGTTCTTTGATCTGGTAAGCGGCAATAAAGACATTATTACGCTGGGCGTAGGCGAGCCGGACTTCTGCACGCCGTGGCATGTGCGTGAAGCTTGCGTGTATTCCTTGGAGCGCGGCATGACGCGGTATACGTCCAATTCAGGAATGCCTGAGCTGCGTGAGGAGATCGGGCGATATCTTCACGAATCATTCGACGTAACCTATGATCCGGATAAGGAAATGATCGTCACTGTAGGCGGCTCTGAAGCCATCGACTTAGCGCTTCGCGCGCTTGTTGAGCCTGGGGACGAGATTCTAATTCCAGAGCCTAGTTATATCTCTTATTCGCCGATCGTATCCATAAGCGGAGGCGTGCCAGTAGGCATCGAGACGTTCGCGAAGGATGAGTTTAAGCTGACAGCAGAGTCGCTGCGGGCAGCCATCACACCTCAGTCGAAGGTACTTATTCTTTGTTATCCGAGTAATCCAACAGGCGGTATCATGACATATGAAGATTATTTGCCAATTGC
Source organism: Paenibacillus sp. EB106-04-04-XG159 (assembly GCF_058791835.1). Lineage (NCBI taxonomy): Bacteria > Bacillati > Bacillota > Bacilli > Caryophanales > Paenibacillaceae > Paenibacillus > Paenibacillus sp. EB106-04-04-XG159. Next base: position 229,883 of record NZ_JBYTDY010000003.1, on the reverse strand, counting down.
CAAGCTTGTTGAAGAGCATGATCTGATCGTGATATCGGACGAGATCTATGCTGAGCTGACTTATGACCAGAAGCATGTCAGCTTTGCATCACTGCCTGGTATGAAGGATCGGACGATTCTAGTCAGCGGCTTCTCTAAGGCGTTCGCGATGACTGGCTGGCGAATGGGGTATGTGTGCGCTCATCGTGAGCTGATCTCTGCGATGCTGAAGATCCATCAGTACACGGTCATGTGCGCACCGATCATGGGTCAGGTGGCCGCCCTGGAAGCGTTGAAGAATGGACACGAAGAGAAGGATCGTATGATGGAGGCGTATAATATGCGCCGACGATTGGTCGTTAAGGGTTTCCGCGAGATTGGATTGGAATGTCATGAACCGCAAGGCGCTTTCTACGCCTTTCCTTCCGTCCAATCGACAGGGCTGACTTCAGAAGAGTTTGCACAGCGATTGCTGTATGATGCTAAGGTAGCCGCTGTTCCTGGCAACGTATTCGGTCTAGGTGGTGAAGGCTTCCTTCGCTGCTCTTACGCGACTTCTGTCACTCAATTGACGGAAGCTATCGAAAGAATCGGTAAATTTATCCGCAAAATCAATCAAGAAATGTGAAAAAATAGTATATAATTCTAAAAACCACTAGTTTTCCAACTGAAACCATGGTAATATACGTGATATATTCAAATTATTTATCGATAAAGATAGGATAATCGATAGCGCATACGATATCAGGTTCAACATTTGAAGGAGGAGAAGTGGCTTGTTTTGTTCGGACTATACATTGTCACCTTATTCAGGACAATTGTTAAGGGATAACCGTACTCAACCTAAGTGGTCTAGCAAAGCAAGAAACGTATCATCCAGACTGGTTGATCTTGAACATGAGATTCGCGTATTGCGCAAGCAGATGGAGCTCTTGGTTCAAGAGGAGAATTCGTTTACAGCTAAGAATGTTATTGAGATTAGCAGCGCACTGGATGTTAAGATTAACGAATATATGAAATCCAATGTCTGAATGTACGTTTTGTTTATATAGGAAGATCTATTAAAGTATACCTAAGGCATGCCAATTGATAATCAATTAGGCATGCCTTTTCTTGGTCTATTCGCGTTCGTTTTCTGGCGTGATTGTTTGTGGTATCATGAAACATATTAAGTAGATTGTATTGAATTGATAGAGAGAGAGGAGAACTTCTATGAATAGAAAGAAATGGATGGGAATGATTGTCGTCTTCATGCTTGTTTCTGTATTAGCTGGTTGTGGTGGTCCTAAAGCGGATATTAATATCTTTATGTCGCATGAATATCAAATCCCAGAAGAGAGTATCAACGCATTGGAAGCTGATTTGAACAAAAAGTTAAACGGTGAGTTCACAGTAGATGTCATATCAGCTCCGCTGTACAGTGCTCCAAAGATTATGCTTGAATATGCTGCTGGAGAAGACGGAATTGTTGTACTGCCGTATAAAGATATTAAGAACTATACTGAAAATGGCGCTCATATGCCACTCGATGATTACTTCGATAAGGCCCAATATGAAGAAGGTGTAATGGATGGATACTGGGTTGAAAAGGTAGATGGCGCTAAGAAGAAAGAAGAGAAGTATGTCGATCGTCCAGGTGAATACCTATATGCATTGCCGACAGTTAAGCTTCCGTTAATGGAGAAGCACGGACTCGTACAAGAAGAATGGTTTGTTGCTATACCGGGAACAACACCTAACATGGAGCAATCGGTGAAAATCATGCAGTTGCTTGCAGAGAAGCCTTAATGTATACAAGAACAAGGGCAAGACTGATACGGGAGGGATGACAGGTGATAATCGGAGTTACTGGTCATGTAGGAAGCGGTAAGACTTCTTACATACTCCGCTATGCTGCGTCATTTGGCCGTGAAGGACTTGTCGTAACAGTCGGTCAAGCTTTACTTCCAGCTGATCTGCCGGGTAACGGAAGCTTTCGCTGGAAGACCGTAACGAGTGATATCGAATTGCCAGCTGTGTTGGAGCGAATAAATCGGGAATCCAATCTGTTTCGTGCTGATCGTCGTGTCGTCGTTATTAGGAGCGTTGCAGATTATCTAGCATCCTGTCATAGGCTGATTATGCAAACAGAAGCGGGAATTGAGGTTTATCGCGAACGGATGACCGCTTATCGCGAGCAGCTGGAGAACGCAGCTTTTTCTTATCAGGGCATGCTGTTCATCGTTTCGAATGAGCCTGCGTCGCTGACGCCATTCATGTCAGATCAAGAGCGCTGCTTTCATGAGCAGCTCGCGGCATTCAATCGCCATGCGGCTAAGCACAGTCATCAATGGTTTTGGATGTCTTCCGGCATGGCGATAGAGCTTCGCAGCCGCAGCGAGCGATAGGAATGAAATATTGCTAAGCGAGGGAAGAAGAATGAAGATATATACTAGAACGGGCGATGAAGGGATGACGTCTCTCAAGGGCGGGCGCGTCTCTAAGGATCATCTTCGCGTAGAAGCTTATGGTCAGCTGGATGAATTAAATGCATACGTAGGCGCAGCTCTTACCCACTGTAATGATGACGGCTTAGCAGAGCTCGCTGAGCAGCTGCTGGAAATTCAGCACGAGCTGTTCGATTGCGGCTCAGACTTAGCCTTTGCAGAAGAGAAGCAGGGTCGGGCTGTGTTCAAGGTGAATCAGAAGATGATCGAACGGCTGGAGCAGTGGATCGATGAGCACGAGCGTCATAATTCGGCGCTGCAGCGCTTCATCCTGCCGGGCGGAACACCGCTTGCCGCTGCGCTGCATATATGCCGAACCGTATGCCGACGAGCGGAACGTCAGATTGTCACGCTCGCGCGTAAGGAGCAGATTCATCCTGAGGTAAAGCAATATGTAAACCGCTTATCGGATTATTTCTTCGCCGCTTCTCGTCGAGCTAATGCACTTGCTGGCGTGCCGGATATTGAATACGCTCGCAGCGCGATTGTATTCAGACAGAAAGATCATAAGGATGAGAATTGAGGTTAATTACGATTCATGATGGAGCATGATGATCCTAAAGAAGAACAGCAGGTATGGGATGCCGCTTCCTTGACCTATACAGTAGGTGAAGATGAAGACGGCATCTTGCTGCGTACCGTTATGCTGTCGCGTTTGGGCATGTCCAGAAGGCTGATTACGCGCCTGAAGCAGATGCCAGACGGCATAACGGTGAATGGGGAGCGGCTGTGGAATCATAAGCCGCTGTCCGTCGGAGACGTGGTGCGAATTCGAATCGCGGAGCCGCAGCTGGAGACGATTCCGCCTGAGCCGATTCCGATCGATGTCATCTATGAGGATGCGGACATACTGGTGCTCAATAAACCGCCAGGCATCGTCGTGCATCCGACGAAGGGATATCCATCAGGGACACTGGCGAACGGCGTTGTGCATTATTGGCGCAGTCGAGGCGAGCAGACACGATTTCGACCTGTACACCGGCTGGATCAGGACACTTCCGGCGTCTTGCTGATCGCTAAGCACGCCTTTGCGCATCAGCAGCTGTCCGAGCAGCTGCAGCGGGGTGAGGTGTACAAGCGGTATACGGCTTATGTAGAAGGTGTACCGTTGCCAGAAGCCGGTACGGTAGATGCGCCTATCGATCGTGATGACGTGGAGCGGCATCTGCGTGTCGTAAGATCAGACGGCTATCCGTCTATCACGCACTATGGAACGATCGCAGTCTACCGTACGGCAGAGGGAATTGACGCAGCCAAAGTGCGCTGCGTCTTGGAAACGGGGCGTACGCATCAGATTCGCGTGCATATGCGCCATATCGGCTGTCCGCTGCTCAGCGATCGATTCTATAATCCTGAATCGAGATTGCAGCTGGACATGGAACGCCATGCGCTGCACGCTGGCGAGCTGTCCTTCCTTCACCCGATGACTGGTGAACGTTTGACGTTTGAAGCGCCGCTGCCGGATGACCTGGTGCGTTTGGAGCGTTGGTTGACGCAGCAGTGAAGGCTGATCGTGCGACGAATAACTCGATCATGATTGCAACTGGGGGATGGAACATGAAATTGACAGTATATGAATATGCCAAATGCGGTACGTGCCGCAAAGCGGTTAAGTTGCTGAAGGAGCAAGGGCATGAGCTGGAACTGATTCCGATCTTCGATACGCCGCCTTCGGCTTCCGAATTGAAGCAGCTTGTTGAAGCGAGCGGGTTGGAACTGAAGAAATTCTTTAACGTCTCCGGTGAAGTGTACAAAGCTATGAATTTGAAGGATAAGCTGCCAACCATGACGGAGGAAGAACGGATTGAACTGCTCGCTTCCAACGGAAGATTGCTGAAGCGTCCGATCGTAACAGATGGCAAGCGAGTCACTGTTGGTTTCAAGGAAGAAGTTTATCAAGAAACTTGGACTGCATCTAGCACCAATTAAGGTGATGGCTAATCCGAACTAACGTTGGCAGAATGCGTCAACCGATTGTCGTTGCCGTTGTGATATACTTTACAGAGTTGACTAGAGTGTCAGGTTTTCAGTTGAAAATGATATAGAAGGGAGCCATATCTCGATGATTGAACAACAAGATCGATCTCGTTTATTGTTGGTTGATGGAATGGCGGTGCTGTTTCGAGCTTACTTCGCTACAGCATACGGTGGCTCTATTCGCCGCATGAAGGATGGGACACCGACGAATGCGGTTTATGGATTTATGCGTTATTTTTGGGATGTGGTTGAGAAGTTCCAACCAACCCATATCGCATGCTGCTGGGATCTGAGCAGCAAGACATTTCGCTCAGAGCAGTTTGGCGATTATAAGGCGAACCGTCCGGAATGTCCGGAGGATCTAGTACCGCAGTTTCAGCTTATACGTGAGGTTATGGATTCGTTCAACATACCGAATGTGTCGAGCGAGGGTTATGAAGCCGATGATTGCATCGGAACCTTGGCGAAGCAGCATCGTGATGAACACGATGTGCTTGTGCTCACAGGGGATCACGATATGCTGCAATTGGTTCATGAACACACAACAGTTATCATCATGAAGAAGGGGCATGGCAATTACGCTGTCTATACTCCGGACTACTTGATGGAAGAACGTCAACTGACGCCGGAGCAGGTAATTGACATGAAGGGCCTGATGGGTGATACTTCGGACAACTATCCGGGTGTACGCGGTATTGGCGAGAAAACAGCGCATAAGCTGATTCAAGAGCACGGTTCAATCGAAGGCATATTAGCCAATATGACAAGCCTTGCAAAGGGAGTTCGCACGAAGATCGAAGCGGATATGGAGATGCTGCATCTTTCCCGCCAGCTTGCGCGCATACATTGTGAAGTGCCGATCAGCTGTGAAACGGAGAGCTGCCTTTTTGCTCCGAATCCGGAGAGCGTCGTTTCTATCTGTGAGCGACTGGAAATGAAAAGTGTGCTGACGCTGACTGGAATCGCACAGTCATCATAAGTGCCTCAGGGGCTTGTCCTATAAGTATTAGGACAAGTCCTTTTTTTGCTCGCGCGCGGGCTGTGGAGGCTGAAACGTCGATTTTCTGCATCTCAGCCCTCGTGCGAGCTGAATTTGGAGCTGAGATGTAAGTTTTCGACGTCTTAGGCAAATTTCCGGCTCGCGAAGCCGATTTTGAAGGCTGAGACGTTAATTTTCTGCATCTCATCCCTCGTGCGAGCTGATTTTGGAGCTGAGGTGCATTTTTTCGACGTCTCAGGCAAATTTCTGGTCGCGAAGCCGATTTTGAAGGCTGAGACGTCGATTTTCTGCATCTCAGCCCCTGTGCGAGCTGAATTTGGAGCTGAGATGTAAGTTTTCGACGTCTCAGGTAAATTTCCGGCTCGCCAAGCCCTTTGTGCCGGCTGATACGTATAAGAACGGGTTGTTCCAAAAGTTACTGGCGTTGGTTCTAAGAAACTCCTGATAACTATGTAGATTTACCAGATGGTACCTATTAATGAAAGCTAAAAAACCTCCATTACCGCACGGACTGCGATACTGAAGGTCATTGGCATGGATGGCATCCATGAAGAAGCAGCCCAGTTAATAGCTTCCCGAACCGCGCCTATTCAAGCTGAACTGTGAAGATTAATCAGTGAAGTGAGCCTCCTCAACGACCATGTACAAGAATTGTCGAAGATCCTCAGCTTCCTCCTCAGTCAGTTTATAGAAGGACTCCAAGTATCCCTCCTCCTCAAGATCGTCTTGACCTAGAATTGCAGTCAAGCCCGTTTGAAGATCCATAACCAGCTTCTTGCCGTAGAAACGGCTCGTTGTTGTCACACATAGATCGAACCGACGCATACTATCGCCGATAAAGGTGACAAAGCGACAGGATGTATCTTCTGTATGATCGGATAAAAAGTCCAGTTCTTGGCTCATCTTGATGCCTCCTCTTCTACTAACACAGCAGTTCATCAACGCAGCGTTGAAATCCTACTCATCATTATAATAGAAGTCACCATATGTTGGAAGCGTGATCCTGGTGATGATCAGCTCTACTATATTCCATACATTGACATACAAGAGTGTCGTGCTATAATATAACTAATTCATAACTAGAACGAGGAAGCACCTCTTTGACGGCAGAAGGCGTCGAAGGGGTGCTTTTCTATTCCTACAGAAGCACATCCTCCTCACTCTGTTGTCTCGTTGTGAAACTGACCATGTGGAGGTATAGGATATGCAAGTTGTATGGATGGCGCGAATGGAGAAACAGATTGAAGGCGAGAGCCTTCGCTCAGGTTTGCTAAGTGCAGGTGAAGATGCAGGAAAGTGGCTTGTGCTGTGGGAGCCGGATGAAGCAGTTGAGCTTGATGAGGCACAGCAAGTATCAGGCATGGAGACATCTGGTACATGGTATGAGGGAAGCGTATGGATGGAGATGCGAGCAGCGCTTCGCGGGGGAGTTGCGCGATTGCTGCGAGAAGGCTATCAGCCAGCGCTAGGATTTATGCCGGATACGAATCTTCATGAGCGGCGGATGAAGGAAAGGAATGAATGGATCAGCTGTTATGGCGAGCTGCATTCCGATGATAAGCTCTACGAGCGGCTTGCGCAGTGGCGCCGTGAGACGGCGAGCAGTCTGCGTCGAGCGCCGTATTGGATCGCGACGAATCGGATGCTTCGTCTAGTGAGCGCCTTCGTGCCGCATAATGCAGAAGAGCTTCGCCAGCTTCCAGGCTTCGGGGAAGCCAAGGTGAAATCCTTCGCGGATGCGATTATAGCGATTACGCAGACGGTAGAGCGCAGCACCAGCTTTCCGCTCGATTGGGTGGAAGGGGCGGTTACAGAGACTGCATTTGTCCAGTGGGTATACGAACAGGAACGGGCTAAGATGGATGCGGAATTGAGCCGTTTGATGCAGCGCCGTGTTCTGCTGGAGGGAGTACGTGATGGTTTAGGCGCTGGCGAGTTGATGGAGCGGCTGGAAGTGGATCGTCGTGAGCTGTTGATGCGAATCGAAACGTTAGCTGATGAAGGCTATGACGTGCTTCCATTTATCAACATGGAATTGGCGGATACCCCGGAGGAAGAGCTTCTGTCGATTCGCAATGCCTTGACTGAGCTTGGTCCGGAGTATTTAAAGCCGGTGTTCATACGCATATACGGCGAAGAAGCGCTGACAGGCACAGGCTCGGAATTGCAGCGCCGATATGAACGCATTCGTCTGCTGCGCCTTACCATGGACTCGGCAGCAAGCGGGCAGTCATCGAGAGCTGGCCGCAAACGAACAAGCAATCAGCAAAGCGCATAAAGTAAGGGGCATTCCCCATCATCGAGGCAGGTAACCTGGATGAAGGGAATGCCCCTCTATATGATAGCTATTCGTTTAGAGCCAATCCTTCTTGCGGAACCAGAAGAACATGGTCAACCCAAGAACAAGCATGAATATGCCAACGTAGACGGCTCCATTTTCCTGATGCAGAAACGGAATATAATCAAAGTTCATTCCGTAGAATCCAGTAATAAAGGTCAAAGGCATGAAGATCGTCGTTACTGCGGTGAATACGCGCATAATTTCATTCGCGCGATTGGCGGTGCTGGAATGATAAGATTCTCGCAAGTTCGCCATCAGGTCGCGGAACGTTTCGAATGTTTCTGCCACTTTTACAGCATTTTCATAAATGTCTCGGAAATATTTCTGCAGTTCATCATCGATCAAACGCAGATCTTTGTTGTAGAGTACGAAGATCACATCCTTCTGCGGTCCAAGGCCCTTCTTCAGCCACAGAATTTCGCTTCGCAGATTAATGATTTCGTTTAGATGCGATTTCTTAGCGTTAACCAGCACGACTTCTTCCAGATTATCGATCTTCGCTTCAATGCGGTCAGCAACCGTAAAGTAGCTATCCACTACTGTATCAACAAGAATATACAGCATGCGATCGGGCGTATTGACTTCCTGTTCCCATAAGAGGGGCTTGACGGTACGAAGCTCGTTGATCTTCTGTCTTGTAACCGTAATTAAGTAATGCTTGCCTAAGAAAATATTGAGTGCACGCAAGAAGATTTCTTCGTCATCGAATCGAATGCTGTTTACCACGATAAAGTAATGGTCTTCATACATCTCCATCTTCGGACGCTGCTCATCTTCGCTTAGACAGTCCTCAACGGCAAGATCATGCATGTTAAACAGCGGCTGCAGCACGGCTAGATCATCTAGGTCTGCGTCGATCCAATAAAAACCTTGCTCGGGCGGGGTTAATGTGAGTTGAATGTCTTCGACAGGTGTGAATACACCTTCGTGGACGAGACGTATCTTCATGTTCACCACTCCTTCTCGCCACCATCATATAGGTAGCTTGTGTTGTCATTGTAATGACAATTCATACGAGGGAGGATGAATCATGACAAACGAAGCCGTCCGTGTCGTCATGGGGAATCGCAGCTTGAGGTGTGATGTGATAAATACACATCAGACGCGCGCATAAACTGAACTTAGCTTCAGTCCCTATGGATATAGGAAGATAGACTTGCTCAGCTTGCGCATGATGCCCATGCAGGCAGACGACAATCGTCAGGTCTTGAACATATCCTGCACACTCGTCGAATCGTCGTATTCGGTTGTTTGCTCATACCTAGGCGCGGCCTCGGGTCGCCATCCATCCGAATTCACCTCTATTAGTGAAGTTTAGTTGCTTGACTATGCCAAGCACTTGTATAGTATACCCCTCATGAAAATGGCTTTCAACCAAAATATTGTGCCAACCAATTCCTTATTTAGCATATGGAGTATTTCAAATTATTGTGAATTAGTGCTTGACGGAATGCTCATGCATGCTATAAATTATTACCAAGTCCAAATGAAGACCAAACTAAATATGCAACGGCAATCTTATCAAGAGCAGGTGGAGGGACAAGCCCGATGAAACCCGGCAACCGGCTTATAGCTCAGGCTATGAAGCAGCGGTGCTAATTCTTGCAGAACCGAATGGGGGAGATCCCAATACGGGCTGACAGATGAGAGAGGCGCATGAATACGATTAACATGAACCTTTCTCAAGATTTGAGAAAGGTTTTTTTGCGATCATAAGCCCTTTCCCAGCTTGTCATGCTGATTGTCTCATTTGAGACCACATTCCAAAGGAGGAGAACGTCATGCCGATTAAAATTCCGGATACTTTACCAGCCAAAGAAATACTGACTCAGGAGAACATATTCGTCATGCTTGAATCCCGTGCGTATATGCAGGATATCCGACCGCTGCGAATTGTCATTCTTAATCTAATGCCGACAAAAGAAACGACTGAGACGCAATTGCTTCGCTTGATCGGCAATACGCCGCTGCAGGTGGATGTGACGCTGCTCCATCCTGCGACACATGTATCCAAGAACACATCTGCCGAACATCTGATCAGCTTCTATAAGACGTTTGAGGATATTGAGCAAGAGCAGTTCGACGGCATGATTATTACAGGAGCTCCAGTCGAGCAGATGGACTTCGAAGAAGTTACCTACTGGGAAGAGCTGTGCCGCATTATGGAATGGTCGAAAGAGAATGTGACTTCAACGTTTCATGTCTGTTGGGCCTCGCAGGCAGGACTCTACTATCATTACGGTATCCCTAAGGTTCCGCTTGAGAAGAAATGCTTCGGCGTATTTAACCATTCGTTAACGGCTGAGAATATTCGACTCACACGCGGGTTCGATGAGCGTTTCCTTGTTCCGCAATCCCGTCACACGGAGGTTCGCAAGGAAGATATCGTTAAGGTAGAAGATCTTATCATTCTGTCGGAATCGGAAGAAGCAGGGGTATACCTTGTTGCGAGCAAGGATGGACGGCAAATATTTGCTACGGGTCATTCCGAGTATGACCCTTATACACTAAAGTGGGAATATGATCGTGATATAGCCAAGGGCATGGAGATGGATATTCCTATCAATTACTACCCGAATAACGATCCAAGTCAAACCCCGTACTCCACATGGCGAGCACATGCTAACCTGCTGTTCTCGAACTGGCTGAACTACTACGTATATCAAGAGACACCGTATGTTCTCAGCTCGGCTAAATCTCGCAAAGAGGGAGCCGGTATCTAATATGATCGAACGAGATGAACGCTCCTACCGCATAGAAAGTCAACTAGCTCAGATCGGATCCATCCAAGACCCGAAGACGGGAGCGATCAACTTTCCGATCTATCAAGCGACCGCATTTCGCCACCCAGGGCTCGGGCAGAGCACGGGATATGATTATTCCCGCTCGAAGAGCCCGACTCGCGCCGTGCTGGAAGACGCCGCCGCCTTGCTGGAGCAAGGCGATGCCGGCTTCGCTTGCAGCTCTGGGATGGCCGCGCTCCAGAATGTGTTTGCTCTATTCAGTCAAGGTGATCATCTGATCGCCTCCTTGGACCTATACGGCGGCACCTATCGAATATTGGAAAGAATACTTGCTCGATTTGGCATCACGGCTTCATATGTCGATACGAATGATCTCGAGGGGATGGAGAAGCTTCGAACCCCAGCGACTCGCGCGGTGTTTATCGAGACGCCTACGAATCCGCTGATGATGATATCGGACATCGAGGCCGCGGCAAGCTGGGCGAAGAAGCATAACATGCTCACGATCGTCGATAATACGCTGATGACGCCATTCTTCCAGCGTCCGCTTGAGCTTGGCGCTGACATCGTCGTTCACAGCGCGACTAAATATCTAGGCGGACATAATGATGTGCTCGCTGGCATCATCGTGACGAAGGGCAAAGAGCTGTCCGAGGAAATGGCATTTCTGCACAATTCCATCGGCGCCTGTCTTGGACCGACGGACAGCTATCAGCTCATGCGCGGCATGAAGACGCTGGCGCTGCGAATGGAGCGCCATGAATATAACGCCATTCGCGTCGCGGAATGGTTGCAGGCGCACGAAGCGGTTGAAACGGTCTACCATCCAGCGCTGCCTGAACATCAGGGATACGATATTCAGCAGAAGCAATGCTCGGGCAATACCGGCATATTCTCTTTCCGCTTGAAGGATGCTCGTTACGTCGCTCCGATTCTATCAACGATTAGGCTGATCGCATTCGCGGAAAGCTTGGGCGGTGTCGAATCGCTAATGACGTATCCCGCCGTTCAAACGCACGCGGACATTCCGCAGGAAGTGCGCGATGCTGTCGGCGTGGATGATAGGCTGCTGCGCTTCTCAGTAGGCATCGAGCATGTGGATGACCTGATAGCGGATCTTGATCAAGCGATCCGCTGTGCACAGGAACAAGTATCGCAGCAGGAACAGCAGCCGCTAGGAAGTGAGGTATAGCAGATGAGCCAATCGAATGAACCAATACAACCGAAATCAGATCGCTTCGCAACCAAGCTGATTCACTTTGGCGGTGAGATCTGTGAGCATACAGGGGCATCCAGCGTGCCCATCATTCAAGCGACGACTTTTCATCACGAAGACATCTATAATCCCCCTAAGCATGATTACTCTCGTTCCGGCAATCCGACGCGCGAAACGCTGGAGCAATATATTGCTGTATTGGAAGGCGGGACTCGAGGCTTCGCCTTTGCCTCTGGTATGGCCGCCATCTCATCAACACTTCTGTTGTTCTCGGCTGGGGACCATCTGATCGTAACGGAGGATGTGTATGGAGGGACTTATCGTTTATTAACTACGATTCTCAGCAGATTGCAGATCGAAACGACGTTCGTGGACATGACCGATCTGAATCAAGTGGAAGCGGCGCTGCGTCCGAACACGAGAGGCGTCTTCATGGAGACGCCGTCAAACCCAACGCTTAAGATTACGGATATAGCCGCCGTGTGCGCCTGGGCGAAGTCGAAAGGACTTATTACCTTATTGGATAATACCTTTATGACCCCTTATCATCAGCGGCCGATCGAGCAGGGTGTTGATATCGTGCTTCATAGCGCGACGAAATTTCTAGGCGGACACAGCGATGTACTGGCGGGATTAACCGTCACCCATGATGAAGAGCTGGGCAATCGAGTTAAGGCGCTGCAGAATGGACTTGGAACTGTGCTCGGCGTACAGGACAGTTGGCTGCTCATGCGCGGCATGAAGACGCTCGAAGCGCGCATGGCGCACAGTGAGCAAAGCGCCCGCCGCTTAGCTGAGTGGCTGAGCAGCAGATCGGATATCACGAAGGTATATTATCCGGGGCTAGCCGATCATCCACATCGCGAGATTCATGAGCGTCAATCGAAAGGATACGGCGCCGTAGTATCCTTTGATGTCGGCTCTGGCGAACATGCCAAGAAGGTGCTGAATCAAGTTCGGCTGCCGCTCGTGGCAGTGAGCCTAGGCGCTGTTGAGAGCATCTTGTCCTATCCGGCCATGATGTCGCATGCCGCTATGCCGCAAGCTGTGCGTTATGAGCGCGGCATTACAGATGGATTGCTGCGCTTCTCTGTAGGTCTGGAGCATATTGAAGACTTGATCGAGGATCTAGATCAGGCGCTATGATGCTGCCTGAGGCGAAGCATTCGTCGCAGCTAACGAACAGGAGTCCGAGGGGTTGCCCTTGGACTCCTTTTTTGTGCTGAAACGGCTGTATGACGAATGGGATAAGCCCATCAAGCGTACATAATACGATGAACAACAAGTGATTAACAAGATGGATAAACTATGATACGATGGGTTATGGTTCTTTAACTTTAATCATTATTGCATGATATTACCATAACTCTTGGGCTAAAAGATTACAGACCAAGCATTAGCAGGGTGGCTTGAATATACCCATCCTGTGAATGAAATAACATAGAGAGGAAGTGACGATGACGATGATATCTCCAGTTGATCGCATATTAGATAAAGTATTGCGCGGTGAGCGCATGAATACAGAAGAGTGTATCACCTTGTTTGAATCCGATCAGATTGAGAAGATGGGACATGCCGCGAATCAGGTTATGTTGAAGTGGCATCCAGATCCGATTACAACTTTCGTTATCGGCCGAAATATTAACTATACGAATGTATGCGACGTATACTGCCGCTTCTGCGCGTTTTATCGTCCTCCAGGATCGAAGGAGGGGTATGTGCTTCCAGATGAAGCGATCTTCCAGAAGATTCAGGAAACGATAGATGTTGGCGGGACAGAAATATTAATGCAGGGCGGCACGAATCCGAATCTGCCATTTTCGTATTATACAGAGCTGCTGCGCAACATTAAGAAGCGCTTCCCTGGCATTACGATGCACTCCTTCTCTCCAGCCGAGATCTGGAAGATGAAGAATGTGTCTGACGGCTTGTCGCTTGAAGAGGTTGTCCGCCAGATTCATGAAGCAGGCTTGGATTCATTGCCGGGTGGAGGAGCAGAGATTCTGGATGATCGCACTCGACACAAGATCAGCCGATTGAAAGGCACATGGCGCGAGTGGATGGATGTGATGCAGACTGCTCATCAGGTAGGAATGACCACGACAGGCACGATGGTTATCGGCTTCGGTGAGTCGATGGAAGAGCGGGCGCTGCATCTGGAACGTACGCGTATCGCGCAAGATGAATGCATAGAGCGCAACTATCCTTCAAAAGGCTTCCTTGCCTTCATTCCATGGACGTTCCAACCGGACAACACAGCGATGAAGGTGGATCGTGTCAAGCCGGAAGAGTACTTGAAGACACTCGCGATCAGCCGCTTGTTCTTGGACAATATTCCCAACTTCCAATCCTCTTGGGTAACGATGGGACCAGAAATTGGCAAGCAGACATTGTCGTACGGCTGCAATGACTTCGGCAGCACGATGATTGAGGAGAATGTTGTGTCTGCCGCCGGCGCGACTCATAAAGTAAACATCGGCAGCATTCTTAAGCATATCCGTGATGCGGGCAAGATCCCTGCGCAGCGTGATACGCAGTACAATATTCTTCGAACATTTGATGAAGATCAGAACACGATTGAACGTGACTTTGTGATGCAGAATTAATATACCGACCTAACGAAGCGCATTGGGGAGCAGAGTGATCTGTCCTCATTGCGCTTTTTCTGTGCGGTTGCCAAACCGTATGAGCTCCTTCGGATTACCAAAACTCACTTCGTATATCTGTTTCGTCCACCCCATATACTGAATAAGGAACAGAAAGGAGTGAGTTCATGGAGCTGTTCACCATATCGGTATCGAATGGAACTCGAAATGAGCTGGAATCGTTATCTCGGCTGTTGATGCAGGAAATGGACGATTTACATACACAGGCGAATGGCGTTATATTGGAAAATTTTGATTCCGGTTCAGCGGCAGGTATTACCTGCTTAGGTCGACTCCCTGGTTTCCAGTTGGCTTTACAAGCTCAGGATGTGTGGAATCGCGCTGCGAGAGCGCTTGCAGAATACATTTTATCCGTGAAGGAGCTTCCGCTGCTGCGTGAGTTAATCAAGAAAGAAAAAAACATCGATTCTTCTGATGTAGAGAAGATTGAAGCGTACTGCATTCAACTCTTGAACGGTATGGATGACAGCACTCACCATGAAGCTCGAAAACGACGCTGTATGAAGCTTCGGAAAGTGCTGCTCCATTATTTGGAGGAGAATACACAACTCCATATTGATGGGTTTATTCGATTTCGGCTGGACAGCTATATGACAGAACTTCGTGAAGTTGTAGCATATGCCATGGATGAGTATGTGCTGGAACGACAATATCAAGAATTCATCAGCTTGTTAAAATATTTTGTGTTTATTCAGGAAACCAAAATACCGTTAGCTCATCTCGTTCATAAGGGCGGGCACGAATTTTCGTTGCTGAATGAGCAGTGGCTTCCATTGGAGTCATCTCATATCATGGACGGGATGGTTGTCGAGATGATCGATTGTGATATGGAGATGGAGGATATGATTGTGAGCACGCTTATTCATGTATCCCCAGGCCATATCGTCATACACACATGTGAACCAGATTCTCAAGTGATCAAGACGATTGAACAAATATTCGAAGCTAGAGTTCATGTATGTGGTTATTGCCCATCGTGCGCATCCTATCTGAATCCAAACTGGACTTCGCAGGATCAATGCACATAATATTGCTCTTGACCAACAGGGATGATATCGCATATAATATGCCATATTGAATTACATCAAGCAATATGGCGTTGACGAAGCCATGGATGCAGGGTTGTAACCGTTCAGAGAGAGGGATCTCGGCTGAAAGTCCCTTCGGCGATTACTTGCATTTACCCCTTCGGAGCTTTGAATGGGAACAGAAGCAGCTAGGATTCGCTTCTTATTATTATTCAACGGTTCATTCCCGTTACAGAATGCTCAAGGATATATGCACGGAATGCTGCTTCACCATATTTGGCGCAGATGCAGCTTATGTATATATTGAATGAGGGTGGAACCACGGGTTATAACATAACACTCGTCCCTTTTATAGGGCGGGTGTTTTTTTGTTGCCAATTTAGCGTATTAGGAGGAGCTTTAACATGTCTATGGTACGAGTTACTTTGCCAGATGGTGCTGTTCGCGAATACGAGCAAGGCACAACAATTGAAGATGTTGCGGGTTCGATCAGCAGCGGTTTGAAGAAAAACGCAGTGGCAGGCAAGCTGAACGGAAAGGTGGTTGACTTGTACACGCCAATCGAAGCAGATGCTTCCCTAGAAATCGTTATGCCTGATTCTGAAGAAGGGCTGGAAGTGATCCGTCACAGCTCTGCGCATCTAATGGCACAAGCCATTAAGCGTTTGTACAGTGATGCAGACGTAAAACTGGGTATCGGACCTGTCATTGAAGACGGCTTCTACTACGATATCGATATGAATGTATCGCTGACACCGGAAGACCTGCCGAAGATTGAGAAAGAGATGGAGCGTATCGTCAACGAAAACCTTCCGATTCGCCGTCATGTCGTATCTCGAGAAGAAGCTTTGCGCGTGTTTACTGACATTAACGATCCGCTCAAGCTGGAGCTTATTAACGATCTGCCAGAGGATTCGGAGATTACGATCTATGAGCAAGGCGAATTCTTTGACCTTTGCCGCGGACCTCACGTTCCAAGCACATCCAAGCTGAAAGTGTTCAAGCTGATGAACCTGGCTGGAGCTTACTGGAGAGGTGATTCCAAGAATAAGATGCTACAGCGCATATATGGTACAGCTTTCGTGAAGAAAGCTCAGCTTGATGAGCATCTGCATTACTTGGAAGAAGCGAAGAAGCGCGATCACCGCAAGCTCGGTAAAGAGCTGAAGATGTTCACGTTCTCTCAAGAAGTAGGTCAAGGATTGCCGATCTGGCTGCCTAATGGCGCGACACTTCGTCGTACAATGGAGCGCTATATCGTAGACATGGAAGAGCGTCTTGGTTACAACCATGTGTACACACCAATAATGGCTAATGTAGAGCTGTATAAAACTTCAGGGCACTGGGAGCACTATCAAGAGGATATGTTCCCTGTGATGGCGATGGATAATGAGGAACTTGTTCTTCGCCCAATGAACTGCCCTCACCATATGATGGTATACAAGAGCGAGCTGCGCAGTTACCGTGATCTGCCGCTCCGCATCGCAGAGCTTGGCATGATGCATCGCTATGAGATGTCCGGCGCTTTGACTGGTCTGCATCGCGTTCGTGGAATGACGCTGAACGACGCTCATATATTCGCTCGTCCGGATCAGATTAAAGAGGAGTTCGCTCGCGTAATCAACCTGCTGCAGAAAGTATATGAGGACTTCGGCATCAAGGAATACCGTTTCCGTCTGTCTTATCGCGATCCGCAGGATACAGAGAAGTATTACCAGGACGATGCAATGTGGGAGATGTCCCAGCGCATGCTGCGTGAGGTTGTTGTCGAGCTCGGTCTGCCGTTCTTCGAAGCGGAAGGCGAAGCTGCGTTCTATGGTCCAAAGGTTGACGTACAGATTAAGACGGCACTCGGCAAGGAAGAAACATTGGGTACAGTTCAATTGGACTTCCTGCTTCCGCAGCGCTTCCAGCTGGAATATGTCGGCGAAGACGGCATGAAGCACCGTCCTGTCGTTATTCACCGCGGTATCATCAGTACGATGGAACGCATGACTGCATTCCTGTTGGAGAACTACGCAGGCGCGCTGCCGTTGTGGCTCGCACCAGTGCAAGCGAAGATTCTGCCAGTTTCACCTACGTATGAAGCGTATGCGAAGGAAGTGGAAGAACAGATGCGTCAAGCGGGCATTCGTGTGGAAGCGGATCTTCGCAACGAGAAGCTGGGCTATAAGATTCGTGAAGCGCAGCTCGAGAAGATGGCTTACATGCTTGTTGTCGGTGAGAACGAGAAGAATAACGGTTCTGTCTCCGTGCGCAAGCGCGGTCAAGGCGATCTCGGCATGATGCCGCTATCCGACGCAATCGCGATTCTGGACGAAGAGATTCGCACACGCAAGGTGCCTGATGTAAAGTCTACAGAAGAATAAGCTTAAGTGTACTTTCCCGCTATTGGCGCAGAAAATACACCATTTGATATGAGGGGCTTTCCCATAGGTAGATTACTCTACCTGGGGACAAGCCCCTTATTCGTGTGGCATAAAGACCCGTTACAGCGACTGAGATGAATATTATTTCAATAACTCTCATAGCATTAATGCGAGGCAATTATGTTACTCAAGGAGTGGTAAGTTTGAGTCAGATGAATCTGAATGGGAACAAACAGTCTTCTACAGGTCTGGATCAGAATATTGCAGGCTTATTGTGCTATCTGCTTGGAGCAATTACGGGTATCATCTTCTTAGTATTAGAAAAGGATAATCGATTCGTTAAGTTTCATGCGATGCAGTCATTGCTTGTGTTTGGAGGACTCTTCGTACTGAATGTCGTACTGGGATTTATACCGATATTAGGGTGGATATTATCTGTTTTCATTTATCCAATCGGAGTAATTCTTTGGATCTTGCTTATGGTACAAGCGTACTTAGGAAAATGGTTTAAGCTCCCGATAGTCGGTCAAATAGCAGAAAAGCAGGTTATGTAAATAGGATGAAATGCTCTGGATAGCATCGATCTATGTGTATACATGCAGTGGCGATCGTACTCTGATGTTCAATCAGGGTGCGGTCGCCATTTTGTTTTTGTCGCAGACGTTCTATTTTTGTCGATTATGAATAATTGTGGACTATAGCGGACATCCTTCCGACTAGGAGGGGATAACCAAATGCTTACAATTAAAAAGGGGAACGGTAATAACACATTAAAGAAGCGGAGTGGCAGTATCGTGAAATACAGCAGGTTGTCGTTCAAAACAGGATGTCTAATCGCCATAACAGGATGTTTGCTAATCACTGGTTATGGACAAGTCGCATATGCGCAAGCATCCAATGTTGAATTACAAGCCGCTTTATCTACTTGGAATCTACATCAGGCCATTCACATTCAACAGCAAGATATGCATTCACTCGCTGAGATGAATGATTGGGATCGTATGGGTGCAGACAGTATCAATTATGGTACTCGGATACATGAATCCGCGAAATGGAGCGGCTTGCCGCAGCAAGTAATCTCCGATCAGGTTCGATTGCAGATGCTGCAGCGAGGAAATAACGTAAATTCGTATGAAGTATTTGAGATGTTGAACCAAAGCAACAGACATGAATCAGCAGTATATCCAGACATGGATTTGCGTTCGAATCTTTTTGTTTATGTTGACATGTCTATTGCGAATGCATCAAGATTGGCGGGATCATTTACTCCAGCTAAAGGACAATCTGTCAATCCAGATTCCGCTGCTAAGGCGAACACGGTAACAGCCAATAGCAAGGTGGTGTTCACGGATGATCTGCTTGCGCCAGAACAAACGCGAGTACTGAAGGAAGTTAAGGTGACAGCTACCGGCTATACAGCCGGCATTGAATCAACAGGGAAGAAACCTGGCCATCCCGAATATGGGATAACGTATTCCGGTGTCAAGGTAAGACGCGATTACGTTTCCACCATTGCCGCTGATCTTAAAGAATTTCCGATTGGTTCCATTCTTTATGTGCCTGGCTATGGGTATGGAATCGTGGCTGACATTGGTTCAGCCATCAAAGGGAAGAAGTTAGATCTATACTTTGATACTACGAAGCAGGTCTATTCGCAGTGGGGCAAGAAAGTCGTCGACGTGCAGGTGATTAAGAAGGGCAGCGGAAAGGTTACAGAGGAGTTTCTACAGGAGCTGAATGAGGCTGTTATGAAGCATCACAAGATTCCGGAGACGATGCTTTAACAGCTTTGCCCATGCATAGCGGCTTTCGGATCATCACATAATACTTCTTGGGGAAACAGTTGTTTTCTCGAAATGTTCACAGGCCGCTCTGAGGCGGATGTGTAGCACAAGGGAGGTGAAATGTGATGACTAAGCAAAGCTCGAAGTACAATTCCAAACAGGTTGGCAAACAACAGTTTGGTCAAAACCAAGTAAATCAAAACTTTGACGCTGAGTTTGCAGTTGAAAACGAAGGTACTGCTGGTGCAGCAAACAAAGCAACTAATGGCCAAAACCAAAAAGCTCAACAATAGTGTCGTCTTGCATTCGATTTTGACATAATGGAAGTAGAGGCTGCCTGCAGGCAGTCTCTTTTGTGCATGCTTGTATTGGATGCTATTTACAGCAGCTCGGTCTAGAGACTGATTCACAGTTCAATCCCTCGCCGCTGTTTACTTAGCTGTGTGTGCTATACAATACAGATATAAGATAAACGAAAGCAACATTCGAAGAGAGGGATTATGATGAATCTAGGAAAGAGATGGATGGTCGGTTTTGTTCTGATCGGTGCCGGTGTAATCTTCTTGCTGCAGCAGATGGGATATATAAACTTTGACCTTAGTGAATTGTTTAGTACGTT
The DNA here is from genome assembly GCF_058791835.1 of Paenibacillus sp. EB106-04-04-XG159. Classification (NCBI taxonomy): domain Bacteria; kingdom Bacillati; phylum Bacillota; class Bacilli; order Caryophanales; family Paenibacillaceae; genus Paenibacillus; species Paenibacillus sp. EB106-04-04-XG159. The sequence goes on along the minus strand of NZ_JBYTDY010000003.1, from coordinate 209,674 downwards.
TTGGCCGCTCATTTTGGTGTTTGTAGGGTTGAACGGTCTGTTCCAAGGCGGATTCTGGGGGATATTCCCGCTAGGCATAGGTGCTTACTATTTGCTGAGAAATCTAAATATTATTACATTAAGCTGGTCTGACTTCATGAGCTATGCGCTTCCTTTTGGCTTAATTGTCGGCGGTCTATGGGTATTGTTCAAGCCGCGGAAGTCCAGAAGCAGAAAAAGCGACTGGCAGGGGAACAATAAGAACTGGGATGATGGCTATAATCAAGAGCAGAATAAGTCAAGTCAGGCTCCAGCGTCTCCATCTATCCCGGACTATGGCGATCCTAACTACCCTGATCCATTTAAAGATGTGGATTATTCAAAGGATATATTCAATAAAGAGGTATATGGGGAAAATGAAGCCTCAAGCAAGCCCTCAAGCAAGCCAAAAAAGGGGACTGGCGATGAAGGTTCAACGAATTCATGGGAGTTCGAGTTCGGTATGGGCGCGGGCAGTCACGGCTCCAAGGGAAAGAAGATTAACAAGTCAACCTTTATCGGTGATTTTAACATCGGAAAGGATTATTGGGAACTTAGACCGATGGATATCTCTCACTTTATCGGCGACTCGACGATCGATCTGACGAAAGCTCAAGTTCCATACGGTGAGACTAAGATTACGGTCTCCAGCTTTATTGGCGACGTAAAGGTATATATACCGCGCGATATGGATCTTGGCGTTACCGTTACATCCAGTTCATTCATTGGCGATGTGCGTTTGCTTGATCAGGAGGAAAGTGGATTCATGCGGACGACTAACGTCGAATCCCCATATTATCATGATGCAAGCAAGAAAGTTCGCATCGTCGTCAGCACCTTCATCGGTGATGTAAGAGTGAAGAAGGTGGGATAGCATATTATGGTGCAGAAGTTATTTCGCAATGCCCGAAGTGTCAAATGGGAACTGCTCTTTACCTTCATCGTCTCGGGTTGTGTTATCATAAGTGTGCTATGGCTAGGACTGGTTAATGGTATGTGGTATGAAGGATGGAATTGGTGGGTATTCGGCATTGTGACCGTACTCATCGTTTCCATCCTAACAGGATATATTGCTGGCGTCCGGCTGCAACGCAGACTGGATGTTTTGCATGAGAGCATGATGCAGGTAACGAAGGGCGATTGGTCTGTACGGATTCAGGATGATGATGAGGATGCCTTTTTTCAAGTATATTCGGACTTTAATGTTATGATTCAAACGATGGAGCATAAGCTTAAATTGCTCCAAAAGCTGTCTGAGCAGCAGGTTGTTGATCATGAGCGTGAAAGTGAAGCGATCGTTCAGGAAGAACGCAAGCGACTGGCTCGTGATCTGCATGATACGGTAAGCCAGCAACTGTTCGCAATGCATATGGCTTCTTCCTCGCTTCCCAAAGTCATGGAAATGGATATGGAGCGGGCTCAGATAGTTGTAAGCCAGCTGATACAGATCTCGCATTCAGCACAGCGGCAGATGCGAGGACTGATTGCGCAGCTCCGTCCGATCGAGCTGGACGGAAGAACGCTGCAGCAAGCGTTGGAGCGTTGGTTCCCCGATTATTGCAATCAGAACGGATTGCAGGGGAAGATCGAGATCCAACTGAGAGCAGGGCTGTCTGAAGCGAAGGAGCATCAGTGCTTCCTAATGATTCAAGAAGCGATGGCCAATGTGGTGAAGCATGCTCAAGCGAAGCATGTAAACTTGTCGCTGCATGAAATAGACCAGCGTGTGCTGCTCGTTGTCGCGGATGACGGCAAGGGCTTCAACATCAATAAGAATACACATGCCGGAAGCTACGGATTGACTACAATGAGAGAACGGTGCGATAAGCTGGGCGGGACGATGGACATTATCAGCCAGCCTGGAGCAGGAACAACCATTCGAGTACATATACCTTTATTTGAACAAGTAGAAGAAGAGAGAGACCAACCAGTAATTAAGCATGTGGCAGAGGAACTGGACGGAGGCGAAACGGATGAGTAAAATGAACATTTTTCTCGTTGACGATCACGAGATGGTGCGGCTGGGACTGCGTACGTATTTGATGTTCGATTCAGAGATTGAGGTTGTTGGTGAAGCAAGCGGCGGGCTGGAAGCAATCAAGAAGATCAGCGCTAACCCTGACCAGCTGCCGGATCTAGTGCTGATGGACCTGATGATGCCGGATATGGACGGTGTAGAGACGACTAGACAACTTATTACTAGATTTCCAAAGCTGCGAATCGTCATGCTGACCAGCTTCATGGAAGATGAACAAGTGGTTGCAGCCATTCAGGCGGGAGCTATCAGTTACGTCTTGAAGACAGTATCCGCAGAGGATCTTATCTATGCGATCCGCGGAGCATGCCGCGGCATGCCGGTGATGAACGGCGATGTATCGCAAGCCTTGTCGCGTGGATTGCGCAAACGAGCCGCGCAGCCGGATGATGAAGGATTGACTGAGCGTGAGAAAGAGGTGCTTCTGCTCATTGCGGACGGCAAGGCCAACAAAGATATATCCGAAGAACTTCATATTAGTATAAAGACAGTTAAGACACATGTATCCAATCTATTAATGAAATGTGAGCTTCAGGACCGCACGCAGCTAGCTGTGTATGCGCACCGCAACGGTTTGGTTAAGAATTAAATTAGTATTGGCAAACGGTTTGCCTCCAATGTAAGCATTCAGTTGGAGCGCAAGCCGTTTTTTACATATAGGGAGTAAAGAGTTCATCATTTATCATGTTTTATGATGATTTTAATGTAGAATTAAGGTTCGGGGTTCATTATATAGACATAAGGTTATTACTTATACATTCAATTCACATACATTCCTCAGGAGGGGTTCATCATGGAAGACCAACGTAAATCAAACTCAACATCCGATCAAGACTACAATACACAAATGAACGGTGTTGAATCTACTAATACGACAAACACAACAGGTGCAGAACAAACGGAGAATACTAAATCGCACTACTTCGCTTATGGCCCGTATCAGTCCGGTAAGAGCGGAGAAGCACAAGCAACTACCTCGGTAGATGGGAATGGTCAAGCAAGCGACGTTCAAGTTACGCAGCCTGCACTCGTAAAGCCGATGCCATTCTCAAGTACGACTCGTCAGAGCTACGCTAACTATGGGCCTGGCGGAGCAGCTGGAAATGGTGCTGGCGGCAATGGTGGCGCTGCTCCATCCGATGGAGGCAAATGGAATTTCAATTCTACCAAAGAGAAGAAGGGTGCTTCCTTCAAATCAATCGTTGCTTCCTTCTTGGCTGGCGCACTTGTAATCTCGAGCTTAATGTTCACTGCGGACTATACGAATCTATTTACCGGTGGAAATGCTCAAGATAATGCAAAAGGTGCGAACGGGGCCGCGCAGACGGTATCCAACAATTCATCTGGAGCGAATTCCATGAACTCGGTATCCGATGTCGTGAAGTCAGCGAGTCCTGCTGTTGTTAAGATCGAGACCTTTACATCTGCAAGCAATAACACAGGCAGCACTTGGTGGATGGAGGATCCGCTGTTCCGACAATTCTTCGGTGATTCATACGGTGACAAAGGCAACCAAGAGCAGCCGAAGGATTCTAAGCAGCTCATGCCGCTTGGAATTGGTACGGGCTTCATATTTGAATCGGATGGCTACATCCTAACGAATAATCACGTTATCGAAGGCGGCGAAGCTGTACAAGTTACGATCGAAGGCTATGAAAAGCCGTTGACAGCAAAAGTACTGGGCAGAAGCCCTGAGCTTGACTTGGCTGTTCTGAAAGTAGATGGTAAAGGCTTCCCTACTGTTAGCCTTGGCGATTCGGATGCAGCTGAAGTAGGCGAACAGGTTGTTGCGATTGGTAACCCTTCAGGCTTTGACCATAGTGTAACTTCCGGTTGGTTGAGCGCTAAAGGCCGTTCCATTGATGTAAATGATAACGGTAAAGTGAAGACCTACAAGGATCTGCTTCAAACCGATGCAGCTATTAACCCAGGTAACTCGGGCGGACCGCTCTTGAACATGAATGGTGAAGTTATCGGTATGAACGTTGCGGTATCGAAGGAAGCACAAGGTATCGGATTCGCGATTCCATCCAACACGATTACGAAAGTAGTCGATAATCTGAAAGCGAACAAAGAGATTCCAAAAGAGCCGGTTCCATTCATTGGCGCTACTTTGTACACGATGACGGAAGATGTCGCGAACCAGATTGGCATTCCTAATACAGAGGGAGCTCTCATATACCAAGTTTTGTTTGGTTCTCCAGCATATGAAGCAGACTTGCGAGCTTATGATGTGGTTACGAAGGCTGATGGCAAGAAGATCACGACAAAGGAAGAACTTATCGAAGTGGTGCAGAGCAAGAAGGTTGGCGATACCATCACAATGACTGTAGAGCGCAACAAAAAATCCACTGACGTAGATGTTAAGATCGGTGACAAGAACAAATTCCAACCTGCCGAGTAATAAAGCAATATAGATGAGGAGCTGTCTCTTGGGTAGACCGAGAGGCAGCTCTTTTTTTCGCAAATGGTGTCGAAAATGGTACAATAGCAATAGAAGCTATTTGAGAGAGGATGACACATGTAGAATGCGCCCCTATATACTTATCGTAGATGATGATGAAAAAATAATATCCATGCTTCGAAGAGCGCTTGTATTTGAAGGGTTTGAAGTGAATACGGCGATGAATGGATCGCAAGGCTTGAAGGAAATGATCGTACGCGAGCCGGATCTGTTGATTCTGGACGTCATGATGCCCGAAGTAGATGGCTGGGAAGTATGCCGGCGTATGCGAGAAGCAGGCAGTGCTGTGCCAGTGCTGATGCTGACAGCTAAGGATGAAGTACAGGACCGTGTTAAGGGATTGGATATTGGAGCAGACGATTACTTGGTGAAGCCGTTCGCTCTTGAAGAGCTGTTAGCACGCGTGCGAGCTTTGCTGCGCCGTCGCTCAGAGAGCGATAATGGCAATCATCGCTTAGAATATGATGGTCTGCTGCTCGATCTTCATACACGGGAGGTTAAGCGCGGAGAGCATAATATTGAGCTGACAGCGAAGGAATTTGAGCTGCTGCATCTGTTTATGCAGAATCCGAAGCGGGTGCTGCCGCGGGATGTCATCATGGAGAAGATATGGGGATTTGACTACAGCGGTGAATCGAATGTTCTAGAAGTATATATTGCCATGCTTCGTCAGAAGACGGAGGAGTTTGGCGACAAGCGGATCATACAAACGATTCGCGGGACAGGCTATGTGCTTAGAGGAGAATCTTAAGGTATGTCAATTCGGCTGCGTCTTACAGTATGGTATTCATCGTTAGTTGCTTGTACGCTGTTTATATTCGGTATTACCATCTATTTCTTTCTGGATAACACTTTGTATGGTGATTTGGAAGATCGTATTACGAAAACCGCTAACAAAATAACCATACAGATGTCGCTCGATTATCAGAACGGCGTGAATTTAGACCTTTCCGCTTTCGACAACAAGCGCATAACGGATGACTATCTGTACATGTTTATTTACAATTTTACGAACGGCGTAACGACCAAATCGAGTAACTTAGAAGGTTGGGATCTAAGCTTTGGCAAGCGAGAGAATCCATCGCAGATTGTAGAAGGATTCCGCCGTGAGAATATTGGTGAACTGGGCGAATTTCTAATCTATGAAGAACCGATCAAATACCGGAATCCATTAACGAAGGAGACTACGGTGATCGGCGCCGTTCAGGTCGGCATGTATTCGGAGGCACAGGCTACGTTCTTGCGCACGCTGCGAGATATCTTGTTCGTAGCGTCAGTATTGACAGTTATATTGGCTTTCTCGCTTGGTCTGTTCCTAGCGCAGAAGACGCTGAGGCCAATCGAGAATATTATCCGTGCGACGAATCGTGTTCAGAAGGGCGCTGATCTTAGCATGCGCATCCCGCAGGAAGGGCCGCCTGAGGATGAGATCGGTCAGCTGACGGAGACGATCAACAACATGCTGCAGCGTATGGAAATATTCTATAACGAGCTTGATGAAGCGTATCGTGCCCAACGCCGATTCGTATCGGATGCCTCGCATGAGCTTCGAACTCCGCTTACCACGATTCGCGGCAATGTGGATCTGTTGAGACGCATGTCGGTAAGGGAAACTGAGCCATCGCCGTTGACGGAACAGGAACGGGAAGAAATGTCTATGGAGGCACTTCAGGACATATCGGATGAAGCGCGTCGAATGAGCCGCCTCGTTAACGATATGCTGTCGTTGGCGCGAGCTGATGCGGGATATATGATGGATAAGGAAATTGTCGAGATTAAACCGTTGGTGGAGGAAGTCGTGCGCCGAGCGCAATTCCTTGAGCGGAAGGCGGATTGGATATTTGACGACTTTACGGAGTTGGAAGGAACGTATGTCAACGGCAATAAGGATTATTTGCAGCAGATGCTGTTCATATTTATTGAAAATGCGTTCAAGTATACACCAAGCGGCAAGGTAACCTTAACTGCGATCCGCGAAGACAATCTGATTGGACTACGTGTTCAAGATACGGGGATTGGCATGAATGAGCAGGAAGTGCCGTATATATTCGAGCGCTTCTATCGTGCGGATGTCTCCCGCGGCGTAACTTCGGGTACAGGACTTGGTCTTTCCATTGCGAAATGGATCATAGATGAGCACTCGGGTTCAGTTGAAGTTGTTACTAAGCCTGGGGAAGGAACTACATTTCTAATCTGGCTTCCTCTGGTACAGGTCGACGTGACTGAGATTATTGACGTATAATAAGAGGGCAGTACTCCCGGATATGTTAGGGAACTACCATGGAAAGCAGGTGTGTGTATGAATATCGTTAAGATAACGCCGCGCGGTTATTGTTACGGTGTTGTGGATGCCATGGTCATGGCTCAGCAGACGGCCCGTAATCTTGACCTGCCGCGACCGATTTATATACTTGGCATGATCGTGCATAACAGCCATGTCACGAATGCGTTCGAAGATGATGGCATCATTACGTTAGACGGTGCCAATCGGCTGGATATATTAGATCAAGTGGAGTCAGGAACTGTAATCTTCACGGCACACGGCGTATCGCCGGAGGTGCGGAAGAAAGCTCGCGAGAAAGGCCTGACAACGGTTGATGCGACTTGCCCAGACGTGACCCGTACGCATGATCTGATTCGTGAGAAGACGGCAGAAGGGTACGAGGTCATTTATATCGGCAAGAAAGGTCACCCTGAACCGGAAGGCGCAATCGGCGTCGCTCCGGACAAGGTGTACTTGATTGAACGGGAAGATGAGATTGACAGCTTGTCCATAGAGAGCGATAAGATCGTCATTACCAATCAGACCACGATGAGTCAATGGGATATTAAGAACATCATGAATCTGTTGATTACTAAGTATCCGCACGCGGAGATTCATAACGAGATCTGTATGGCTACTCAGCTGCGTCAGCAAGCTGTTGCTGAACAGGCTAAAGAATGCGATCTCCTGATCGTAGTTGGAGATCCGCGCAGCAACAACTCGAATCGTCTCGCTCAAGTATCGGAAGAGATCGCGGGAGTTCCAGCACATAGAATCTCTGATCTGTCAGAGCTGGAATTGGACTGGCTGCAAGGTGTGCAGGTGGTAGGTGTCACATCGGGCGCGTCGACTCCAACGCCGATCACGAAGGAAGTTGTTACTTTCCTGGAGCAGTATGATCCTGCGGATGAGTCCACTTGGGAAAAGGTTCGAACAGTGAATATGAAGAAGCTGCTTCCCGCTGCACGTACGAAAACGGTTAATTAATAGGCAGTAGGTCTGAGGAAGAATAAGAACCTGCAGGATGATGCTTGGGTACAAGTGTTCATCCTGCTGGTTCTTTGTTATTGGCAATGTAGAGCCTGCGGTTGCTGAGCATCTGCAGCAGATGAAAGGAATTGAGAAAGTAGTGAAGATATCTAAATCTTATAAGCTGGCGAGCCGTGATTTCCATCCTGAGAATACAATTATTGAGCTTGGGGATGTTCGCATCGGAGGCGGCAATCTTGTCGTTATGGGTGGTCCTTGTGCAGTCGAGTCTCCAGAGCAGATCGATGAGATTGCTCGCTTGGTTAAAGCGGCAGGCGGACAGATTCTGCGAGGCGGCGCTTTTAAACCGCGGACTGGACCTTACAGCTTCCAAGGTATTGGTGTTGAAGGGCTGAAGATGATGGCGGATGCCGGCAAGAAGCACGGATTGTTGACGATTACTGAGGTCATGACGCCTGAATATGTTGACATCTGTGCGGAGTATGCTGACATTCTGCAGGTCGGTACACGCAATATGCAGAACTTTGATCTTCTGCGCAAGCTGGGGCAAACGAATCGGCCAGTATTATTGAAGCGCGGCTTCAGCGCCACATATGATGAATGGTTGAATGCAGCCGAGTATATTCTAGCTGGCGGCAATCCGAACGTAATGCTCTGTGAGCGCGGCATTCGCACATTCGAAACCTATACACGCAACACGCTGGACTTAGCTGCTATTCCCGCGATGAAGCAGATGACTCATCTGCCTATCATTTCTGATCCGAGCCACGGAACTGGTCGACGCGAGCTAGTGGAGCCGATGGCGAAGGCATCAGTTGCGGCGGGTGCGGATGGATTGATTATTGAGATGCATACAGATCCTGATAACTCGATGACAGGTGATGGTGTGCAATCCTTATTCCCGGATCAGTTCGCTCGCTTACTGAAAGAATTAGAGCAATTAGCGTCACTATGCGGCAGTCAATTCAATACTCATAAGGAAGATGCGTCTTACTTCGAAGCATGGAATAACTAAATCATTGCAATAGAAACAGCCGTCCTGCGGATTATCCGCGGGACGGCTGTTTGTTATATATACACAGCCATAAATCAAAGTATGAATGCTGAAAAATATATTATGTCAGGAAACATGACATAAAAATGAAAAATACCTTACATGAGTATTGACGGTGCGAATGAATGGTTTTATAATGTCATTAATAACACTAATGAAACAGAACATTCGTCTATATATGAAGCTATAATGTTCGGATATGGGGAGGAATTAGCATGTCTATCAACAAAGCATTAGACATTATGAAAGAGAAAAGCATTGAGTTTGTTGATTTCCGCTTTGTTGATCTGAGTGGGAAAGCACACCACATCACATTGCCAGCTGCAGAGGTTGAGGCGGAAACATTTGTGAACGGTGTAGCATTTGACGGTTCTTCCATTCCAGGCTTCAGAGGCATCGAAGAATCTGACATGGTTATGATGCCGGATCCTGAAACGGCATATGTAGATCCATTTACCTCACATGCGACACTGATCGTGATGTGCAACATCTTTACGCCAGACGGAGATCGCTATGAGCGTGACCCGCGCAGTATCGCACAGCGAGCGGAGGAGTATCTGCAGACAGCAGGCGTAGGTACAACAGCATTCTTCGCGCCAGAGTCCGAGTTCTTCATCTTCGATGATGTTCGCTATGAAAACACGATGAACAGCGCTTCCTTCTTCGTTGATTCCGAAGAAGCTTCCTGGAATACGAATCGCAAGGAAGAGGGCGGCAACCTCGGATTCAAGATTCGCACCAAGGGTGGATACGTGCCGGTTGCTCCAGTTGATACACAGCAGGATCTGCGCAGCGAGATGTGCCGTTTGATGCAAGAAGCAGGCTTGCGCATCGAACGTCATCATCATGAGGTGGCGACTGCGGGCCAAGCAGAGATTAATTTCCGCTTTGATACGTTGACTGCAACAGCAGACAATCTGATGAAATATAAATATATCGTACACAACACAGCGCGTCAGTTCGGCAAGGTTGCTACCTTTATGCCTAAGCCGCTCTTTGGCGATAACGGCAGCGGAATGCACGTTCACCAATCCATCTTCGATGGCGACACTCCTCTGTTCTATGAAAAGGGGGCTTATGCAAACCTAAGTGAAACAGCGATGCACTACATCGGCGGTATTCTGTATCATGCTCCGTCCCTGATCGCATTGACGAATCCGAGCACGAACTCCTTTAAACGTCTCGTTCCAGGCTACGAAGCGCCTGTAAATCTCGTGTTCTCCAAGGGGAACCGTTCGGCTGCGGTACGTATTCCAGTCGCTGCAGTCACGCCTAAAGGCTGTCGAATTGAGTTCCGTACGCCTGACTCCACTGCGAATCCATACTTGGCATTTGCGGCTATGCTGATGGCTGGCTTGGATGGAATCAAGCGCAAGCTGGATCCAACAGCGCTTGGATACGGCCCATACGACAAAAATATTTATGAGCTGTCCGATGCGGAGAAAGCAGAAATTCGCAGCGTGCCCGGCACGTTGGAAGAAGCACTGGATGCGCTGGAAGCCAACCATGATTTCTTAACGGAAGGCGGCGTGTTCACGGATGAATTCATCTCCAACTATATTTCAGTCAAGCGTACTGAAGCGAAATCAGTAGCGATTCGCATTCATCCGCAGGAATACAGCCTTTATTTCGATTGTTAATCCTGAACATGTTCAGATGATTTTCGTTTTTCCCTCATCATTCTTCACCCGCATTCAGATGAATGCGGGCACTTTTTTTCAGCGCGGAGTAATACTAAATTACTATTTTAGATGTAAGTGTTTTCAATTCAGACTTTTGATGCTTTTTTACGTTAACTGCTTGAAGAGCTTAGCATTAACTGTTATCATAACGAATAAATCTTGACTAGAAATCGAAGGTGGGAGACCAATGGCACATCGAGAACGAGCATTAAATTTTAACGCGGGACCTGCAGCAATTCCATTAGAAGTGTTGGAACGCGCACAGGCGGAGTTCGTTGATTTCCGTGGAAATGGCATGTCTATTATGGAAATGTCACATCGCGGTGCTGTGTATGAAGGAGTTCATAATGAAGCGAAGGAACTGCTGAAAGAACTTCTATCTATTCCGGATGGCTATGATATCTTATTCCTTCAAGGCGGAGCAAGCACGCAGTTCGCGATGATTCCGATGAACTTGCTGAAGCCGGGCACAGTTGGCGCTTATGTACAAACAGGCAGCTGGGCTAATAAAGCTCTCGAGGAAGCGAAGCTGATCGGCGAGACAGCCATCATTGCCTCTTCTGAAGCGGACAGCTACAAGCGCATCCCTGAACTGAGCTGCGATCAGATTCCCGCTGATGCGGCGTATGTTCATATTACCTCCAATGAGACCATTGAAGGCACACAATTTCAGACCTTTCCAGACACAGGAAATACTCCATTAATCGCAGATATGTCAAGTGATATCTTAAGCCGTCCGCTTGATGTTTCGAAGTTCGGCATGATCTATGCTGGCGCTCAGAAGAACCTTGGTCCTTCGGGCGTTACGGTTGTGATCGCGAAGGACGAGCTGTTGACCGATAGTCCGAAGTCGATTCCGACCATGCTGCGATATAGCATCCATAAGAAGAACAATTCCCTATATAACACACCGCCATCATTCTCCATTTACATGGTAAATCAAGTTCTGCATTGGATTAAAGAACGCGGCGGACTTGCTGCACTGCAAGCGATGAATGAAGCGAAAGCGAACGTACTGTATGATACAATTGACAACAGCTCTGGATTCTATCGCGGATTTGCGGAAGCAGGCAGCCGCTCCCGGATGAACGTCACGTTCCGTCTTGCCAATGAAGAGCTGGAGAAAGCATTCATCAAAGCATCGGAGCAAGAAGGCTTTATCGGTCTTAAAGGCCATCGCAGTGTTGGCGGCCTGCGAGCATCAATTTATAATGCTGTACCACATGAAAATTGTGAAGCTTTAGCTCAATTTATGAAGCATTTCCAACAAATCAATAGCTAATATGTTATAGTAGAGAGCAACCTCGTTTATGGTTTATATAGCCAATCGTGGTTGCTCTTGCTATAAGGAGGCATAAGAAATGCTTAACTATAACGTAAAGAATGAAGCTACCAAGATCGGAATCGGAATTATCGGAACGCCGCCGATGCTGGAGCGAGTGACGGGAGCTTTGCGTGCATTTCCTACATTTCGTCCGGAAATGGAGTTGGCGGAGGATATCCAGGAGGCTATTCAGCATGCGGAGCGCTTGATGGAGCATAATGAGGTGCTGCTGATACTGGAAACGGATTGGCTTGCGCCTATTCAAATGGTTACGAAGTCTGCAATCCCCGTTCACGGTATAACGTTAACGGATACGGGCTTTGTCCAGGCTCTCTTTCAGATGAGGCATGTCCTAGATGCTGGCGGATCCATCTCGATTGATGTTAAAGAACAGTCTAAGCTGAAGCGCCGGTTAAAGGAGCTGGAGATTGACGAAGATCAATTTCACGTGTTGTCTGGCTTAACGGATGGTGTGATGCCAACTAAGGTGACAGCTCAGGCAACGGCTGATGCACATATTGCACTCTATGAAGCGGGAAAGGTGCAAGCGGCGATTACTTCGGACTATGCAGTCTCGAAGCAGCTGGAGAAGAAGGCGATACGGCATGCGGTGTTGGCTCCGACTGAAGCGAATCTTGTCGTCGCATTAGAGCGAGCGCTCCTATCCACAGAATCGAGAAAGAGCAAAGAAGCGCAAATCGCAGTTGGACTTATTCATGTCGATAAGATGGATCAGGCGTTGGCTAAGCTTGGATCTGAGCATGAAGTTCAGCGATTAAGATTGGAGCTATACCGCCATCTGCTGGATTATGTGGTGTCGCTGGATGGCTCTATGTCGCATCTGGGTGGAGCGGAGTATCTGTTCTTTACGACACGCGGCATATTTGAACGTCAAACACATGGCTACAAGGTTCTCGGATTAGCGCCAGAGCTGTTTCGAGATCTAGGCATCACGTTAAGTGTCGGGATCGGATTCGGACGATCGGCCAATGAAAGTGGAACCCACGCCAGACAAGCGCTGCATGTCGCGCAATCAGCCGGTGGAAACGGCTGTTACATCGTGCGTGAAGACAGAACGATAGTTGGTCCTTTGGAGATGACGATGCCGCTTGAGGCTACGATCTCTCTTGCGGATGTGGAACTGATGGCAGCGGCTAATGAGGCAGGCATGAACAGCGTATACCTTAGCAAGCTGATTGCGCATGTGTCGCGAAAAGGGCATCTCGACATGGATGTTCACGAGCTGGCGTTTATTCTGTCAATTACGATTAGATCTGCCCATCGGTTGCTAGTGCAATGGATGGATGCGAATCTAGTAAGTATCGTCGGCAGTGAGAAGGTAGAGCGCGGACGGCCTAAAAATATTTACCGTTTTTCCTTTTTGTACGATGCGATGAGATAGTTGCATGTTGTATTTTTCCTGTTATTTATGGACGATTAATAGATTTGTCTTTAAATGATCTCGTCTATTACACTGAAGTTGTAAAACGATTGCAGTGATGCGACGGATATGAACAGGAGGGAATCGAAATGGAAACGCTAGCACAATTGGAACAGAAGATGTCTGAGCCATCATCTCGCTTAGTGGAAGATATTCGTAAACTGAATGGTGATATTATGCTGCTTGGTGTCGGCGGCAAGATGGGGCCGGACTTGGCGAGATTGGCTGTGAGAGCGATCGAAGCATCTGGAACGAACAAGACGGTTTATGGAGTATCTCGCTTCTCGGAAGCCGGACTAAGAGAACAGCTGGAGCAGATCGGAGTTAAGACCATCGCTTGTGACTTGCTTGATGATGAATCCCTGAAGTCGCTGCCGGATGTTGAGAACATTATCTACATGGCAGGACGTAAATTCGGTACAACAGGAAGCGAAAGCTTGACTTGGGCGATGAACAGCTATTTGCCTGGCAGAGTGTCTGAACGTTTCCGCAATTCTAATATTGTTGTATTCTCATCTGGAAATATATATCCGTTCCTTCCAGTAGCATACGGCGGCGCAACGGAACAAACGCCTCCTTCACCGCTCGGTGAGTATGCCCAATCGTGCCTTGGTCGGGAACGAGTCTTTGAACATTTTGGCAAGACGAATAAAACGCCAATGCTGATGTATCGTTTGAACTATGCGATTGATCTTCGCTACGGTGTGCTGCTGGAGCTGGCGAAGTCGATTAAGGAGCAGCGTCCTATCAATCTAGCAATGGGTCATTTCAACTGCATCTGGCAAGGCGATGCGAACGAGATTGCGCTGCGCGCACTGCTTCGCTGCAATACTCCGCCGCAGATCCTGAATGTAACGGGACCGGAAACCGTCTCCGTTCGTTACGCTGCAGAACAGTTGGGAGCGCTCATGGGTATCGAGCCTAAGTTCGAAGGCGTTGAATCCGAGAACGCGCTGCTTAACAACTCGTCAGCTTGTATGAAGGAATACGGCTATCCTAGCGTATCGCTGCAGCAGATGATCGAGTGGACAGCGAAGTGGGTAGCGCTTGATGGAGCAACGATCAACAAACCGACACATTTCCAAGAGCGAGGAGGTAAATTCTAATGGCTAATCGTAAAGAATGGAGCCCGGAACTTAAACAAGCAGTGCAAGCAGGACTTGCGATTCCAGCGCATCCGCTTGCCCTGAATGCGGATAGACAATTAGATGAAGCTAGACAGCGCTTGCTAACTCGCTATTACGCAGCTTCTGGAGCAGGCGGTATCGCAATCGGTGTTCACTCCACACAATTCGAGATTCGTGATCCGAAGCATCGCCTCTATGAACGTGTTCTGGAAATGGCGGCTGAAGAAGTATCACAAGCTAAGCTGGATCGTCCTTTCTTGAAAGTGGCGGGTATATGCGGCCCAACGGAGCAGGCTTTGGGTGAAGCGGCTACAGCTGTATCCTACAACTACGACGCTGGTCTACTTAGCCTTGGCGGTCTTGGAAGCTGGAGTGAGTCTCAGCTGATCAACCATGTGGCTAAGGTGGCTGAGGAAATTCCGGTATTCGGCTTCTATCTGCAGCCTGCTGTAGGCGGACGAATACTGAGCTTCGACTTCTGGCGTGAGTTTGCTGAAATTCCTGGCGTTATGGCAATTAAGATGGCACCATTCAATCGTTATCAAACGATTGATGTCGTGCGCGCGGTGTGCGCTTCGTCCCGCCGAGATGAGATTGCGCTCTATACAGGCAATGATGACAACATCATTAACGATCTGCTCACGAAGTTCCGCTTCAACATCGATGGACAGCAGGTTGAGAAGCGCATAGTCGGCGGACTTCTTGGCCAGTGGGCGGTGTGGACGAATCAAGCGGTTCAGATGCTGGAAGAGCTGAAGGCAGCGAGAGCGACAGGAAGCATTTCAGAAGAGTGGCTGACACGAAATGTGGAATTGACAGACAGCAACGGAATTGTATTTGATGTAAGCCATGATTTCCATGGCTGTATTCCAGGAATTCATGAGATCCTTCGCCGCCAAGGCTTACTGGAAGGGACATGGTGCTTGAATCCGAATGAGACGCTGTCCCCTGGTCAAGCAGAGGAGTTGGATCGAGTTACGCGTGATTATCCTCATCTCACGGATGATGAATTCGTAGCGAAGAATCTGCAAGCTTGGAAATCAGGTCTTTCCTTGTAAAAATAAGATTAGCGGTTGATTCCCGTGATATAAGCTCATTACATAAGAAAGACACCAGCGATTAAGCTGGTGTCTTTCTTATGTACACAGCTGCGATATGTAAGCAAGATAGAGATGCAGCCGCAGATTTATTCTATGAATTAGATTAATGGATGAAGCGGATTCCATGCTCCTTGCTGCTGCTCGACCCATTCGGCGCTGTCTTCGCCTATTTCCTTCTTCCAGATCGGAACGACCTGCTTCAGCTTCTCGATCGCATAGCGGCTGGCTTCGTAGCACTCTGCGCGATGCGGTGAGGATACAGCGATTACGACGCTCGCTTCACCGATAGGTACGGTACCGAGCCGATGAGTGATGGCAGAGCTTGTACCTGGCCAACGAGTTCCGATCTCTTGGCCTATGGCAGCAAGCTGCTTGATAGCCATCGGAACATATGCCTCATAGTCGAGACGGACAGTGCGCTTGCCATCCGTATGCTCTCGTGTAGTACCGATAAAGGTGAGCGCCGCCCCATGATCGGGATGCGCCACATAAGCGGATAGCGTCTCTACATGAATAGGTGCATACGTAAGCGCATAGTGACCGTGCTCTGTTTTAATGGATGGCTCGTTGGCGGAAGAATCCTCTATAGAACCTTCTCCGCCGGAAACAGGCGGGATGAGCGCCAATTCATCCGAAGGCTGAACGACGCGATCATCGGGAGCGTACTCTTGATTAACAGCCATGAACGCGCGTGATAACGCGTGAGCAGCATCAGGATACTGCCCGGACAGCAGCTTCTTGATGTCTGCGACGGACATAGAGTCTTGATTCGAGTCCAGAATTACAATAGCTTGACCTGTAAGATCCGCTAGTCCAGCGAAGCAATGCACACGATATTTCACACACTTCCTCCAATCTTTCCACCATACATGGAACTAACTTTATGCTTCTACCAGTTTAGCACAACATTTGTGCGAACACCTTATATAGAAAGGGCGCTTGCATTGGATGCAAGCGCCCTTTTTAAGAGGAAGATAGCGTTCTTACCTGAGGTGATCTGCATGAGTGCAGAGTAACTCAGTAAACCTGCGTATGAAAGCAGACGATCTCCGTTTTTTTCGCTGTTCTCGTAAGAATTGCTGCTATCTTGACCATACTGATAAAAGGTTGACCTTCAACTGGTAAATTGGAGTTAAAGGATGGTTAATGTGAGTGATGAATTAACTATAAATATCTATTTGGATGAAACGGATACTCCGTTCGCAAGATACCATAGCTTAGATGATGTTCACCTAAGCTCTGATCTTGAAGATTTTATTATGTCAAAGCTGCACGGTGGTAGAAGAAAAGAAGTAGAAATATTTATTTTAGGTCAGAATGATTTTGACGAAAAGTCATTGCAGGCTGCCACATTTAACACATTTTCCGACATCTTGCACGAAGCAGAATATATATATGCTAGAAATGTCAAAAAGGCTATTATTTTGTTTGTGCTTGGTATTATTGTTGGGGTGATATTCTTGAAGTATTCAAATTCTTATGCCTATCTTGCAGGAGTCTTAAGCATTGTGTGTTGGGTTTTTATTTGGGCAGGTACAGAGGTTTATTTTTTTGATAATCGGGAAATCAAACAAAAAATTAGAAAATGCAGGAATATTCTGAATGCGAATGTGCGCAAAATATAGGGCTTTACCATGAACCGCTGTATACCGAACGGTACATACAGTGGTGTAAGAGGTCAGGGGGCTAGGCGCCCCCTCCTGCTCGAACCGATAATGAGGAATAGAAGCAATGCAATTATAGTGATGCTCTAACGATGCTCCAGCCCCAGCCCTAGACAAAGCTGTGCAGCCTTGACGGTTCTTTCAGCTTATATCCGACATTGCGAATCGTCCTAATATACTCTGGATTGCGAGCGTTCTTCTCGAGTTTATCGCGCAGATGACTGATGTGTACATCCACGATCCGGGTATCGCCGACGAAGTGGTAATCCCATACTTCATGGAGCAGCTGTTGGCGGCTTAGCACTTTGCCGCGATGGCGGCAGAGGAAAGCCAGTAGCTCGAACTCTTTCGGTGTGAGCTCGATCGCGCGTCCATCCAGCAGTACCTCCCGCAAATCAGTTTTCACCGTCAGATTGCCAATCTCGTATACATGACCGCCGTCTGATGCAGGAAGGGAGCGAACTCTGCGCAGGATTGCGCTTATCCTGGACAGCAGCTCGCCTAAGCTGAAGGGCTTAGTCATATAATCGTCAGCGCCGATATCTAAGCCGGCGATCTTATCCTCAATATCCTGTATTGCAGTAAGCATAATAACAGGAACCATATTCTGCTGCTCGCGCAGCTTGCGGCATACCTCGAAGCCGTCTGATTCTGGAAGCATGCGATCCAAGATGATCAGATTCGGTCGAAATAGAGGCAGCACATCAAATACAGCTTCGCCGTTAAAAACGCATAATACCTCATAGCCAGCTAATTTTAAATTGTACTCGATCAGAGTCGAGATTGACGGTTCATCGTCAACGACCAATATTTTAGGCTTCATCGCGACCTCCTACGGATAACATCCCATTCACATATCAGGAATATCAGATGTCTCCATTATGAAGGCTGTTTATCAGCGGCATGTTAAAGTAACGTAAACGTGGTGTTAAATTTTCGATTCCTATCGGACAGCCATCGTAAAGTAAGATTTACGCACTCTGTTTCCTTTGCTTCGGACTGCTCTGCTCGCTTGCCGTAAACGGCCACCAATTGGCGGATCCGAACACTCTCACCATCACCGGAATGAAGAATGGCAGAAGCAAGAAGGTATACAGGATTAAGCCCGTCAGCACAACGGTTGCAATCTGCATCATCGACAATACGCCGGACGGATAGAATGAGGCGAAGGTACCTCCCAGAATGACGACCGCCGATATGATGACCGTGCCCATATTGCGCATGGCGTATAGGATAGCATCCTTAACCTTCATATGCTTATTCTCATTGAAACGGTCCATTAAGAAGATGCTGTAATCGACACCGAGCGCCATCAGCATGACGAATCCGAAGAATGGCGTTGCCCATGTAATGCCGGAGTAGCCGAGCAGATCTACGAAGACAAGCTCTGTCACTCCGAGCGAAGCATAGTAGGTAACGAGCAAGGACAGAATCAAGTACAGCGGTATAATAAATGAACGCATGAGCACGATTAAGATGAGCAGTATACCAGCCATCATTAGCATTACAGTTCTGTTGTAATCCTCGCCGGACATATGCTTCAAGTCGTTGTAGGTGCTGGATACCCCCCCGATTGCGGTTTCCGCTTGCTCCAATGAGCTGTTCTTCAAGCTGCGGTCAACGGCGGTCTGGAGTTGATCCACTTGCTCAATCGCTTGCGAGCCGTAAGGATTCTCTGCAAATACGACGTCCAAGGTCATCAATTTGCGATCCTTAGACACATACATATCTGCTGCCTGCATAAAGGCTTCGTTCTGCAGCGCTTCTTCCGGAACGAGCCAGCCTCCTAGCTCGCTGTCAGACGATGATTGAATCTGCCGCACATAATCGTTGGCAGATGTGAGCCCGCCTGAGATCTGCCCGATGCCATTCGCGCTCTGCTCGAGCCCGGATGTAAGCTCATTCAGCTGGCTGCCGAATTCGGAGAAGCCGCCTGCCAGCAGTGCCTGCCCCTGCTGAATCTGTTCAAGCCCCGTCACAATGGATGGGATCTTGGTGACGATCTGCTGTTGTCCAGAAGCCGCTTCGTCCAGCCCGGATGCCAGCTGCTCCAGTCCTGCCACGATGGAGCTGAGCCCGCTCGCGAGCTGTGACTGCCCGGCAGCCGCTTCCGCATATCCAGCATTCGCCTGCTTCATGCCTTCACTCAGCTGGGCTAGGCTCGCGGAGGACTGCGATAAGGCTCCTGCTAGCTGCTCAAAGCCCTTGCTCGATTCACTGATTGTACCGCGAATCGTCAAGTAATCTTCATCCGTCAGCAGAGCGGGATAACGGCTCTCTAGATTGCTGAACCGCTCATTAAGGCTTACCAGCGCCTGCGAGGCTCCGCCCAGCTGTGTCTCAATCTGCTTGACGCCTTGCTGAAGCTGCTCCAGTCCGCCGCCAAGCTGCCGATAGCTGGCCAGCAGCTTCTCATGCGCGCTCGCTAACTGCTGCGCGCTAAGCTTCGCTTGCTGCAAGCCGTCCTTCAGCTTGCTTGCGCCAGTGGAGCCGCTGCGTATGCCCTTTTCAATCTCCGAGAGGCCGGTGTTCAGCTGTTGGATACCTGACTTCAATGCGGTGGTGCCCTTGTTCAAGTCGCCAACACTGTCCACCGCCTGTTTGATTTGCGGTTCATTCGTCTTTAATGAAGCCGCAGCTTGCAATAATCCAGCTTGAATCTTGTTCAGTCCTTCTTTACCTTGATTCAAGCCTTCTTCAAGGCTCTTGGCCTGCTCTGCGATTTGAAATTCAGCGATAGGCTCGCCTGCCGGGCGGCTCAAGCTTCGTACGCTGCTTACGCCTTCAACCTTGGCGAGCTCGCGGCTGACGCGCTCAGCTAAGATCGTATATTCCGAGATGGACAGCGCGCTGTCGCTCTTTATGACGACCTGAGTCGGCATCGCTTCGCCAGGATCGAAGCTCTCCGAGATGATATTAAAGGCTTTGACGGATTCGTAGTCGTCGCTAATTTCCTCTAAGCTGTTAAAGGAAACCTTGCCGCTGTGCGTCAAGATAAGCGGGATCGTCACAGCTGCGACGATCAGCAGCGCAGCCCAAGGACGCTTAAGGGAGAAGGAGCCGACAGCGCCCCATATTCGGCTTTCGCGATGTTCCAACGATCTCTTAGCCGGCCAAAACAGCTTCTTGCCGAAGACGGCCATGAAGAACGGAACAACGGTCATGATCGCCAGCAGCATGACTGCGATGCCGATGGCTACTGCCACCGCCGAACGGTACAGAATAAATTGCGATAAGCCGATAACGGAGAAGCCGATCAGTACGGCTAGACCGGAGAACATGACCGTCTTGCCCGCTGAACGGTAAGTAGCGCTTATCGCATCCCATGTATGTTCATGCCGCGCGAGCTCTTCCTTGTAACGACTGATAAGCAGGATGCAGTAGTCAGTACCGATACCGAAGAGTATGGCTACCATAAAGATTTGCGTGAAGGTGGATAATGGGAAGTCTACGGTGTCTACGAGTATAGCGACAATCGATTGGGAGATCAGATAGCTCAGTCCAATTGTCAGCAGAGGAATAAACGCCGCTACGACTGAGCGAAATACGACGAACAATATCGTTAATATAAAGATGAGGGTGATGAATTCCGACTTCTTGAGCCCTTCCTGCGAGCTGACGATCTGATCATGTTCGATCTGATGGTTGCTCGTCATGTAGTGTTCGACAGGAGATGATTCCAAAGCTTGCTTCAACCCAGCTTGAACATCTATGGCATCGGCTTCGGCAGTTGAGATCGTAATCGAAGTCAACACCGTCTTGCCATCCTTGGCAATCAGCTTCTGTTCAAGCTCTGGGGAGCTGTACGGGTCCAGAATGGAGACGACATGAAGCTTCGCTTTATTCTGCTCGAGATCCTGAATAGCCTTTTGGATCTGCTCCTTGCTTTCTGAGATGAGGCCGTCAGGATGATGGAATACGAGAGCGATGGAAGCCTCATGCTCATTTTCAGTACCAGCGGCTGCTTCGTTCAACAGCTGTGCGGCCCGTGAGGAAGAGTACTCTTCCGGCACGGTTAGATTGCCTTTTTCCTTGACTAACTCGCTCAACGAAGGGGCGGTCAGCATGAGCGCTGCGGCTATGATGATCCAGACGAGCATGATAAACCATCTCGCCTTTAAAACCATTTTCATCCTCATACACTCCCTTTACTAATAATGTGAGCCAGTTTCTCGTAATTGGAAATGAAGCTCTCGATCTCCTCTTGTTCAAAATGAACCAACCATTTAGAGATCATGGCGACGAATTGTGCTTCAACCTGTTGAAATGCTTCCAGGCCAGCCTCTGTTAAGGAGAGGTCAATCTGTCTGCGATCATGCGAATTAGGAGTACGCAAGACGAGACCGCGATCGACCAAGCGATTGATGATGGCAGTAATGGAGCTCTTGCCAACCAAGTACACGGCTGCTAATTCAGTTGAGGTGCAGCTCTTGCGTTCATGCAGAATGTTTAACACTTGAAACTGTTCGCTGGTAATGTCTTTCGGGTGCAGCTGTTCGATTATCAAGGAGATGCTTTTGGTAACGTTGAAATGGGCTGCTATGTAACGATCGATATGCGATTTGTAATTGCTCATAGGGTTCACTCCTGCATCTCATGGTTCATTTAGAATATATTACCATATTAGTTTTATACTCGAATAGTTCTATAATAAAATAATTTAATTTTGACAAAATTATGAAATTCATAAAATTGTTTTTATTTCGTGATGTGCAGCTTTATCCAAGTTGAGTAAACTGACAAGCGTTGCCATATGATGTATAATAAAAAGGATGAATGTGAGGTGAACACAGATGGCTCTACATATTGTGCTGGTTGAACCGGAGATTCCGGCGAATACGGGCAACATCGCGCGTACATGCGCGGCAACGGGCATTCATCTGCACTTGGTAAGACCGCTCGGGTTTAATACGGATGATCGCACGTTAAAGCGTGCAGGACTCGACTATTGGTATGCCGTACAGATTGAATATCATGACTCGTTTTTGGAAGTACAAGAAAAGTACGCGGGAGCGCGTTTTTTTTATGCGACAACGAAAGCAGATAAACGCTACAGTGACTTTCAGTTCCAGGATGGCGACTTCTTCGTCTTCGGCAAGGAAACGAAGGGATTGCCTGAGGAATTGCTTGCCATGAATCGCGAGACCTGCATACGCATGCCGATGACGGATAAGGTTCGCTCGCTTAACCTGTCCAATTCAGCAGCGATCATTGTATATGAAGCGCTGAGGCAGCTGGATTTTCCTGGTATGGAATGATTCCAGCTTGGGTATGAATGACTAGCTAAATAACGAATCAGATAGGATATGACAACTAGAACCCCAACATGATTTCTTATCTGATTCGTTTATTTTTTTTGAATTGCAGTTACACAGCATGTGATTGTGGAGCATTAAGTACACTTTTTTCGATATAAATGACATGAAATGAGTTTTTATTACTATTTTCAGCAGGGATTCTTGCCCATTTAGCGAATTAGTAGGGGCAGAGTTCTCAAAGGAAATCATAATAGAAGAACTATACGAGAGAGGTGTAACTGATGAAACCTGCCGGTGTTGTCCGAAAAGTCGATCAATTGGGACGCATTGTTTTACCAAAATCTTTGCGCAAGCGCTACCAAATGAACGAAGGGGATCCTGTCGAAATACTGGTACAGGGTGATCACATCATATTGGAACGTTATCGTCCAAAATGTGTGTTCTGCGGTTCGATGGAAGAGGTCTCCGAGTTTAAAGAGCGTTACATATGTACGCAATGTATGATGGATATGGCACATTTGCCGCGTTAAGTTGTGAATCATGCGGATTGGGTAGGTAAAAAGGTAGGGGCAGTCCCATTAGCTTTTGCTAATGACTGGGAATGCCTCTTCTTTATGTTTTTTTCATACATGAAGAGCTTGATTGTTGGTAGAATAGAGAATAGTGCTTCTCATATTCAATAGCGCTATTTTTTGCATAAACTATTCGTTAAGAAAGGTCTCTGACATCATGACTTCGGTTATGATGGGAGAAGGAGGAATGAAGATGATCTATTATAAGAGTAAAGAAGAAATTGAGCATATGCGGAGATCCGGTAAGCTGTTGGCTCAGATCCATCAGGAGCTTCAGCATATGATCAAGCCAGGTGTCACAACAGCCGAAATTGACCAGTTTTGTGAACAATATATGCGAGATAGAGGAGCAACGCCGGAGCAAAAAGGATATCACGGTTACCCTTATGCAACCTGTGCATCCGTTAACGATGTAATCTGCCACGGCTTTCCGAAAGATGAGCCTCTGAAAGAAGGCGATATCGTAACGATCGATATGGTCGTCAATCTTGACGGAGGACTGTCTGACTCCGCTTGGAGCTATCGAGTTGGCCAAGTTTCGGAGCAGGCGGATAAGCTGCTCACGGTAACTGAGAAATGTCTGTTTCTCGGTATCGAGCAGGCTGTTATCGGGAACCGAATTGGAGATGTCGGCTTCGCGATTCAGAAGTATGCGGAGTCACAAGGTTTCTCCGTTGTTCGTCAATTTATCGGACACGGAATTGGACGCACGATGCACGAAGATCCGCAGGTACCGCATGTCGGACCTGCTGGAAAAGGCCCGCGCATCAAAGAAGGCATGGTCTTCACGATTGAGCCATTGTTGAATACAGGCAGCTATCATGCGAAGATCGATAAAGATGGATGGACTGCTCGAACAGTGGATGGAGGGTTATCTGCACAGTATGAGCACACGATCGCGATTACAGCGGAAGGCCCGATCATCTTGACGCAGCTATAAGCGACAGAGCAAGCATCTATACTGAGATATGAAAGAAGCCTCCCTGAACAGGGAGGCTTCACTTGTGTCGAGCGCTTATAGACCGCTTGTCTTGTCTTCGTTATAGCCGGCAGTGAAGATGGCAAGCAGAAACATTACGAGAATCAGCATAATAATGACGAATGTCATTGACATGAAGTGCACACCCCCAATGGATTGATAACATTATACCCAATTCATTCCAAAAAATAAATGTAAAACGTGTGAATTATGTAATGTTTATCCATTAATGTTGGTTTAGCACTGTATTGATGCAATGACATTATTCAAAGAACAAAAAGTGTGTTGGTAATTTACGCATTTGACCGTCAGACGGATGGTTAACTACCTTGCCTTTGAAGACGAGCGTAGAAGAACCCCCGCCATCAAGATTATAAGCATCTGTTACTCCGAGATTGAGCATCTTCTGCTGCATTTCCTCTAGTGTTGCCCCGGAACCGCCCTTCTCATCATAACCATCGACAACCATAATGAGCAATTGATCATCTTTGTAATTCCCGATTGTCGTGCGCGGCGCGCGTGAATTGCTCCACTTGGCTGGTATTGGCAGCATAACACTGTCATTAATCAGATGCGGCACAAAGGTAGCGCCAAAGATCGGATTAAGATCGTCGAGATCGGCTTGATCGTAGAACTTTCCGCCAATCAGCTTACCGACTGAGTTCAAACCGACAAAGGACAAGTCCTTAAAGCTGGGCTCAAAGCCGTTCAAATACTTGCCGTTCATCATCGTCGTGCTAAGAGGATATATGGTCCCGTCATTCTCAGCATATCCGCCAGCATTCACTCCTGCTACTGCGCCGTAACGGTTAGCAGCCGCAAGTGTCGTTTCTGCCCCGCCGAATTTATCCTTCCCAAGCGTCATTTTCATCGCTTTAGGGTCCTTAAGATTGACCTTCATCGCATACCCTGAATATGTCGGCTGATACAGCTTGTACAGCTCGGCTGTAATCTTGTCGCTGTTCACACGATCGACAGGGGTTCCGAGCTTGGCCGTTATTCGTTTATTGTAGATAGCTTCCGGGCGTTTCGCTAGAGCTGATGCAGTATTGACGATCTGATTCATCGTGTTCGTCGTCTCTTTGTACAATGTGGAGACACGTTTGACGGAGTCTATCGTATAGGAGGCTATGTCAGCGGCTTTATCCAGTTCTTGTGATATGGCGGCTTGCTTCTCGAAAATGGTATCATCAGCGGGAAGCTTCACACTGACGGGCTCCATCGCGACCGTTAAAGAAGAGATGAACATCCAGATGATCATTCCTATGAACGGCGCCGTAATCATCATAAAGGTACGGTTGATCACTTTAACTTTCATCATGCATTCCCTCGCTTACTTCAGTAGATCCATCTCCTTCTTGAGAGCGTCCAGCTGCTTCATCACTGCATTCAACTGCGTGTACAGCTTATTGCTGTTGTCAGTTTTATCGGATGCGTTATCCTTGGTAAATGTCAGCAGCTCGTTAAAGGAATCTACCTTGCTCTGAAGCTGAGTAAGCTTAGCATCAATATCCTTCAATTGCTTCTCGTAAGAAGCTTGAACTTCCTGAATCTGTGCGGCAGTTTGTGCTTCAAGCTGTTGAAGCATCGACTGCTTCATGTGTTGACTGTAGTAATAGGCCGTTGTGACACCAATTGCGATCATAACGACCCAGAAGAGCAAGAATACTCCTGGGCGAACCTCTTTGTTCTTCTTGTTGCCCCTGCGCGTAGCTGTTTGCTCGGCTTCTACGGCAGAATTCATCGCAATCACCTCTGACAAGAGTTGGCTAATACTGACTCTTTTACTTCAAAATTGTCCTACTATTCTATCATGTTTGCCCTATATTGACAAAAGAAGACGGGATATTTCCATCTTCAGATCGAGATGACAGTTTAATAGCATGCTGTTTTAGACGAGTGTAAGCAGCTGGAAGTTACTAATTTCAAAGAGGTAAGTAATGGAAAATGATGAAAGATGAATGTTATTGCTGGAGAATAATAGATTGTTCATTGACATTTTGTTGAGAGTACCGTACAACCAAAGATAGCAGACCATGTTATACATATTTTTGGCTATTATTCTTTCTAGCGGAGGGGTACATACTATGGCTTTAATGGAGTGTCATTTTTATTCAGAAGCGTTAGGGTTTAATACAACGATGACCGTAATATTGCCGCAGGAGACGACCAGTCAGATTGGACTGGAAGGTGCGGCAGCACGCAAGGGGAAGTATCCGACCTTGTATCTGCTTCATGGCTTGTCAGACGATCATTCCATCTGGCTGCGTCGAACGGGAATCGAGCGTTACGTTTCATCCATGGGGATCGCGGTTGTGATGCCGCAAGTCCATCGCAGCTTCTACACGGATATGAAGTACGGATATCGTTACTGGACGTTCTTATCGGAAGAGCTGCCTGCGCTGTCTCGTCAATTCTTCCCGCTGTCTGAGCGGAGAGAAGATACATTTGTCGCAGGCTTGTCTATGGGAGGATACGGCGCATTCAAGTGGGCGCTTCGCCGACCTGATTCAATCGCGGCTGCCGCGAGCTTGTCAGGCGCGCTGAATGTAGCTAGCCGCGAGGATGCTGCCTTGTTCTCGAACGACTTCAAGCTTATATATGGTGAAGAAAGTCCGAAGGGCACGGAGGAAGATTTGCTGCATCTGCTCCAAACCTGTGACAAGGCTGAGGGGCCGAAGCCTAAGCTGTATCAATGCTGCGGTACAGAGGATTTTCTGTATGCAGAGAATCAGGAGTTTCTCGAGGCTGTGCGTGACACGAGTATCGAGCATGAATACCATGAGGGTCCAGGTGACCATACCTGGGAATATTGGGACGAGCACATTCAACATGTATTGAAGTGGCTCCCATTAAAATAAGTAAAGAGGCTGTGAGATGCTAGCGGGTATGACGCTTAGTCTCACAGCCTCTTTGTTGTATTAGTAGGCGATTGAAGCGCGAACCGCACGCTTCCAACCCGCATATAGCTGTTCGCGTTCGTTCGCGGCCATCTGTGGTGAATAGGATCTGCTCGCCTGCCAGCATGCCTCGAGCTCAGATACATCCTGCCAGATGCCGACTCCGAGACCAGCGAGATACGCCGCGCCCAGCACAGTAGTATCCTGATTCAATGCGCACTGCACGGGAACGCTCAGGATATCACTCTGGAATTGCATCAGGAAATCATTCGCGGTTGCACCTCCGTCAACACGGAGTGTGGATAGCGAGGTGCCGGCATCCTGCTCCATTGCCTGCAGAACATCCTTTGATTGATAGGCGATGGCTTCTAGTGTCGCGCGAATGAGGTGTGATTCATTCGTGCCGTGCGTCAGACCGAAGATCGCGCCGCGCGTATCGCTCTCCCAATAAGGGGCTCCGAGTCCGACAAAGGCAGGTACGACGTAGACGCCCTCGGACGAAGCGACAGATGCTGCCGCGGTGGAGGAATCACCAGCGGTCTGAATCAGCTTAAGTCCGTCACGCAGCCATTGTACGGCAGAGCCTGCAACGAAGATGCTTCCCTCGAGCACATAGTTAATTTCTCCTTGAAGCTCCCACGCGACGGATGTAAGCAGGCCGTGATCAGATACGACGGCCTCGGTTCCCGTGTTCATTAGCAGGAAGCAGCCGGTTCCGTATGTATTCTTAGCCATTCCAGGCTTGAAGCATGCTTGCCCGAACAAGGCGGCTTGCTGGTCGCCCGCGACGCCGCTGATCGGTGTCCCATCCGGAAGAAGTGCATGACCAGATATGGAACCGATCAATTCCGCATTGCCGCATATATTAGGCAGCATCACCCGCGGTACGTTTAGCAGCTCGAGCAGCTCATCGTCCCAATCGTGCGTGTGAATATTGTACATGAGCGTTCGTGAAGCATTCGATCGATCAGTAACGTGTGTATTACCGCCGGTAAGGTTCCAGATCAGCCAAGTGTCAACAGTTCCGAATAGCAATTCACCTCGAAGGGCTTTCTCTCGAGCTCCCTCATGCTGATTAAGCAGCCAGTCTACTTTCGTCCCGGAAAAATACGGATCAATAACAAGCCCCGTGCGTTCACGAAACAGTTGTTCTAAGCCAGCTTCCTTTAGTGCTTGGCAGATAGGTTGTGTCTGCCGCGATTGCCATACGATTGCATGTCCAATTGGCTTGCCTGTCGATTTATCCCAGACGATGGTAGTCTCTCGTTGATTCGTAATGCCAATAGCTGCAATAGATGACGGCGGTACGTTAGCTTCCTCCAAGCAGCGAGCGATGACGATATTAACGGATGAGAGCAATTCTTCGGCATCATGCTCCACCCAGCCGGGATGACTATAGATCTGATTGATTTCTTGATGTGCAATGTGGATAATGCGACCTTGAGTGTCTACAAGCGCTGCTCTTGTGCTCGTAGTTCCTTGATCGATAGATAATATATAACTGCTCATATGAAGTTCCTCCTCATAGACTAACTATTAAGAGCAGGGGGTTCAAGGTGTCATCATCATTGATAAATAATGCGGGAATAACCCTGCGCATAGAATTGATCTTATGGTTAATATGATAACGGATGCGCTTACATGTGACAACTATTTGAATAAGACTCCAAAATTAAAGATTGTGTTCACAATTGTATTAGGAATTGCTGAAAGGTATCGATTATCGAATTTATGGCATGGAGGGGTGTTGGATGTATGCATTTTCGAGTCGTATGAAAGGGCTGGAAAGCTCAGCGGTGCGTGATATATTATCAATGACTCAGGGTCAGGATATAATCTCATTTGCTGGGGGACTGCCTGCGGAAGAGCATTTTCCGATAGAGGCCATTAAGCAAGCTGCAGAACGCGTATTTCTTCAAGGACCACAGGTGCTCCAATACGGTATAACGGAAGGTTCCTTTGCACTTCGTCACATGATCGCAAACGGGATGACAGTTCATCGCAGCATTCGATCTGCAATAGATGAGATTATCGTTACATCAGGCTCCCAGCAGACCATTGATTTGTTAGCGAAGACGATGATTGATCCTGGTGACGTCGTGTTGGTAGAGAATCCTACATATTTGGCCTGCTTGCAAGTATTGAGGCTGTATGGAGCTAAAATTATTAGCGTGAAGAGTGATGAAGATGGCATGATTCCATCTGATGTAGAAGCCAAGCTGAGGGCTCATAAGCCTAAGTTTGTATATGTGGTACCGACCTTCAGCAACCCGACTGGACGAGTGTGGTCACTTGAGCGGAGAATGGCTTTACTGGAGCTGTGCCGTCAGTATGAAACCTTAATATTTGAAGATGATCCTTACAGTGATCTTCGCTATAGTGGTGATGCTGTTCCCTCAATTGCCGCGCTTGAAGGAACTGTGAAGGATCGAATTGTTGTATATTCGAGCACATATAGCAAAATTATTGCGCCAGGTCTGCGAACGGGGTGGGCTGCAGCAGATAAGCGAGTGATTCGGATGATGGCGCGCGGCAAGCAGTCCGCTGATCTGCATTCCAGTGTCTTGGACCAGCACATTTTGACAGAACTGATGAAGTTGAACTCCTTCTCAATCGATGAGCATATTCTTAAGATCACACAAGCATACAAAGAACGGATGGAGACGATGGCGAGTCATCTTCAGCATGATCAAGTATGGAAGGATGCCGAATGGAAGCTGCCGCAGGGCGGTATGTTCATCTGGGTTAAGCTGCCTGACGGCTTGGAATCACAAGCCTTGCTTAAGTGCGCGCTTGGCAAGGGGGTTGCCTTTGTGTCAGGAGAAGCGTTCTACGTGAGTAATGAGAAAGAAAATACGATTCGTCTTAACTTCTCATTTGCAGAGCCTGCGATCATCCATCGCGGCATGGAGCGATTGAGCGAGGCCATGGGCGAGTTCCTGGGACGCTATTCAGTGTAAGCTGATAGCGTTTTTTACATGTTGTAGGTGCTTGTCCATTCTCCCGAAGCCTCAGGAAAGGTACCGGCTGAGCGAGTGGGACAGTATGTATATGGTGCCGATTGGGGAAATGTCCGCGATTTAGGTGGGGTTATTCTATAAAGGAGATCTAGTCTCAGCCAAGAGAGTTCCTCTCAAGAAGCATTTGGCCATTCTCCCAAAGACTCAGGAAGGGCGCTGACTGAGCGAGTGGGACAGTATGTAATGGTGAAAGTCAGGAAAATGTCTGCGATATAGGTGTGTTTTTTAATAATGAGATTCTAGTCTTAACCTAGAGAGTACCTCTCAAGAAGCGTTTGGCCATTCTCCCAAAGACTCAGGAAAGGCACTGCTTGAGCGAGTGGGATAGCATGTATATGGTGCCAGTTGGGAAAATGTCTACGATATAGGCACGATTAATCAAAAATGAGATGAACCAACGGTAGTAAGTGTAGAACACTAGGATCGGAGCTGTCTGAGCGAATGGGATAATGGTCAAATGGAGTCGGAAGAGGATGTATCTGCGTTCGAGGTGACGAGTGAGAAGGCGTGAGATAATAGGAAACAAGTGCTAAGCGGCGGGGAAAAGGAATCAGTCCTCCGACTGCTTGAGGAACTCAAGGGATAGGAGGACTGATTCACTACATCCGCGGCTCGTGGGCGAGCGAGTCATCGCGCTGCAGCGCGATGTTCAGCGGGGCGGCCGCGAAGGCTGCGCTAACGACGTCGGCGTAGGTGCGGAGCGCGACCTCGCCGGCTGGTGTGAGCGCGTACAAGCCGCGCTCCACACGCGTGAACCAGCCGTACACGTCGCGCTGCAGAATGGCCGCGGCGTCGCCAACGCCGCAAGCGTCGCGTATCTTGGCGGGGCGGTTCGGCCCGCCCTGCAGCTCCGCCGCGACGCGCAGCGCCTTCTCGCGATAGGCCGTGACGAGCGGCTGCTTTGTGCTGCCGCCGACGTTGTAGTCGCCGCTGCGCGCGTCGAATTCGCGCACGAGCCGCGAGGTGCGCGCACGCATCCGCTTAGGCTTCGCTGCAGCTGCGCTGTACAGCTCGCTAGCGTCGCCGTGCGGCGTGCAGTGCACCTCTACGAACGCAGGCTTGCGCGCGTAGAACGTCACGGTCATCAAGCCTATGCCTAATCTTCGGCATAGGACGGCTATCGCGTTCAGCCGCTTGCGGCCGGCGCCTTGTCCGCGTTTCAGCTCAGCGGCAATGTATACCGACGCTGAGCTCTTCTGACGCTCGAGCGCTTGCAGCACGAGCGTCAGATTAATAGAAGCCTTTAATTCGATGATCACTGGACATTCAGGATCATCTGGATGAAGGGCGACGATGTCGCAATGGCGGACTTCCGCCTTGACATGGTATCCGCGCGCTTCCCAGTAGCCCTTGATCGGGAGATATAGATCGGTTTCCTTGCGTCGCTCCTTCATCTTGATTTCACTCATATGCCAGTTACCTCCATGTTCAATCGACCCAGTACTTCTGCCATTATATCACGACAGGTATTGAAGAATCTGTCCAACTCCCTCATGGTATGGAGCCTAGTGCGCAAAATTTCGTGAAACTAATCCACTCCCTCCGCATAGGTATGTAGTACACTTTGATATCGAGTTTTAGCTGAGTAAACAGCTGTTTTGCATCAAGCTGCTTGTCGAGAATCATAGCGTTCGTGCAACCAGAACGAGCAGATAGAAGATGACGGTGATGGAGGATTAAGTTGCAAATCGGGAGCATGGGAGGTTTTCGGGGATGGATATATTCAAACGGATTGCTGAGCACCGCGCCGAAAGCGAAAAGTTAGCCTGGACCGGGACGTTCAAAGAATATATTGATATTCTTCGTCAAGATCCTCGACCAGCGATGACCGCACACGCACGCGTGCATGAAATGATCGCATCGTACGGAGCAGAAGCGGGTGATGGCCATACTCGATACAAATTTTTTGAACAAGAAATATTCGGGTTGGACCGCGCTATCGAGAAGCTGGTTGAAGAATACTTTCACTCTGCAGCTAAGCGGTTGGATGTTCGCAAGCGTATCCTGTTGTTAATGGGGCCTGTCAGCGGTGGTAAATCGACAATTGTCACGCTTCTAAAGCGAGGGATGGAGCAGTTTTCACGTACTGCGGAAGGGGCTGTGTACGCCATAAAAGGCTGTCCAATGCACGAGGAGCCTCTTCATCTGATTCCGTCGGAGCTGCGTGAGGAAGTTGAGCAATTATTGGGTATTCGCATTGAGGGCAACCTGTGCCCTTCCTGCCAGATGAGGCTCAATACCGAATATGATGGAGATATTGAACGAGTGTTGGTTGAACGGGTGCTCATTTCAGAGAAAAGTCGGATCGGCATCGGAACGTTCAGTCCTTCTGACCCTAAATCACAGGACATTGCGGATCTCACGGGAAGTATTGATTTCTCCACGATAACCGAATTCGGCTCTGAATCCGATCCGCGAGCCTACCGCTTTGATGGTGAATTGAATAAGGCAAACCGAGGATTGATGGAATTCCAGGAGATGCTGAAGTGTGACGAAAAGTTTCTGTGGAACTTGTTGTCGCTAACGCAGGAGGGAAACTTCAAGGCTGGAAGATTCGCGTTAATCTCGGCGGATGAACTAATAATCGCTCACACGAATGAATCAGAGTACAAAGCATTTATTTCGAATAAGAAAAATGAAGCGCTTCAGTCGCGGATGATCGTCATGCCAATTCCTTATAACCTAAAAGTGACTCAAGAAGAGAAGATCTATCATAAGTTGATCCGTCAAAGCGATATGGGACATATCCATATTGCGCCGCACGCGCTGCGGGCCTCTGCAATATTCTCGATCTTGACTCGCTTGAAGGAAACGAAGAAGCAGGGCGTCGATCTGCTGAAGAAGATGCGGATGTACGATGGGGAAGAAGTGGAAGGCTTCAAGGAAAATGATCTGAAGGAAATGCAAAGCGAATTTACGGAAGAAGGTATGTCTGGCGTCGATCCGCGCTATGTCATCAACCGGATTTCGAGTGCACTTATTAAACAGAATCTTCAATGCATTAACGCGTTGGATGTATTGCGCGCACTGAAGGATGGCCTGGATCAGCATGCATCAATCAGCAAGGAAGAGCGGGAGAAATATCTGAACTTTATCTCGGTTGCTCGTAAAGAGTACGACAGCTTAGCGAAGAAGGAAGTGCAGAAGGCGTTCGTGTATTCGTATGAGGAATCCGCGAAGACGCTGTTCGAGAACTACCTCGACAACATCGAAGCTTTCTGCAATTGGAAGAAGATTCGCGACCCGCTCACGGATGAGGAGATGGATCCGGATGAGCGTCTGATGCGATCCATCGAGGAGCAGATCGGCGTTTCGGAGAATGCGAAGAAGGCATTCCGTGAGGAGATTCTGATCCGGTTGTCCTCTTACTCGCGCAAAGGTCGGAAGTTTGATCATACGAGCCACGATCGGTTGCGCGAAGCGATTGAGAAGAAGCTGTTTGCTGACTTGAAGGATATCGTGAAGATTACAACATCCACGAAGACTCCGGACGAGAACCAATTGAAACGAATCAATGAAGTGACGGCACGCTTAATCGATGAGCATGGGTATTGCTCGGTGTGCGCGAACGAACTGCTGCGATATGTAGGGAGCTTGCTGAATCGTTAAGTGTTATACACAAAGGGGCTGCCCCGAATCCATGATTATGGCTCAGGAGCGGCCCCTGAATCTATATGCGGAATTAGTGAGAGATCACATCATAATTGGATGATTTATCTGTCCAATAGACGACTCATAACAACCGATGCGTACGCTCTACTCACAGGTCCATTGGGGTCAAATTGATTACCAGACTTTCGATTCATGAGGCTGCTCTTGATAGAAGCCCCTATTAATCCACGCTCTCTTGTAATTAAGTCTGAGTCTGCGAACGTAACCATACTCTCATCGGGTTCTAGATCCAATGCCCTCGCTACCCATATCGCCATTTCTGCACGGGTCAATAGCTGCTTAGGCTTGAAGCTACCGGAATGCTCATCAGGAACAATGATATTCTCTTTCACAGCTGTCTCGATATAGGGTGTCGACCACGACTTATCGGATTGGTCATCGAAAGATTTGGATGTTGGGTTAACGACAGGCACAGCAATAGATTCAACTAATAGTTTGATGAATTGTTCACGGGTAATGTGGTCATTAGGCCGCATTGAACCACCTGGGAATCCTTTTAATATTCGTAATGACATGAGCCGCTCCATTTGTTTTTCAGCCCAATGTCCCTCCAATTCCATATGATCGATAGCGACTGCCTCATAATTCGTAAACAGGTCATCCAAGAAGGCGTATGTTTCGGGCATTCTGTTCTTGAGTAAAACCTTTGATGTTGGTTTAAGATAGTACATGCTTGCCGTTTCAGCGAAGTATTCCTCGGAATACAATTCCTCGTACTTACTGCCATTGAAGAAAGAAGCTTCTTTGTTAAAAATCCTCATAAACTCTTTCGACTTCGAAATGGAGTCAAAAACATAAGAGTCTATTGCATGAAGGGTTTCATGCAGCTCAAGATTTAATGAACCGTGCATATTTCCTCTGTCGCTGAATCCTATTCGTGCGATAACGGGGTTCCCTCCTACTCCTGGAAGGCTTTCATATGAATACGCTGCATTCCATCCTCTAGGCGATAGGCGTTTTAAGTGTTTATACTCGGGTTCATCTGTTAATTTTCCATTAATGAGCCTAATCTTGACGCTGCGGTATACTAACTTTTCAAGAATCTCTGGTTCTATTTTGAGCAGCCTGTCAACCATCTTATCGGCTTCCTTGTGATCGTAGTCTGTCGACGGGAGTTCGATCAAGTTCTTCATCAAGAAAGGTTTACCTACTGCTGCGTTTACAGTTCGAAGTGGAAGAAGCATTGCTGTGAACAATAGTGATGCGATAAGGATAAGCTGTAGTACTTCTCGATAGTTTCGATTCATGTAATACACTCTCCTTCAAGTAAATTAGGATGTATTTGACATCGATAGATCATCGGAACATTAAGTAATGCACCAACTTATTCGTGAAATTACTAAGATCGTTATAGATGTTCATAGCGGGAAATGGCTAAATGATTTCTAATTATAGGATATGAACCATAATATGGAAATAGCGAACATTATCCATTATGTATTGAAGGGGTAAAATCTACTAATATTTACTAACTAGATGTATAATGAGATAGTAGTTGTATCTATTAATCTAGCAATATTGGAGGGATAATATTGTTTAGACGCCGTTATGTCTACATATGTGTTGCCACGCTAATTATTACGTTATTCATCGGACTTCTACTTCCACAAGAGACCTCAGCAGCGCAGGCGACTCAATCACAGCGAACGGTCATTATGCTCGACGGTTATCCACTAGAGTTTGCAGCAGAGCCTATCATCATGAAAGGCTATACGATGGTCCCGTTCCGTGGAATTGCAGAAGCGATGAACATTTCTGTTCAATGGAATCAGGAGCTGCAAACGATCACTGCTACACACAAGGCAACGCATGGGAGCAAGAATGTAATCTTACAGCTGAATAAGAAGACGGCCATCGTTGATGGACAACAAGTTGAGCTTGCGATCGCTCCATTTTCCAAAGCAGGAACTAGCTATATTCCGTTGAGCTTCTTCAGCACCCAGTTCGGTGCGCAAGTGAATTGGGATCAAGCGACCAAGACGGTTTCGATTCAATCTCCGCCTCAGGAAATGTATAGTGCAGCGTTCTACGCCATCTCTTCTTTTAAGGAGCGGGATCTGATCTCGCAATTCGATATGGTCGCGTTTGGATGGGCACGGCTAACAGAAGAGGGCACGATTACGACGGAAGGCAGAGACTTCTACTGGCCGCAAGCAGCTGGCGATATTACACCAGAGGTGATCGTCAACGAAGCGGAGCAAGGTGGAGCGAGCCCCTATCTAATGGTGTTTGCAGGCGATGGCAAGGGTGAACTGACGAAGATGCTGGAGGATGAAGTGCTGCGCACAGCAGCAATTGAGAGCATGATTCAGTTGGCACGAGACAACCATTTTGCAGGGATTGTGCTTGACTTTGAAGGACTGGGATTGTCAGGAGATAAGACTAAAGCCAAGCAGGATTATAATGCATTTGTGAAGCTGTTGTCAGAACAGGCGAAGGCAGCTAACCTCAAGCTGACACTTGCGCTACATCCTTTGAACGGCGCTTATCAAGGGTATGATTACAAGACGCTGGCCAAGTTGGCAGATGATCTAATCCTCATGGCATATGCATATGAGGGCGAACAGGCTCCTGAGCCGCTCGCTAAAGTCAACGAAGCGATCAAGCTGGCTCTTAAGGAAGTGCCTAAAGATAAACTGCTGTTAGGAATATCGATGGGCAGCGAGAATGATCAATCCGTTCAAGCTAAGATAGGTCTTGCAAAGCGATATCAATTAAAAGGGACTGCTGTATGGAGACTGGGGCTAATTGGAGACGAGGCCATGAAGCAGATCGAGAATAGTATAATTCCACTCAAATCGTAGGTGTGAACGGGTTAAGTGAAATGGTGGCTGTTTCACATTGTTTATGAGTAATTATTGAATTGATAAAGGATAGAGTTCTTGGAGTGCATCCAAAGCTCTATCCTTTTGTGCGTTCTAATGCAATAGCTGTTGTTATCCCGTGAGAAAGGCGCAGGGCTCTATAGGCAAGCAGTTTCTATAGCGTGAATGGTAACTTCCATTCACTTGAGTGGAAACGATAGGAATAATTGGCGACAAATGACGGTATTGCATTCAACCACTTATTGATTTAAACTCAAAGCTAAAGTGAAACGTTTCAACCAAGATTTTCGTATTGTGACTGCTGCTCCATAACGAGGCTTAGCACTAACATGATTTTGTGGAAGCGTTTACTCGAATCCAAATGAGGGGAAGGCATGCGAAATGATAGATATTCGGAACAAGCAAATCATCATGAACGGAGAGCCCCAGCTTATCATGTGCGGGGAAATCCACTATTTTCGCCTCGATCGCAAAGATTGGCAGGACCGTATCGATAAGCTGAAAGCGGCCGGTTGCAATGCTGTAGCGTCATATATCCCTTGGATCTGTCACGAGCCACTCGAAGGTCAGGTCGATTTAACAGGAGCCACTCGCCCGGAGCTGGATCTGGGCTCATTCATCGATATGTGCAGAGACAATGATCTTTATTTCGTCGCACGCCCAGGCCCGTTCATCATGGCGGAAATGAAAAATGAAGGCTTGCCATACTGGGTCTACGAGAAGCATCCGGCCATCATTCCGGTCGGTTGGGACGGCAAACCGGCGCCAACGAGAACGATTGATTATATGGCCCCCGGCTTTCTGCAGGAGACGCGAAACTGGTATGCCGCAGTTATGGCTGTCATTGCGCCAAGATTGTATACGAAGGACGGCAACATTATTGCAGTTCAGCTCGACAATGAGATCGGAATGCTCGCTTGGTGCAGCAATAGTCCGGATTTGACGGATCACTTAATTGCGGATTTCGCTGGCTGGCTGAATAAACAATATGATGCGGAGACATTGAAAGAGCGGTACCCATTCGATCTAAACGATGCGCATGCACGTAAGACTGCGATACGTTCGCCGGAGGAAGGGTATGCGGCTGAGCTGCTACGCGATCTGGGGTACTTTATGCGGAACCGCTTTGCTCGATACGTCGCGGAATTGCGGGCTTATGCAGAGGAATTCGGCGTTACTGACATTCCGTTTCTCGTGAACATTCACGGTACGGGAGGCGGACGCGGTTTTGGATTCCCGATCGGCATCAGCCAATTATACGAATCCTACACTCAAGCGCCAGGTTACATATCCGGTTCCGACATATACTTAGGCAATTTAACGATGAATAACTTTCAGGATCTATACTTGATTAACAGCTTTATGGATGCTGTCCACCTTCCGGATCAGCCTCTATCATCACTCGAATTTGAATGCGGAGACGGCAACTACGGCAGCACTTACGGCGGCCGATACGATACGTCCGCTGCAGATTTTAAGACGAGGATGTGTATTGCGCAGGGCAATCGGATGTTGAATTATTATCTGTTCTCCGGCGGTATTAACTATCGTTTGCTTCCGATGTCCTATGACGGCAATGACAGAATAGCCTTTACCGGGGAGCGGCATGGCTTTGCAGCCCCAGTCAGTCCGGAAGGTGAACTCAATTATACCTATCCGCGGATGGCCCGCGTCATTCAAACGATGATGGCGGTTTCCAACAAAATCGCTGCGATGGATGAAGAGCGCGATGATGTCGCATTCGCCTTTATCCCGGACTACTTTATGACGGAATACCGCTATCCAGGCAGCGCGAAAATGAATGAAATCATTCAAAATATCGAACGCAATCGCAGTTACGGCGGTTGGGAGATTATGGCCCGCGCTATGCTTCTAGGCGGATACCGCTTTGGCTCAGTAGATATTCAGAACAAGCCGCTGGATCCGCGCACAACGCCAGTGCTGGCCATCGCATCGGCCCGTTATTTGCACGTCCATGTTCAACAGAAGCTTGCTGATTACATAAGAGATGGCGGCGGTGTATTGCTTTACGGCGAGGTTCCGCTATTTGATATGGAAGGCATGCCGTGTACGATTCTGGCTGACGCGCTCGGAGCAGTACCAGCAGGAACAGTTAATTCCGGCCCTGAATTTCATCTGTCTTTGTGCGCGGATGGATGGGCTGCCCCTCGTCCTGAGATTCGAGCGAACTTCGCCCAGTTGTTTAAAGCTGATGATGCGGAATCGATATTAAGTGTCTACGGTAGTGGAGAAGTATGCAGCTTTGAGGCTAAGGTCGGAAAGGGAAGAGCGATCGTCGTGGCAACGAGCTATGATTGCGACATTCCGCTGTTCAAAGAAGCATTGGAACGACTTGGAGCCAAGGCGGCGTTAAGCCATGACTTTGCGCAGCACGGGATCTTTATGACGTCAACTGCGAACCAACAGGGTGAACGTTTTCTCCATATGATCAATCTAGATAGCTTTGATAAGGAACTAATGGTTCAAGAACATGGCTGCGCTTTATTTGACGGCAGAAAATTACTATTGCAGAGCAATGACGGCGTAATGCTGCCGATGAATGTGACGTTCGGTGATGTGAAGATCGTATACTCCACCGCAGAAATCACGAGCGTAACAGCAGATGCTATCGGATTCCGACTTACACAAGCGCGGGATGTGATATCTATCGAGACTAAACGCAGCCTTGTCCCAAGTGATGATTATTCCGTCGAGCGAAATGGAGACTCGCTGCTGATCACTTCATGCAAGCATGCTAAGGTAGATGAACATTTTACAATTCAATTTTGTTGAAATTTCACCAAACTTCCGATAGTTTCACTTTAATTTACTTCAACAAAGACATTTTAAGTCTGTATCTTAGCCTTAAATATTGCCAGAATTGCGAAGGTTTTCAGCTGATATCGTAAAAATATTGAGCTACTACCAGATGAAAACCTTTTCATTTTGATCGAAGTGTGATACGATGTCGAAAGTGAAACGTTTCTATATAAACCGTAAATTCTATTGAAATATAAAGTGATTTATTGTAATTTTTGACATCGAAATACTAGAAATTATCTATTATCAGTCGCAATCCCAGCAGCAATTAGAACTGTGAGAAGAATCGCAGCTTAATGTGAGAGGTGTATGCGCAATGACTGTGAAAGGTCAACTGAATCGATTTCAGATCAATCCGGAAACCGAACGTAAGATTGATTCACTTCTAACTCGAATGACTCTGGATGAGAAGATCGGGCAGATGAATCAACGCGGATCGTTGAAAGATACCGACATCCAGTTGATTCGCGAAGGTAAGATTGGATCTTTCCTCAATCTCAGAGGAGCAGACAAGGTGAATGAGCTGCAGCGGATCGCGATAGAAGAATCACGGCTTGGAATTCCTCTTATAATCGGTGATGATGTCATCCACGGTTACCGAACGACATTCCCGATTCCGCTTGCGGAAGCATGCAGCTGGAACCTACCCCTAATGGAGGAAACAGCTGCAATTGCGGCGCTGGAAGCTTCGACGGAAGGCATTCATTGGATATTTGCGCCGATGGTCGATATTTGCCGGGATCCCCGCTGGGGAAGAATTGCCGAAGGTGCTGGCGAAGATACATATCTCGGATCACAGATCGCTCGGGCGAGAGTCGCTGGTATTCAGCGGAATGGGTGGACGGACCGGCCTTGGATTACGGCTTGCCCGAAGCACTTTGCCGCATACGGCATAGCCGAGGCGGGAAGAGATTACAATACCGTCGACGCATCCGAAGTGCGCTTGAGAGAGACATACTTCCCTCCATTCCAGCACGCGTTGGAAGCGGGAGCCGGAACGATCATGTCGGCATTCAACGACTTGAACGGTGTTCCGTGTACGGGTAATCGTTGGCTGCTGCGTGATATCTTGCAAAAGGAGTGGGCTTTTCCTGGATTCGTCGTCAGTGATTGGGAATCGATCGACGAACTCGTGCAGCACGGGTACACTCCGACAAGAGAGGATGCGGCATTGAAAGCAGCTGTTGCAGGGGTGCATATGGATATGCACGCCAGAGTTTACAGCGAAAATGTAAGCGCTCTAATTGAGCGGGGAGCATTGTCCGAAGAGATGATCGACGATGCGGTCCGCAGGATCTTGCGCATGAAATTTGCGCTGGGACTATTCGATCGGCCATACACCGATCCGCAGTTGATTGATTCCATTATGATGAATCCTTCTCATGTGGAAACGGCTAGGGAAATGGCGCGTCAATCGATTGTACTGCTCAAAAATGAAGATCGTTTGCTTCCATTGTCCAAATCAGTGCGGAAGCTTGCTGTCATCGGACCGCTAGCCGACCGTAGAGACGCTTTGCTCGGCTGTTGGGCGGGTCAAGGCAGAAGCGAAGACGCCGTATCCGTGCTTCAAGGCATTCAAGAAGCGTTGCCTGAAGAGGCGGATGTCCTTTATGCCAAAGGATGCGACATATGGGAAGGGTCGGATGCGGAGCTTGCCGAAGCCGAGCAAACGGCCAAACAAGCGGACATCGCTGTAGTCGTTCTTGGAGAAACAGCGGACATGAGCGGTGAGAACAACAGTCGAGTGTCGCTTGACTTGACGGATCCTCAGCAGAAGCTGCTGGAAGCTGTCTATGCTACAGGGGTTCCGGTAGTCGTCGTCTTAGTCAACGGCAGACCGCTGTCGATACCGTGGCTGAAGGACCATGTTCCGGCGATTGTGGAAGCATGGCATCCGGGAATTCAGGGAGGCGCTGCCGTAGCAAATGTGCTGTTCGGAGATGCTAACCCGAGCGGCAAGCTGGTCGTTACGATTCCACGTACGGTCGGCCAAGTGCCGATCTCGTACAACGTGAAGAAAACAGGCAGACTGCAGATGAGAAGATATGCGGACTGCGACTATACGCCATTGTATCCTTTCGGGTACGGCTTAAGCTACACAGAGTACGAGTACAGCCGACTTTCACTAAGCATAGGGCGGATAAGCATTAGTGAAAGCGCTACCGTTAGCGCGCGAATTACGAATAAAGGCAGCCGTGACGGAGAGGAGATCGTGCAGTTATACATTTGCGATGAGTTCGCCAGCTTGACCCGACCGGTTAAAGAACTGAAGGGCTTCAAGAAAATCGGTTTGAAAGCAGGGGAGAGTAAGACAGTTTCTTTCACCCTTGATGAAGAGAGCCTAGGTTTTATTTCACCGGAAGGGAAGCGAATCGTAGAACCTGGATACTTCACCCTATGGATCGGGCCTAATTCGGAAGAAGGACTGGAAGGAAGATTAGAAGTTTATTAGTTGATTAAACGGAGGTATGCCGAACAATGTCTATTTCAAATGAAAGATTATTGTCAGATCCTATTAAACAACTATTAGAGAAAGAGAGCAGGTCATGCTTCGATTTCTTCTGGAACGAAGTGAATGCGGTTTCAGACAGTCCAGGCTATGGATTGATCCGGGACCGTGCGCCCGGGCGACCGGATATGGCGAGCATCGCTTCGATTGGCTTCGGATTGACGGCCTATACGATCGGCGTCGAACGAGGCTGGGTTGATAGAGATGCTGCGTATACGCGTGCATTAGGAACGTTGAACACGATGCTGGAACATGCGGATCAGCGTCATGGATTCTACTTTCACTTTTTAGATATGAACACGGCACGACAATACAGAGATTGCGAAGTGTCGGTTATCGATACGGCGATTCTCATATGCGGAGCTATAGCTGCCGGCGAATATTTCGGCGGCGAGGTGAGAACGAAGGCGCAGCAGCTCTATGAGCAGGTGGAGTGGGATTGGTATTGCAATCCGGAAACGAATCAGTTCTACATGGGCTACAGCGACGAGAAGGGCAAGCATTTTGGAAAATGGGATCATTACGCGGAGCAGTTCATGATGTACTTTCTTGGAGCGGCATCGCCGACACATCCGATCGATCCGGAAATGTTCTATCAGTTTGAACGTTGGTTCGGTACGTACGGCGATATCGGCCCGATTATACATAGCAGTCAGGGGGCGTTATTCGTTTATCAATTCTCCCATGCGTGGTTTGATCTAAGGGATAAAGTCGATCGCGACGGAATCGATTGGTTCCACAATTCTGTTCTCGCATCGCTCGCAAGCCGACAATTCTGCATCGACCGTTCCGCACAGTACAAGACGTTCGGAGCAAATTCATGGGGGTTAACGGCTTGCGATGGACCGACAGGGTACAGCGGCGGTTACGGGGCTGATCCCAATACGAATGAAAATGATTTTGTCGACAGCACCATCCCCCCTTGCGGAGCTGCTGGTTCCATCGTATTCACGCCGGATGAATCGATCGAAGCGTTGATGCATTACGCGACCATCCCTTCTTTATGGGGGACCTACGGATTTCAAGACGCCTATAATCTCGATGTGTCGCCGGCGTGGGTAGCAAGTGATGTGATCGGGATCGATAAAGGGATTACGCTCTTAATGATTGAGAATTACCGGACGGAGTTGGTGTGGAGAACGTTCATGAATAATCCGTTTGTACAGAGCGGAATGGCCTTAACCGGGTTCACGCAGAAGCTGTAGTAAGGGTCATAGGAGAGGTGGTGACGCCGGGAATCCTTTAACTGTAAGTAACCGCATGCAATCGTAAGAAACCGTAGGAAACAGGTGGTCTTAGTCAAATCTATTTTTTCAATAGGGATGGATTAATAGGAGGAGTAGACAATGGAATATTCAATTGCATCTTTTTCTTTTCACGGATTAGCAGGGCGGGGCATGATGGACGTGTTTGGTTATTTAGAAACAGTAAAGTACCGGTATCACTTGAACACAGCCGACATATGGAACGGTATGTTAACGAGCTATGATGAAGAGTATTTATTGAAGATTAAAGAAGCCATGGATGAGAAGCAGATGATGCTCGCGAACCTATGTGTTGATGGCGCTCATGTATGGGAAGAGACTCCGGAGAAGCGGGAGGAAAACTATCAGAATGCGCTGAAAAACCTGCGTGCTGCGGAAATATTAGGCGCGAAAACGGTCCGTATCGATATGGGCGGCCATGGGCTGGACATGACAGATGAGCAATTGGAATACATCGTGATGCGATATAAGGAATATTGCGAAATTGCCCAAAGATGCGGCATCAAGGTTGGACCGGAAAACCATTGGGGAATCTCACGTGTACCGGAAAACATTAAGAAATTGGTGGAAGCTGTAGATCATCCGTCATTCGGAATACTGCTCCACTTCGATAACTGGGACGTCGACAAAGAGAATGGCGATCGTTTGACTGCTCAGTATGCCTTCCATACGCATCTGGCCGCTTGGGTGATCCCGGCATGCGAAGAGAAATTGCAGATTCTGAAAGACGCGAACTACAAAGGCGTCCTGGGGATTGAGCATCATTCAGAAAAGAATGAATACAGCCAAGTCGCGTGGCAGCTGGCAACCGCTCGCAATACGTGGCTTAACATGTAGCGGCGTGAAATTCGAAGAGGAGTGGTCTCATGAATAAGATTCGGATAGGCATTATCGGCGTAGGCATTATCGGAAAAGTTCATTTAGAGAACTACAAGAACATCGAAGGCGTCGAGATCGTGGCAGCGGCCGATATTGATGAACTGGAACTGCAACGAGTAGCGGAAAAGTTCGGTATTCCTCATACATATACGGATTTCCGCGAGATGCTGAAGCGCGACGACATCGATGCGATCGATGTTGCGCTGCATAACAATCTCCATGCCCCAGCTACGATCGCCGCTTTGGAAGCGGGTAAGCATGTGTATTGCGAAAAGCCGATCGCGGGTTCTTACAAGGACGGCTTGGCAATGATTGAGGCTGCCAAGGCATGCGGCAAAATGCTGCATATCCATCTTGCTTTCCTATTCGGACCGGAAACGCATGCGGCGAAGCTCTTGTTGGATCAAGGGAAGCTTGGCCAAGTGTACCATGTTCGTTCTTCTGGATTCAGACGCCGGGGAAGACCATACGTCGACGGCTATGCTACGAAATATTTTAACCAGAAGGAAGTCGCCGCCGGCGGGGCCTTGTTCGATATGGGCGTCTACCGCATTTCTCGATTGCTCTATTTGCTTGGGATGCCGAAAGTAAGCACCATCACCGGAAAAATATATCAAGAGCTGGATATGGATGAAAAGCGCAGACAGATCAGCGGCTTTGACGTTGAAGAGTTCGGGACAGGCTTTGTCCGATTCGAGGGCGGCTTGACGATGGATATTGTCGAGGCTTGGGCGGTTCATATGAACGAATTCGAAGGCGACAGTATGCTGGGCTCATCAGGGGGCATTCGATTCCCTGCGTATGTGAAAGGACAGCATGTGCCATTCAGTTATCATACGAATGTGTGCGGGATGGATATGGACGGCCACTTCGATCTGGGAGCAGCCAATTACCGCTGGCACCAGCTGCAGGATAATACGGATGCTTACGATTCGTCACAGCAGCATTGGATCGCTGCCCTTCAAGGAAGAGTCGACCTGCTGCCAACTTCAGA
This sequence comes from Paenibacillus sp. EB106-04-04-XG159, assembly GCF_058791835.1. Taxonomy (NCBI): domain Bacteria; kingdom Bacillati; phylum Bacillota; class Bacilli; order Caryophanales; family Paenibacillaceae; genus Paenibacillus; species Paenibacillus sp. EB106-04-04-XG159. The sequence goes on along the minus strand of NZ_JBYTDY010000003.1, from coordinate 164,819 downwards.
GATCGCTCTGCAGACGATGCTGATTAGCGAAGGCGTGTACTTATCGGATCGTTTGAATCGCGAAGTGACGGCAGAAGAAGTAATCGCAATGTCCACTGTGTGTTCATTAGATATTTAGCTGCTAGCAAGTGATTTTCATTATATAGAAGAGGTGAAGGAGAATTATGAAAAAGGTTTATTCACTTTCAATGGCTCTCATATTATGTTTTAGCTTGTTCTTATCGGGATGCGGAAGCAGCAATAACAGCACTGATTCCAGCCAATCGAAGGATACTGGTACGGAGAGCGCTCAAACTGAAAATAAGTCGGAAGAGACCAAATCCGATGAAGTCGTAACGATCACTTACGCATCCTGGGCGGATCCGAAGGTCGAGGATCAACGAATTGCAGCGTTTGAAGCTGCGCATCCGAACATCAATGTCGAGCGCGACGAATCCATCACATGGCCTTGGAATGAAAAGCTGTCAGCCGCGGCCGCAGCCGGAAAAATGCCCGATGTATTTTGGGTGTTTGACATCGCTCCAGGCGTCGTTAACGGATGGTTGGAAGATTTGACGCCGTACCTGGAGAAGGATCCTGAATATAGTGCGGATCTCGTTTACGATAATATCATGCAGACGGCCAACTATTACGGGAAGCAGTACGCTATGCCGCACGGATTGTTTGCACAATTCATGCTGCTTAATGTAGATATGTTTGAGAAAGAGAATATCCCGATTCCTTCTAACGATTGGACGATCGAAGAATTCCAATCGATCGCGAAAAAGCTGACGAAATACAATGAACATCAATTCGGGTTGTCAGGTCATTGGGGGCTGCGCGATATGCTCATTTCCCAAATCGATCCTTCACTAGGCTGGAAAACTTGGGATGGGGAGAAATATAATTTCGACAACCCTGCCTATGCAGAAGCAATCAACCTTGTAAACGATTTGGTCTATAAAGACAAAGTTACAGCTGATGCTTACACTCCGGAAGAACGAGAGAAGTGGTACGGTAAAGACGTTTCGCCTTGGAATGTATCCAAGGTGGGTATGATCTTGGATGCCAACTGGGCTTTCCCAGGACACGCGAAAAACTTGGACTTCGAGTATATTGTGAAGCCGCTGCCTAAAGGTGAAGGACAAAGAGTACCGCTCGTAGTCGACTACATCGGGATGTCGAAGAACTCTAAGCATAAAGAAGCAGCGTTCGAGCTTGTCAAGTGGATGAGCTATTCCAAAGAAGGCTGGCAGAACCGTTTCGAAGTAGAAGAGTCGGTCAGCTCGATGCCGATCATTAAAGATCAAGAGCTGTGGGACGCTTATCTGAACCATGAGGACGTGCCGGAAGGCATGAAGGAAATTGTAGACATGATCCCAGGCGGATTTGTTGATGCTCACAAGTCGGTGCCGGGTTATCCGCAAGTAATGGATATGATCAATCCATACATGACGCAGTTCGAAGAAGGAACGGCCAAGCCGGAAGATTTAGCAGACGAGTTCCAGAAGAAGGCGATGGCGATCAACGATGATGCGTGGAAGCAAATCGAAGCGGCCGCTAACAAGTAGTTTCATATATTGTAAACAGGTATGAGTGATGTCCTCTTTCCCGAAATGGGAGAGAGGACATCCAACATTACGGTTAGAAGGAGCGGCCCATGAGAAAAAAAATGGCTACAGCTGTTCTTATTGTTCTTGCTCTACTCGTTGTTACCTTGAATCAGCCGATGGGCCAACTGCCGTTTGCGAGCGCCGACGGTCCTGACCCAACAAAGGCGTATCTCGAATCCTTGCGAGTTGACGGGAAGGACGGAAACCGTTCGGCTGCCGAAGCGGTAGAACGATCGAATACTGCGCGAAATACCGAGAATGTTGTGGAAGAGCCTTATTCGACAAGCCTAAGCCGTTGGAGCGCGGAAGGGAAGTCTCAGCAAACCGCATTCAAAACGGTCATTCCCCCTTCCGAATTCATCGTGAAGCAGCAAGATTCACTACAATCAGAGCTCAACGGTGAAAAGTTGGAGCAGCCGGTGTTGATGTGGGATAAGGACAACGATGAAGTGAAATTTGTTGTAGATGTTCCTGAAGACGGGCTGTATGAAATGCAAATTGAATATTACACGCTTCCAGGAAAGATGACGCCGGTTGAACGCGGTATTAAGATCAACGGCGAATTTCCGTACTTCGAGGCAAGAAGAATTGTATTGCCGAAGAAATGGAAGGATCAGAAAGCGGAATTCGACCGTGATGAGATCGGAAACGACTTATTCTCCTATCCAGTAGAGGAGGCCGGATGGCAGAAGGAAAGCTTGAAGGACGCCAGTTACTTGTTTGACGAACCATTGAAATTTCATTTAAAGAAAGGAAAGAACGAAATCTCCATGGTGTATGTAAGAGAACCCGTCGTATTGGGCAATGTCACGATCAGTTCTCCTACGGCAGTACCAACTTACGAGGAATACTCGCAGGCTAATGACGGGGCAGCAGGAGAATCGTCTCTGTCTGTAGTTGAGGCGGAGCATCCGTATGCGAAATCTGATTCCTCTATTCAGGTCGCAGCCAGCTCTGATCCGAGTGTAACGCCAAACCGCAGCGGGCTCATTACGCTGAACACGCTTGGAGCAGAAACTTGGAAGAATGGCGGCCAGAGCGTAACGTGGAAAATAAATGTCGCGAAAACAGGCTATTATGAAATCGCTTTCAAATATAAGCAAAATAAAAAAATCAATATGCCCGTATTCAGAACGATCCAGCTTGATGGACAGGTGCCATTTATTGAAATGCTGGACTATCCTTTCGCCTATACTTCCGATTGGAAGAACGAAGTATTGTCGGATAAAAATGAGACGCCTTACCGGTTTTATCTGACGGAAGGCGAGCATGAAATTATGCTTACCGCTAATGCTGCGCCATACCAGCAAGTCGTCAGCACAGTGAGAGAAGTTATGTCTGATGTGAACGACCTCTCGCTGCAAATCCAAATGGCGACGGGGAATACGCTCGATATCTATCGGGATTGGGACATCACGGAGCAAATTCCCGATATTATTGATCAGTTGAACGGACTAGCCGCGCGATTGGACGAGCAGTATGCGTACCTGGAGCAATTAAGCGGACAAAAGCCGGACGATGCTCGAAACTTGAAGCTGGCCTCCGAGCAATTGAAACAGCTTGCTCTTGAACCTAAAGAAATTCCGGTTCGCTTCGGCCAACTGGCGCAAGGATCCGGATCGGTTACACAGAAGCTCGGTGATTTGTTGACGACGCTGCCTAGCCAGCCGCTTCAATTGGACAAGTTCTACGTTTATTCCGATCAAGAGCTGCCTTCGGCTACCGCAACGTATTGGCAAGGGATTAAGGCAACAGCTGCTGGTTTCATCCAAACCTTTACGACAGATTACACGAAGTTCTCGAGCGATGATGAGGAAGCGATCGAGATATGGGTGAACCGGCCTAGACAATATGTCATGCTCATGCAGCAACTGGCCGATCAACAGTTTACACCCAAGACGGGGATAAAGGTGTCGTTTTCGCTCATGCCTTCTGAGCAGAAGCTGATATTGGCTAATGCGGCCGGCGATTCCCCCGATCTCGCAATGGGGGTCAACGAGCAGTTGCCATATGATTTGGCCTTGAGGGGGGCGATAGCGGATTTAACGAAGTTCCCTGATTTTGAAGAGGTCAATGAACGATTCTCACCAGGCGCCTTACTGCCGCTCACATTTGATGGAGGGCAGTACGCTTTGCCGGAAACTCAAAACTTTTGGGTACTGTTCTACAGGCAAGATATTATGGACGCGCTCGAGCTGGAAGTACCGAATACATGGGAAGATGTACTCGATATGCTGCCCAAGCTGCAGCGATACGGTATGAATTTCTTTGTTCCGCTGTCTGATGCGAGTGCGATGAAATCGTTTAAATTGACATCACCATTCATTTATCAGCAAGGTGGAGATCTGTTCACCCAAGACGGAATGAAGACGGCGATCGATAGCGAAGAGGCGCTGGACGGATTTAAATTAATGACGGATCTGTTCACGATCTATAATTTGCCGCTTCAAGTGCCGAACTTCTATAACCATTTCCGAGAAGGAAGCCTTCCGATCGGCATCTCCGACTTTAACACGTACATTCAGCTGACAACGGCGGCGCCGGAATTAGCCGGATGGTGGAAGATTGCTCCATATCCTGGCATAGAGGACGAGAACGGACAAGTCGTGCGTTGGGCTCCGGGAACTGGACAGTCGGTCATTATGTTTAACAGCAGCAGCAAACAGGAAGAAGCATGGGAATTTATGAAGTGGTGGACATCTGAAGAGACACAGGTGATCTTCGGCAACTCGATCGAAACGATTTACGGTTCTTCCTATCGTTGGAACACGTCCAATCTGAAAGCTTTCGAACAACTGTCTTGGCCGGAAGAAGATATTCAAGTCATCCTTGAGCAGTGGGAGTGGCTGAAGGACGTTCCGCATATTCCAGGCGACTATATGCTTGATCGGGAATTGAGCAATGCATGGAATAAAGTAGTCTTCGATGGTGACAATCAGCGGAAGGCGTTGGAGGACGCGGTTCTACTAGCCAACCGTGAAATCAAGAAGAAGCTGGAAGAGTTCGGTTATATCGAAAATGGTAAGACGATAAAAACGATAACAGTTCCGACAATCGAACATAACGGCGCAAGGGGGGATGATGATGAACACCGTAAGTAGTAATCCATTAGAACAACAGCTGAAGCCTAAATCGAGATCAAAGTCCCGCTTTGTGGCAGGTCTCAAAAGGGAAATGAGCGCTTATCTATTTGTCGGCCCCTTCGTCGTGATGTTTCTATTATTTATTATCATCCCGGTAATTGCCGCCATCGTGCTCTCATTCACTTACTTTAATACCGTTCAGCCGCCCGAATTTATCGGTCTGAAAAACTATGTGAACTTGTTGACGCAGGATAACGTCTTCATGATGCATGTCTTGCCGAACACTTTCAAATTTTCCTTAATTGTCGGTCCTGGCGGATATATCCTATCGTTCTTTCTCGCTTGGCTGCTTACGCAAATACCCAAAAAATCGCGCATGCTCATGACATTGGCTATTTACTCGCCTTCCATGACGGCAGCCGTCGCGATGGCTGTTGTCTGGCTGGTCGTCTTCAGCGGCGATGCAACCGGCTATTTGAATCATTTTCTAATGAGCATTGGCATCATCAACGAGCCGATCCAATGGCTTCAATCTCCGGAATATCTGATGTGGACGATGATCCTTGTTACGCTGTGGAACAGCATGGGTGTAGGGTTCTTAGCGATGATGGCCGGTATTCTCAATATCAATAAAGAGCAGTACGAAGCTGGCTACATCGACGGGATTAAGAACAGGCTGCAGGAAGTGTGGTATATCACGATTCCGAATATGAAGCCTCAGATGCTGTTCGGTGCGGTAATGGCTGTAGTCGGGACATTCCAAGCCGGCGCGATCGGGGTCCAGTTGTCGGGCTCGAATCCGACACCGCAATATGCGGGTCAACTGATCATCAACCATATCGACGATTATGGATTTATACGATACGACATGGGGTACGCATCCGCCGTTTCGGTCGTGCTGCTCATCGTCGTGTATGCATTATCTAAATTCTGCTGGAGACTGTTCGGAGAAAAAGATTGATGATGCGAAATTAGTAGAGAAGGTGAGCGACGATGGCTTCATTCCAAGGAAGTAAAATAAATCCAAGCAGGTTTGATCGAAGTCAGATCAAGTTTTACTTGTTTCTGATCCCGTTATCCTTCTTCATGATCCTTCCGATCGCATTTATATTTACACAGTCGTTGAAACCGATGGATGAGTTATTTCTATTCCCTCCGCGGTTCTGGGTAGAGAAGCCGACATGGGATAACTTCGTTCAACTGTTCGAAGCGACAAGTGTAACGACCATTCCGATGATACGGTATTTGTTCAATAGTATCGTCATTACAACTTGCGTCGTATTTTTCAGCATTATTATCAGTGCGATGGCTGGATTTGCTCTATCTAAATTGAAGTTCAAGACGAAGAAACTGTTGTTTGAAATGAATATTATAGCGATCATGTTCGTGCCGGCGGCGGTTACCATTCCGAGATACTTTATCGTCAGCAAGCTTGGATTGACCGACACGATGCTAGGGCATATTCTTCCGTTGCTGGCTATGCCGGTCGGCCTGTTTCTCATTAAGCAGTTTATCGATCAAGTTCCAGACGCCTTAGTAGAGGCGGCGCAGATTGATGGGGCGAACAATTTTACCGTATTCACCAAAATGATTGTGCCCATGATTATGCCGGCGCTGGCGACTGTCGCGATCCTATCGTTTCAATTGGCGTGGAACAATACGGAAACTTCACAAATCTACATGAACAGCGAAAGTATGAAGACGTTCGCGTTCTATATGAGCACCTTGTCATCCAACATGGGCAATAAGGTTGCAGGGCAGGGGATGGCGGCCGCAGCAGCGCTCATTATGTTCATCCCTAACTTGATCATCTTTATCTTCATGCAAAGTAAAGTGATCGATACGATGTCACACTCAGGTCTGAAATAAGGAGGAGCGTGTTATGAATCGAATGAAAAAGTACATATTCTTGCTCATGGCCGTTCTGCTCCTGCTCAGTCCGACTGCGGCATTCGCTCAGGTTCCCTATACGACGTTGACTTTGACGAGCGATGACGAGATCGTGCAAACGCAGACCGCCTATCAGCCGGTGGGTGTCGTCGACGGCTATGAGATTATCGAGATAGATCCGGATACAGGTGAAGCTGTTCAAGTACCGCTATCCAGTCCGGAAGATATATTCATCGATAATCAGGATCGCGTCTACGTAGCGGATTCGGACAATTCCCGCATCGTCGTATTCGATTCATCAGGCCGCTACATACGTTCTTTTGGACAAGACGTGTTAAAGAAACCGACTGGCGTATTCGTCACGGACGACGGACTTATCTATGTCGCTGATGAACGCAAAGGAGCGGTCGTGTCCTTTGATCAAGAAGGCAACGTAGTGAAGGAATACGGAAAACCGGATTCCCCATTGTACGGGAAAGACAATCCGTTTAAACCGGTTAAAGTCATTGTCGATAAACGGGGCAACCTGTACATCGTTGGGCAAGGAATTGTGCACGGATTAATTCAAATGAGTCAGGAAGGCGAATTTCTCGGCTTTTTCGGCGGGAACCAGACAGGCTTCGAATTGAAACGGTACTTGCAAAAAATGTTCTATACCGATGACCAGTTGAACAAGATGATCAAGAAGCTTCCGCCTTCGGCAACGAATGTGGCGATTGATGATGAAGGGCTCGTTTATACGAGTACTGTCGGCGTGAAGAGTGAAGAGATTAAACGATTGAACGTAGCCGGCAAGAATCTATTGCCCTCCAAGTCATACTCTATCAACTATAAAACGTCGATCGCAGACATTACCGTAGACAAGATGGGCAACATTTTCGCGGTAGACGGCGAATCGGGATGGGTATATGAATATGACCGGGACGGCAATCTGTTGTTTATGTTCGGAGGAACGGATACAGGAAACCAGCGGATGGGCCTGTTCAAATCGCCTTCGGGCATTGCTGTCAGCTCGGACGGTAAACTGTACGTGCTCGATAAGCAAAGAAGCAACTTTCAAATCTTAAAACCTACTGAATTTACCGGTCTCGTACATGAGGCAATCGGTTACTATTTGGACGGAAAATACGTGCAAAGTGAAGAACCGTGGACGGATGTGCTGAGGCTGAACAGTATGTTTGACTTAGCCCACACCGGCATCGGTATGGCTGCTTTCAAGAAAGAAGATTATTCGAAGGCGCTGGAAGAATTTGAAGTTGCGAATAACAAGACGTACTATTCCGATGCGTACTGGGAGATTCGCCGAAATTGGCTGATGAGCAATGCGTCGAAATTTATGATCGGGTTTGTTATCGCTATCGTGGCTTGGTATATATTTAAAGCTCTGCACCGTAAATACGGGATCGCGAACGGAATGGTGAAAAGGTGGACATCGTTCAGGAGCAGGACGCTAGTTGCTCAGCTGCTGTATGTGTTCCGTATGCTGCGGCATCCGATTGACGGCTATTGGGAGATAGAAGCGGAGAAGAAAGGTTCGGTGCTTTCCGCGACAATCCTGCTGCTGGTCATGGTCGGCGTTCATTTATTTAAAGTGTTTGAGACGAATTTCCTGTTTTCCAATGTCGATTTGAAACAAGTCAATCTGTTTACCGAAGTATACATAATCGTGATCCCATTGCTTGCTTGGGTCGTATCGAATTACCTTGTCAGTACGATCAACGACGGAGAAGGTAAATTTAAAGATGTATACAAAGGAACGATTTATGCCATGAGTCCTTATATCATCTTTACCGTTCCTGTCACGATTCTGTCCAAAGGGCTTACCGAAATGGAGATCGTCGTTTACGACTTTGCGAATATGGCCATTGTGATCTGGTGCGCGCTGCTTATCTTTATCAAAGTGAAGGAAGTGCACGGCTATGAAATCGGCGAATCGTTCAAAAATATCGGCCTTACGATATTCGGCATTGCGGTAATGGCGATGATAACCTTTATCTTGTTCGGTTTATCCAATCAGGTGACAGATTTCATCGTTTCTATCTACCAGGAGGTGAAGTTACGTGTCCATTTATAAAAAAATGTCCTTCGCCTGCCTTATATGCTTCATCATTTTCGCTACTACGATCACAGCCGCTAACAGTAATAATGAAGCGAAGATGACGCCTGTGAAGCAGCAGGAAACAGCGCCGCAAACGATCGAGAATAAAGTAAACCGTTTTACAGCTCCCGAAACGCCTGTTACGGCGGAACTGCCGAATAGAAAGGTGCCGAGCGGATTTGAGCTCATTGCCGAGAATGAGAAATTAAAGCTGCATGTAGATCCGGCAACATTTGCTTTTACGGTAACGGACAAAAGCAGCGGGTATGTGTGGGGCTCATTCCCTTCTGAGGAAGAGATGAATAAAGCGGAATTGAACAAAGAGTGGAAAAGAACGGTGCGATCTCCGTTTATGGTTGAGTACTTCGGAGAAGATTCGCTTACCAAGGAAGGAACCTTCTTCTCGCTAGACGGACAAGTGACGGAAACGGCTCCGGTCGAAGGTGGAATCCGCGGGACGTTTCAATTGAACAAAATACAGGTCAGTTTTTCACTAGAACTTCGTCTTGAGCAGGATGGTCTTGTCGTGAACTTGTCTAGTGATTCTGTGAAAGAGGAAGGGCCTTATAAGCTCGCTTCCGTTCAGATGTATCCTTTCTTCGGAGCGGTGTATAAGGACTCCGTGCCGGGTTATATCTTCATTCCAGATGGAAGCGGAGCACTCATTCGTTTTCAGAATGCGCATATGCGCTATGACGAGCCTTACAAAGGCAAGATCTATGGAACGAACGAAGCGATTCAAACGTCGGAAGGCTGGAACGATCCAGAAGAGGTCCGGATTCCCGTTTTCGGCATCGTGCACGGAGTGAAGCAGAATGCATTCGTAACCGTGATCGAAGACGGCAAGTACAATGCGCAAATTATCGCCTATCCTAGTGGAATCAACACTGACTTTTATCGGGTCGGCGCGAGCTTCGTTTTCCGTGAATCGTACTTTCAGCCTACGAGTAAAAATATGGGCGGCTTCGTAATGTACGAGAAGGAGCGGGACATGCAGGACAAGCAGCTCCGCTATATGTTCTTATCTGACCAGGATGCGGATTACATCGGTATGGCGAAGACCTACCGCAATTATCTAGTCGAGCGCGGCGTACTCGCCAAACAAGAGGAGTCATCCGATGAGATGCCGATCCGGATCGAGCTGCTCGGTGCGGAAGTGGAACCGGGACTCGTCGGAACAGAACTCTTATCGATGACGAATTTCGATCAGGCAAAGAACATCTTAACGGAGTTTCAAGAGGATGGAATAAATGACATTGTGGCAGTGTACCGAGGCTGGGGCAGCGGCGGGCTGACCGGAAGCAATCCGAGCAAGTTTCCAGCGGAAAAGAAGCTGGGCGGAAACGACGGTTTGGAGAAGCTGCAGCAGGAGCTGAAGGAGATAGGGATTCCGTTATACCTGCATGCCGATTATACGCAGGCTTACGGCAACCAAAAAGGGTTCTCCGTTGGAGACGAGGCGGTTCGGAAGCCTTCTAACGAAATTGTTGAATTGAAGAATCAAAGCTGGTTCTTATCCGAAAAGCTGCGTGAACTTACGAAAACGAACTATATGAATCCGAAGGTAGCTGCAGAAATAGCTGAGAAAGATCTCAATCAGTTCAAGCAGCTGGGCATCGAGCATGTGGCCGTAGATAAGACGCCCGGCATACTGTTCGCCGATTACAACACCGATAACAAGATGACGAGACAGCAGGCGGCCGAGCAATATCAGAATCTCGCAGCAATGTTAGAGGGCGGCATGCAGGGAGTCTCAATGTATGAACCTAATGAATATATGTGGGGCTACGCTGACCGAATATTCGATGTGGCGATGAACTCCTCTCAGTTCATGTTCGCAACTGATACAGTGCCTTTCCTGCAGATCGTGCTGCACGGTTATATCGAGTACTACGCGCCGATCGCCAATTTTTACGCCAACCCGCAGGAAGAGATGCTGCGAATGATCGAGTATGGAGCTTACCCATCGTATTACTTAACGCATGAACCGTCTTGGAATCTCAAGGATACGCCTTCCAGCTCCCTGTTCACCTCTTCGTTCGAGGATTGGGAGGGACAGGTCCATGAAGTTTACAAGCAAATGAACGAGGCGCTGAGCCAAGTGAAGGGCGCTGAAATGGTCGACCGTCAAGTGTGGGATTGGGGCGTCGTTTCCGTTACGTACTCTAACGGCGTACAAATTATCGTGAACTATAATTCTCAGCCGGTTCAGGTTGACGGAATCACGGTTCAGGGTCTGGATTATGCTGTCAAGGGGGGAGACCATGAATAAGTCGTTCTTCCGAAGAAATAGAAAAACATTCGTTGGTCTCTTGTTTATTTCACCCTGGGTACTCGGCTTTCTGTTGTTCATGGCGTATCCGATGATCTACTCTTTGTTTATGAGCTTCAATAAAGTGTACATCACGACCGACGGGATAGAGACTGAAGCGCTCGGATGGGGCAATTATCAATACGCCTTTCTTACCGATCCGAAGTTTATCGAAGTGCTGGTTGGATTCTTGAAGGAAGTCGTCGTCATGGTGCCGATCGTTATCGTGTTTTCACTCTTTGTGGCTCTGCTCATCAATCAACCGATTAAGTTCAAAGGATTCTTTCGCGCCATCTTCTTCCTGCCGGTCGTCATAACGAGCGGACAAGTTATTAATGAACTATTCAGCCAAGGGGCGACGACGATCCCGATCGTTGAGCGGTATGGCGTTGTAGAACTCGTACAGAACAATTTGAGTCCAGCGCTGTCCGGGCCGCTTATCGCCATCATCGAGCAGTTCATTCTGATACTATGGTTTTCCGGCGTGCAGATCTTAATCTTCTTGGCTGGACTGCAGAAGGTGAACACACAGGTATATGAAGCGGCGCAAATTGACGGCGCATCGCCTTGGGAAATATTTTGGAAGATCACGCTGCCGGAAATTAAACCGTTTATCCTAGTCAACATCATATACACCATAGTTGATTTATTCACGAACTCGATGAATGAAGTGATTACATTAATTAAAGATCAAATGTTCCAAGTGAACACAGGCTTCGGCTATGCCTCAGCGCTTGCCTGGATCTATTTCGCCATTATATTCGTCGTGCTTGTCCTTGTTATGTTGGTCTTGGGCAGAAACGAAAACTACAGTATCAAATCCGTACGAAAGGTAAGGAGGTGATCAGTCGTGAAGAAGATCAACGTACTCAGTGCTAGAAGAGGCCGACCATTCGAGCTTCGCCATGCTGCAGTCAAAGCGAAAAAGATTGTGATGGGACGACAAGGCAGTGACGGTTTGCTGTTCAAGGTGATCACCTATGCTCTGCTGATCAGTATTGGCTTTGTCTACTTATACCCGGTTCTGTACATGATCTCGCAAAGCTTCAAATCGCTTCAAGATTTGCTCGATCCGACTGTCATGTGGTTGCCGAAGTCGCTTCATTGGGACAACTACGCCAGAGCGTGGGAAGTTCTCGATTATCCGAAGACGCTTGGCTATTCGATCCTATTATCGCTGCTGCCGGCAATTGCCCAAACCGTTACATGTGCTTTTGTCGGTTACGGATTTGCTAAATTTAAGTTTCCCGGCAAGACGGTGTTATTCGGATTAATGCTGCTGACGTTCATCATTCCGACTCAAGTGGTTATGGTTCCGTTGTTCGTCCTGTTTGAACAGTTCGGCATGTTGGGAACGCCGCTGCCGATCATCGCGCCGGCCCTTCTTGCCGGAGGACTGAAGAGCGCATTGTTCATCTTGATTTACACACAGTTTTTCCGAACGATTCCGGACACGTTGGAAGAAGCGGCGCAGATTGATGGCTACGGGCATTTTAAGATTTTCTTCAAGATCATTTTGCCGATCTCGATTCCAGCGATCGTCGTCGTCTTTCTGTTCTCATTTGTGTGGAATTGGAACGAGACGTATATGACTTCGTTATACTTGGGGGATAGCATGACGACGCTTCCGCTGCAGCTGCAGACGTTCGAAGACTCGTACAAAAAAGTGTTTTCCTCGGCCCAGTTGACGGCGAACCCAGCGGCAAACATTAACGAATCGATCAAGATGGCGGGAACCGTGCTGATCATATTACCGTTATTATTTTTATATCTATTTGCACAGAAATGGTTCGTCGAAGTTCTCGATAAGACCGGTATTACTGGAGAATAAGTGCGCGACTAATATACGCATATTTTCCGCTTACGAGTAAATCTACTTACGTGTATAATAGAAATTTGACAGTGAGAATCGGTTAGGATATGATTTTCATAATATTAACAGTGATTTAGGGGTAATATATGGCAACCATTAAAGATATAGCAAAAATGCTTGGTGTTTCAATTTCTACCGTTTCATACGCCTTGAACGGCAGTCCCAAAATTAGCAAGGAAACTCGGGACAGGGTGTTGGCAGCGGCGGATCAATTAGAGTACAGAAAAAATGGGTTTGCCTCTGATTTAAAACGGGATCGGACCAAAACAATATTATTTACGGTAACGGACCTTGCAGGACATTATTATCGCGAACTGGTGCAGGGCATTCAGGAAGTGGTGATGTTTAATGGCTACGACCTTGTGGTTTGCAGCGCAATGGGGGGAGACCATTCGACAGCGGTCAAGTATTTAACGGAAAAAAGAACCGACGGCGCCATTATTCTTGCTCACAACATCAGCGAAAAGATCATTAGCCAATCGGCGCGGCAGTCATTTCCGATCGTGCTTCTTGACCGGATCGTACAGCATGATCACATCACCTCCATTGACGTCGATAATGAGTCAGGAACACATCAATCCACGGGATATTTAGTTGAGCTTGGGCATGAGGATATCGCTTATGTGAGCGGTGTTGTGGAGTCGCGACTGATGAAGCTGCGTCACAAAGGATACTTGAGAGCGATGGAAGAGCATGGACTCGGGCATAAAGCCCAATCCTACTTTTTAAGTGGATTCAACATGGATAGCGGCTATAACTCTATTAAATTGTTGATTGCTCAGGGTCGTCTTCCCAGCGCCATCTGCTTTGCGAACGACGAGATGGCGATCGGAGGGATTCGGGCTTTTCATGAAGCTGGGATCGATGTTCCGAACGATATTTCCGTTATCGGTTTTGACGATATTGAATTATCGCAGCATACTAGACCTGCATTGACGACGATTAAACAACCGAAGTTTGAACGCGGTGCAACTGCAGCCAGGCTAATATTCCAGCGATTAGAGGGACAGCCAACGGAGCAATATTATAAGATGAAGACGGATTTAATCATCCGTGATTCTTGCAAGCCTTTGTAAGAAACAACATTGTACGACATCTGTATATTTGAGTTAAGGTACAAGTGCGATAACCGCTGGAAACATAGTTTCTGGCGGTTTTTTTTATTATCGACCATGACCCAGATCAATGCTCTCCTTATAAAACCTATCGAACAGCAACTTTTTCTATTCTTCCACTATCGGTTTGCCGATATTTTCGATCACAAAATAAATATACTGCTCTTCCACGGACAGCCGTACCGAGGCCACTGAAGAAATTGTACATACCCCAAGGGATTACCGACGTGAGACAAGGCGACAAGGGTAGCCTTAACTTCTCAGAATATGTTGAGCATTCGCTCGGCTAAGCTAATAGTGTAATGGATTAGATACTTCAAAGAAGAGGTTGTCCTAAAAGTCATTTTTCTTATCTCTTTTGGGACAACCCTTCTTTGTTTCTATACCAATAAGAAACCGCTTATCTAGTCGATGAGACTGGATCAGCGGTTTTTTGTCCGATAGCACATACGGTGACAGCAAGGTCGTATGACCCGCGCTTGAACGGACACAGGGGCTGCTATTTCATGATTTCGGGGTATTTTTTGAGGGCTTGCGGACACAAATGACGCTATTTGCTTCAAAACTAGCACTAAACGGCTTATTCAGGTCAAATAACGTCTCTACGGTCCGCTAGTATGGCGAATTAGTGGTGTTTGCTGCAAATAGCGGCTCGTGTGTCCGCTCCCGGTCTTTGTAGATAGCTATCGATTTTATCGAATAGCTGTAGAACTAGGAATGGACAACCTTGAGCTCGCCATCATCGAATAGTCTATTTCAGACAGAATCAACACCATATAGGGCTCAACCGCTCTAGTACAGGAAGCTCATTTATGTATTGGATAATCATCTTAACTGATTATTTACTATTACAGCTCATGGTCCATACAATGGGGGCAGAACAGATAAGGAGGCTTGATGAAAGTGATTACTGAGGAATTGTATGTAGAGGATCTGGGAGCGATGGTGCATGCTAGCTTTGGACAAGGCGCAGCAATTCGTCATGAACAGGGAACTAGCTCAATTTGCTTTATTAGCAATGGAAGTCCTGCTGTTTTTTATGAGTTTGAGTTATTTTCAGGTGAGCTGCTGTTTTCACAAGCGCTGCCGCCAATAGATTGTGTATGGGCCATCTGCTGCACTCCTGAAGGAGAAGTTTACTTCAGCGGCACAATAGATTCGATATTATATCGTTACCGTACTACCGGACAGCTGGAGCAGCTGGGCAAGAATCCTTCCAATCCATGGGTGATCAATCTAGTGCCTGATGAGCAATGTATATGGGGCGGAACCTATCCTCAATCGAAGTTGTTTTCTTATGATCGTCAGAGCGGGCAGTATCTGGATTACGGGACGATATTAGAAGGACAGGATTATCTTCGCGGCATCGCCCGGGACGAAGACTGGCTGTACCTAAGCACAGGAAGTAAGAAGTGTCTCCTGCGATATAACCTCCGCACGCAAGAGAAGGAAGAAATCATGCTCGCGAAGTTGTCCCATACATCTGGCTTTCTGGATCGGCTATGGATAGTAGGTCGTTTCTTATTTGTGGCATCAGACTTTATCCATATGTATGTCTATGACTTAGATACCTTCGAGCTGTTCGATCAGTTTGACTTCGACAATCTGATGTTGGTTACTCATCCGAAGGACGCCAAGCTCTTGCTGTATAAGGCTGGAGATACACTTCGCGCTTGGCACAAGGAGCACAGAACCTCTGTCACGATCATCGATAGCGGACTGCCGACTGGACGCTGCAAGGCGTTGGAATGGGTGAAGCATGAAGATGAAGATTATATCGCACTCGTTACTGTAAACGCTGAGCAAGCCATTATTCGTCTTTCTGATCTGAGCATCGTGCGCAGTATGCTCAATATTGAACCTCAGTCATTGCTGCTGACATGCTTCGAGGTAAGTCCTGATGATGGGTGTCTATACATAGGCGGCTATCATAGAGGGATGACCAAGTATGATCCAGTGTCACAGAAGATAGATTGGACGATCGGATTGTTTCCGCAAACAGAAGGCATGACGTTTCATGACGGACAGGTATACTTCGGCACCTATACACATGCTCATCTCTATAGATATGATCCACAGAAGCAGCTGCATTTTGATTGGTTCAAAGGCAGCAATCCTGATTGGATAGGACAGATTGAGCATAAACAGGATCGACCGTTCACAATGATTGCAGGTGACCGATATGTATTCTCGGGGACAGTACCTGATTACGGACGTCACGGCGGTGCGCTTGCGGTATGGGACACTGAAGCTGATACGTTAGAAACGTTTCCGCAGGTGGTAGAGAATCAATCCATACTAGGTCTAGCCTATTGGAATGGCTATGTGTTCGGTAGCTCATCGGTATGGGGAGGCCTTGGCAATCCTCCTGTTGAGGGGCCAGCCCAAATATTTGTTTGGGATGTAGAGAACAAGAGGAAGATAGCTGAGTTTGTTCCTCATATTCCCGATGCTATTCAACAGCCTCTCATGATAGGTGAATTGTCGCTTGGTCCGGACGGCTTGATCTGGGGAGCTGATGACGGTACCCTATTCGCAATAGATCCTGCAACGTATCAGGTCGTTAAGAGCAAGGTTGTCTACCCTACTGCTTATGCTTATAGCAAGTGGCGGCCTATCTGTGTTCGCTGGGGCAAGAACGGGCTGCTATACACCACGTTAGCACGGCGAATTACCATCTTAGATCCTCATACTCTGGAGCACCGCACCTTCACCGATGATATTGTCGGCCATATCGCGATTGATGCAGAGCATCGCATCTACTTTAACAGAAACAACAAGCTGTTCCGCCTCACGTTACCAGATAATCTTTTTAAATGATTATATATCCAGCCCGTGTTCAGCTCTTATGATGAGTGTACACGAGATACCCCTAAGAAAGGAGCCGAGCGTATGCAGCAGGGTACTTCTATTATCACTCCGCCATCGCCTAAGCGACGTCGATCACGTCTTGGTGTATTCAGCGACGGAGATTTATATCTCATGTTAATTCCAGGCATTATCTTCTTCCTGCTATTTCGTTACCTGCCTATGTGGGGGATTGTCATTTCGTTTCAAGATTATAATCCTTTCGCCGGGGTATGGAAGAGTGAATGGGTAGGCTTAAAGCATTTTATAACACTTTGGAATTATGATGGGTTTTGGTCGATTTTTCGCAACTCCCTTGCTATTAGTTTGCTTAACCTAGCTTTCTTCTTCCCGGTGCCGATCCTTTTGGCATTAATGCTTAATGAAGTAAGTAAAAAATATTTCAAAAACATCGTTCAATCAATTGTTTATATGCCGCACTTTATTTCATGGGTGGTCGTTGCAGGGATGACATACTTGCTGCTGTCTACTCATGATGGAATTGTAAACGAATACATTGTGAAAATAGGCGGACAGGCGCAGAACTTCTTAACCTCTAGTGAGTGGTTCAGGCCCCTGATCATCCTGCAAAGCATATGGAAGGAGGCAGGCTGGGGAACGATCATCTTTCTAGCGGCACTTTCCAGTGTCGATCCGCAGCTGTATGAAGCCTCAGTAGTGGATGGTGCTAATCGTTGGAGGCAGCTCTGGCATATTACGCTGCCGGCGATTCGCAGTACGATACTCATTCTCCTCATTCTTCGCTTAGGTCACGTGCTTGACAACGGATTTGAACAGATCTTTCTTATGCTGAGCGCGACAACATATGGTGTAGGCGATGTGTTCGAAACTTATGTTTATCGTGAAGGACTTGTGGGAGGGAACTACAGCTATACGACTGCAATTGGTCTATTCAAGTCCGTTATTGGCTTAATTCTCGTCGTACTTGCTAATAAACTAGCGAAAGTGTTTGGCGAGGAGGGAGTTTACTAATGAATAAGATCCGCAGCCGTGGAGAGATCGCCTTTGATGGCTTGAACTATGTTGTGCTTATATTTTGCGCGGTAATCACATTATTTCCTTTCTGGTATATTCTAGCCGTCTCGCTATCACCGCTGGAGCAGGTTATGCGAGGTGGACTCATCCTATGGCCAGAAGCATTTACATTCGATTCCTACAAGCTGATTCTAAGCAACTCACACTTTACTAGAGCACTGTGGATGACGATATCACTAACGGTCGTCGGCACCCTTACCAATCTCGTGTTAACCGTGCTTATGGCGTATCCGTTATCCAAGAAGCGATTAAAGGGCAGACGAGTGATGCTATTTCTCGTATTGTTCACGATGCTTTTTTCAGGCGGGATGATTCCAAGCTTTCTCGTCATGAAATGGTTGGGATTGCTTAATTCCTTTTGGTCGGTCATTATTCCAAGCGGCATTAGCGCGTTCAACTTAATTATATTGAAGAACTTCTTTCAAGGGATTCCTGAAGAGCTGGAAGAATCCGCGAAGATGGACGGGTGTACGAATATCGGAGTCTTATTCCGTATCGTGCTCCCGTTATCCCTGCCGGCTATGGCCACCTTCACTCTATTTTACGCTGTAGGCCACTGGAACCAGTTCTTCTCCTCCATCATGTATGTAACCGATTCCAAGCTATGGCCGATTCAAGTTATTCTACGGCAGATGATTATTCAAGGCTCAACAGAAGAATTCCAAGCAGCGATTGCGAATGAAGCATTGGAGATCATGCCGACGACGATTAAAATGGCAGCCATTATCGTAGCGACCGTACCCATCCTATTCGTCTATCCGTTTTTACAGAAGCATTTTGCTAAAGGGGTATTACTTGGATCAGTAAAAGGCTAATGGTTTTTAGGACATTTGCCTTTCTGATAGATCATTCATTACAGGAGGGGTAATCGTGAACCAAATCAGAAAGAAATTCGCGTTCATGTTAGTCGCAGTTCTCATGCTGTCTCTACTATCGGCATGCGGCGGGGGAAGCACGAAGGATGCTAAAGGTGAAGGAACGGAAGTAAAGCCCGAGCAGACAACTAAGCCAGACAATAAGCCAGACGATAAGCCTAAGGAAAGGCACAAGATTAGCATGATGTATCCGCTTAACGGCGATGCGCCGCAGAAGAGTGAAGCTTGGAAGTGGATGGAAGACAAGTTGGATGTTGAGCTGGATCTGCTTGCTATTCCATCAGGCGGTTATTTGGAGAAGACTCGACTCACCGTTGCTTCAGGAGAGCTGCCAGACCTCATGGTATGGACGACATATCCAGACCCAGAGCTTCTCAAATACATTCGTCTAGGCGCATTTAAAGAGCTAGATTCTGTCGTTACTCAATATCCAAACATTATGGAAACACCTCAGCAAACATTTGAAAACGTCAAGGTAGATAAGAAGTTGTATTCCATCCCAAGAACACGTCCCCTTCAAACAAGCACCGTGTTTATTCGTAAAGATTGGTTAGATCAACTAAACCTCGAAATTCCTAAGACAGTAGAGGAATTTGCTGATGTTGCTGTGAAATTCACGACGATGGACCCTGATCAAAATGGAAAGGATGATACATTTGGTATCGCAGTTGGTGAGCAGCTCACCTTCCTGGATCAGCTGTGGATGGCGTTTGATGCGGGGAATATGTGGAGAGCTTCGGAAGATGGCACACTAGAGAATTGGCTGGTAAGTCAAGGACGCAAGGATTCGCTGAATTGGCTGGCCAACCTATATAAGCAAGGTGCTATTGACAAAGATTTTCCTGTATTGAATTATTCTCAAGTTCATGAGAAGTTTATTGCTGGTAAGATGGGGATTATGATAGGCGCAGGGATCACAAACTACGGTCAAGAAGTGGCTGACGCTCAAAAGCTGAATCCTAAAGCAGAGATTATCATGATCGATCCGCCAGTTGGTCCAACCGGCAAGTACGGTGTTATGCAATCCCACGGCTTCTATGGTCACTGGGTCATTAACGCTAAGGTTTCGGATGAGAAGCTGAAGAAGATTATGGAGGTTTTGGACTGGCAGGCAACACAGGATGCGCTTGATTTCAAACGTGTAGGAGTTGAAGGAGTTCACCATAATATGGTGAATGGCGCTCCTGTTCTGACAGATCAATACAAGGCTGATGGCGTGCTTAACCTCGTCGCACACAACAAATTCAACCCTTACTATACGACACCAGGCGCTCCTGAAGCAGTCGCTCAAGCTCAACTAGATGAGTGGAAAAAGATCGAAAAGCTCGGTGTGACGAATCCTGCGGTTGCTGTCTTAACACCGACTATGCAAGAGAAAATGGCCGATCTCGAAAAGTTTGCTATGGAGTACTCCATTAAAGTCGTAACCGGTGAAAAACCGATCGATTCGTTTGATGCCTTTGTAGCGGAATGGAAGAACAAAGGCGGCGAACAAATGACAAAAGAAGTAAATGAGTGGTATGCTAAGAATAAGTAATAAAGCACAATAAATGGAAAGAGGGAGCCGACTTCTCCCTCTTTTCCAATTTCATCTTCACCCACTGTATACGAGGAAGTGACATGTTGAAGTGGCTATCATTTACTAGCAGATTGCGATTGAAATTTATAATAGGCACCTGCTTAATTGCCATCATACCGATTCTGATCTTTAGTGTGGTCTCCTACACAATCACTTCATCTAGTCTGCAGCAGGAGTTGGGTCGAGCTAAGATCGAAACATTAAAGCAGGTTCAACAGCGTATTGATGATAAGCTTATTACGTTAAATAAAAATATTATTCAGCACCTATTCACGACCTCATTAGATAAGTTTCTTACATCTGATAATGTAACAGGTGATCACGTCACGTATCGTGAAATGAAATCCTTATTGAGCACAATTGAAGTGTTAGTAGATAATGTAGAGTCCGCCACCTTGTATCTAAAGAAGACCGATCAGATCGTCCTTTACGAAGGAGGACTTCGTCCTGCTAAGCAATATTTGGACCCGCTATTGTATGAGAAGATTCAACAGAATAAGGAGCTGTACTTTTGGGTGGATGATCTCAATGAGCACCCTAGTCATCGCCGCAAAGCCAAAAATATTACATATGTTCGTGCTGTACCCATATCGGCAGAGAAGCCTCTAGGCTATATTATTGTTCGGTTAAAGGACCGGGCATTTTTTGAAGTTTACAATAAGATGGATAGTGATCGACAAAGCGAAATGCTCATCGTTACTCCATCAGGCACTGTATTTTCAGATTGGAATCGTGATTTGCTTCAAGATGACCTATCTCAATACCCGCTTGTCTCTGAGGTGTTGAATCATCATCAGTTTGAAAGCTCTTTTTATGAATATATGGATCAGAAAAAAATGCTAGTCAGCTATTGGAAGTCGCCTTTGAATCAGTGGACTTATTTGTCCGTCGTACCAACGACCGAATTGCTGCCGCACTTTAATCAGATCAAGAAGATAACCTTTATCGCTTGCTTTATCTTAATCGTCATCTGCTTAGTAGCTGCTTTACTTTTATCTCGGAATTTCTATTATGGTATTAATTCGATTGTTAATCGAATTCGCGGTAAATCTCAGTTGCCCGAGTCTGCAGGTAAGAAAGATGAAATCGGGTTTATTAATTCGTATATGGATACCCTTCAAGAGATCAACACCTCCTTGCACAATCAGGTGGAGCGATCGAAGCCTATTCTGGCTTCTGGCTTTATCCAAACGATGCTGCTAGAGCACGTAAGGAAGAAAGATATCGAGCAGCAGTTTGAGTACTTTGATCTGCCGCAGATAAGTCACTATTACACGGCCTTTTGTGTTGAGCTTAATGTCCACGAGCAGCTAAGTGAACGAGATATTCAACTGCTAGTCTATGCAGCAACTAATATATGTGAAGAAATAATTCCGAAGGAATCGCCGGGCATACTGACCAAGATAGGTCCTAATCAGTTCGTGATCATCATGAACCATGGGGACGCAACTTCTCAAGCAAGGATGAATACGGCGTTTCAATATGGGGAGAACATCTCGGAAGCCATTGCTCATGCATTGAAGCTAGAATCTACTATTGGAATTGGCCGATGCTATGAACGGACCGATATACGCAAGTCGTTTGTGGAGGCGCGGAATGCGCTTCAATATCGCTTGGTGATTGGGGTTGGGCATGTTATTTATGTGGATCAGGTAGAGCCTTTGCAAGAACATCGAACCTACGAGTATCCCTATGAGATTGAGCAGCAGATCATGATGCAGATGAAGGTAGGTAACTTAGAAGAAGTAAGCCTGCTCCTGGAGCAGTTTTCGAACAAGCTTCGAGAAGCGCCGAATCTTCATGCTGCACAAGTATTAATGATGTACACGCAGCTAATTTCTTACGCCGTAAGAGAGTTCTACAACTTTGCACCTGAAGAAGCAGCACTCTTTAACTACAATATGTATGGCAAGCTAGGAGAAATGAAAACGATGGCGCATATTCAGCACTGGGCCTACGAGCATGTGTTCGTGATTATAGCTGGTCACATTCAATCGATGCGAACGGAGCATAGCTATAAGACGATGGAGCTCGTACTCCATTATATTTCCGAACACTATGACGAGGATCTTTCCCAGCCTATGCTTGCAGAGATTGCTGAGGTTCCGCCATCTCACTTTAGTCAAATGTTTAAAGAGGAGCTGGGCATTACATTCAGTGATTATCTCATCTTATTCCGAATGAATAAAGCGAAGGAGCTGCTGCAGTACACAGACATGAAGATCTTTGAGATCGCTGAGCATCTTCGTTATCACAACTCCCAGAACTTTATCCGAACGTTCAAGAAGGCTCATGGCGTAACGCCTGGTGATTATCGGGCCAAATGCAGAGTCAACAACGTTATAGAGTAGGGAAAAGCCTGATAGAGTACTTAATTACAGCTATGAATATTACAAATGCTTATCGATTAATTCGAAAGGTGAGAGTGATATGAATAACGTTAATAGTAGGTATGACGTTGTGATAGTGGGAGGCGGAATCTCAGGTGCAATGGCCGCCATCGCAGCATCGGCGGCAGGCGTAAAGACGCTGATCGTAGAGTCGCATGGATTCTTAGGGGGCACCCTTACTGCAAACGGAGTAGGACCCATGATGACCTTTCACGCAGGGGAGAAGCAGGTGATTCAGGGCTTCATTGATCAGTTAATCGAGCGGCTGAAGAAGCTGAACAAGTCTCCTGGTCATATCTTCGACACCGTAGGATTTACGTATTCAATAACGCCATTTGACGCTGAAGCGATGAAGCATGAACTAGAATTGATGGTGACGGAAGCGGGAGCAGATATTCTCTATCATACAATGCTGACCGGCGTTCAGACTGAGAACGGACGGATTATTAGCATAACCGTATGCAACAAATCTGGATTAAGCGAGATTCAGGCATCCATATTCATTGACGGCAGCGGGGACGGAGACCTGTCTGTCGGAGCGGGAGCAGGTTTTACGAAAGGCAGAGATTCGGATGGCGCTATGCAGCCGATGACGCTGAAGATGAAGATGTACAATGTGGATATATCGAGCGTCAAGGCTTATGTTCACTCGCATCCGGAAGATTTCCCTATGTATAAAGGGGACACCTCCATTATTGAGAAAGCACCTCGCCTTTCCATTGCAGGGTTTGACAGCTTGTTCAAAGAGGCAAAGGCAAGAGGCGAGATATCGATACCGCGGGAAAACCTCCTGTTCTTCGAGACCAATAACCCAGGTGAAGTGATCTTGAATACGACTCGGATCATCGGTCATGATGCAACAGATGCGTTCAGCTTGAGCCGAGCGGAGATCGAAGGGCGCAGGCAGTGCCGGGAGCTGGAATATTTCGTTCGCAAGTATATTCCGGGATTTGAGCATGCTGTCGTTGAATCGACAGGTCCGTCGATCGGTGTGCGCAGCTCTAGACAGATCGTCGGTGTGTATACCCTTACGGTGGAGGATCTGCTTGGACAGCGGCTGTTTGAAGATACGATTGCGCATTCCGGATATCCGATTGATATACACAGCCCTGATGGAGAAGGAACGAAGTATCAGAAGCTGGAATGGGGCGGCATGTACAGTATTCCTTATGCCTGCATGGTCACGAAGAACGTGAAGAATCTGATTGTGATCGGACGATGCATCTCGGCGACGTTCGAGGCGCAGGCGGCGATAAGGACAACACCGACGACGGGAGCCATCGGCCAAGCCGGAGGGGTTGCTGCAGCAATAGCAGTCAGAGATCGTGTTGATGTACAGAACGTCGATATCAAGCGAGTACAGATGATGCTTAAGGAACAAGGGGCGTATTTGGAGATTTGAGATGGACTGTCACTTTCATCATTAGGAGTCAAGCAGAGACCTAGTGTACGTTTCACCTTACAGGGCATTTTCAATGTGGTAATTGGAATATACGGTGCATAAATATCCCAAGCAATTATGCATACTAACTTCGAGAGCTGACCATCGGTTCGGCTGTGTTATCACATTGAAGGAGGAATAACAATGTCTCAAGGACAGAACATGCAGCAAGGAAACGCTTCAACCTTTGGTGCAGGTTTATCTGGCGGAATTGTAGCTAGTACATATAGCGGCAATAATGCTGGAGCGCAGAGCAATCAAGGGTTTTATAATCAAGCTGGTATGAGTAATTCTAATTATGCGGGTGGCTTTGCAGGAAGCAATATGGCAACTGCAGGATATGGAAGCCATAGCTTGAGCGGTGGTATTGCAAGCGAGGCTTCTAATATGTCAGCTCAAGGTTATGCGAATTCGTCATATAATCCAGCAGGACAAGTACAGAGCATTACAGCGCAAACCCATGGAGCACATCAGAACGTAGTGCCTAACAGCTTTCAAGCATCTGGACAAGTACAAAGCGTGACAGCACAAACTCATGAAGCGCATCAGAATGTAGTGCCTAACAGCTTTCAAGCATCTGGACAAGTACAAAGCGTGACAGCACAAACTCATGGAGCGCATCAGAACGTAGTGCCTAACAGCTTTCAAGCATCTGGTCAGGTACCGAGCGTGACAGCACAAACCCATGGCGACTTCACGAATGCAGCAAACAATAGCTACACGAATGCTGCATACAGCGGCTACGCAAACCCAGCAGGCAGCAGCTACACAAGCGCGGCGAACAACAGCTATACGAATGCGGCAGCAGGTAACTATACAAATGCAGCAAACAGCGGTTACACGAATGCGGCAGCAGGTAACTATACAAATGCAGCAAACAGCGGTTACACGAATGCGGCAGCAGGTAACTATACAAAT